>NZ_AP014569.1:0-322187 GCF_000828915.1 Serpentinimonas maccroryi
TTGCCGGCGCAGCAGTTCAACACCTGGATCCGCCCCTTGGCGGCGCAGGTGTCGCAGACGGCCGACTCGGTCACCTTGGTGCTGCCCAGCCGCTTCAAGCTCGACTGCATCCGCAACCAATACGCCGCCCGCATCGCCGCGGCGCTGCAGGCGGTGGCGGGCCAGCCGGTCGCGCTCGAACTGGTGCTGGCCAGCCGCCCGGGGGTGCGCAAAGCCGCCTCGCCTGCTTCATCGAACACGCCGCAGTCACTGCAGTCTGAGCCGCTATGGATCTCTGCTGATGGGTCGGCCGATGCGCAAGCCGAGCCCGCCTTCGCTGCCCCCACTGCTGCCAAGGCCAAGCTGCCCGAGCCCACGCACCGGCTCAATGGCGGGCTGACTTTTGCCACCCTGGTCGAGGGCACGGCCAACCGCATGGCGCGCGCGGCGGCCATGCACGTGGCGCACCACCCGGGCCAGCTCTACAACCCCTTGTTCATTTACGGCGGCGTGGGTTTGGGCAAAACGCACCTGATGCACGCCATCGGCAACCAGTTGCTGGCTGGGCGTGCGGCGGCCAAGGTGCTCTACATCCACGCCGAGCAGTTTGTGACCGACGTGGTCAAGTCGTACCAGCGCAAGACCTTCGACGAGTTCAAGGCGCGCTACCACTCGCTCGATTTGCTGCTGATCGACGACGTGCAGTTTTTTGCCAACAAAGAGCGCACCCAAGAGGAGTTTTTCAACGCCTTCGAGGCGCTGCTGGCCAAAAAAAGCCACATCGTCATGACCAGCGACACCTACCCCAAGGGCCTGACCGACATCCACGAGCGGCTGGTGTCGCGCTTCGACGCCGGCCTGACGGTGGCCATCGAGCCGCCCGAGCTGGAAATGCGCGTGGCCATTTTGCTCAGCAAGGCTGAGGCCGAAGCGGCGGCGCTGCCCGAAGATGTGGCTTTTTTCGTGGCCAAGAACGTGCGCTCCAACGTGCGCGAGCTCGAAGGCGCGTTGCGCAAAATTTTGGCCTACTCGCGCTTCAACCACAAAGAGGTGTCGATCGCGCTGGCGCGCGAGGCGCTGCGCGACTTGCTCAGCATCCAGAACCGGCAGATCTCGGTCGAGAACATCCAGAAAACCGTGGCCGACTTTTACAAGATCAAGGTCGCCGACATGTACTCGCGCAAGCGCCCGGCCAACATCGCCCGGCCGCGCCAGATCGCCATGTTTCTGGCCAAGGAGCTGACGCAAAAGAGCCTGCCCGAAATCGGCGAGCTCTTTGGCGGGCGCGACCACACCACGGTGCTGCACGCGGTGCGCAAGATCGCCGCCGAGCGCCAGACCCTGAGCGAGCTCAACCAGCAGCTGCACGTGCTCGAGCAGACCCTCAAAGGTTGAGCGGCGCCGATGCAAAATTCAACGCCCATGCCCGCCCGCGCCGCCACCGCCCCGTTTTGCAAACCTGCAACAATTCGCGTTGCGGCCCCGCCCGAGGCGCGCTAGCTCCGTAGCCTTCGCCCTTTACCGAAACGAACCGAAAGCCCGCCCATGATCGTTGTGCAATCGACCCAAGACAAGCTGTTGGCCGCTCTGCAAGCGGTGTCTGGCATCGTGGAGCGCCGCCACACCATGCCGGTGCTGGCCAATGTGCTGCTGCGCAAAGAGGATGGCTTGGTGCAGCTGACCACCAGCGACCTCGAAATCCAGATCCGCACCCAAGCCGAGCTCGGCGGCGACGCCGGCACCTACGCCACCACGGTGGGCGCGCGCAAGCTGATCGACATTTTGCGCACCCTGCCGCCCGAGCAAAAAGTGACGATCGAGGCGCAGCAGAGCAAGCTGGTGCTCAAGGGCGGCAAGTCGCGCTTCACCCTGCAAACCTTGCCGGCCGAAGACTTTCCGCTGGTGCAGCAGGCCCCCAGCTTTGGCCCGGCGTTCAGCGTGCCGCAAAAGGTGTTCAAGAGCCTGTTGGGCCAGGTGTCTTTTGCCATGGCGGTGCAAGACATCCGCTACTACCTCAACGGCATCTTGTTCGTGGCCGAAGGCAAAACGCTCAGTCTGGTGGCCACCGACGGCCACCGGCTGGCTTTTTCCAGCGCCGCGCTCGAGGTCGAGGTGCCCAAGCAAGAGGTGATTTTGCCGCGCAAGACGGTGTTGGAGCTGCAGCGCTTGCTCTCGCAAGCCGAGGGCGACGTGGAGCTGCAATTTGCCTCCAATCAAGCCCGCTTCAGCTTTGGCGCGCTGGAGTTCATCAGCAAACTGGTCGAGGGCAAGTTCCCCGACTACCAGCGCGTCATCCCGCAGCAACACCCGCACGTGCTGCTGCTGGGGCGCCAGCCGCTGCTGGCGGCGTTGCAGCGCGCCGCCCTCATGACCAGCGACAAGTTCAAGGGCGTGCGCCTGAGCCTTGAGCCCGGCGTGCTGCGGCTGGTGGCGCACAACGCCGAACAAGAAGAGGCGCTCGACGAGCTCGACATCGAGTACCAAGGCCCGATGATGGAAATGGGCTTCAACGTCAGCTACCTGATCGAGGGCTTGTCGAGCATGGCGCAAGAGATGGTGCGCCTCGAACTGGCCGACAGCAACGCCTCGGCGCTGCTCACCATCCCCGAGCACGAAAGCTACAAATACGTGGTGATGCCGATGCGCATCTGATGCCGCTGCCCGCGCTGCAACCGCTACCCCGTGCCTGACCGCTTTGCCTGACCTGCCCGCCCACGTGCGGGCTGCGCCTTTGATGAGAGTTGATTGATGAATCCCGATTTCCCCCCCGCCCAGCCAGACCCCACTGCGCCCGAATCCCTCGAGCCCGCGGCCTCGGCGAGCAGCGCCGGCTACGGCGAGGGCTCGATCCAGATCCTCGAGGGGCTGGAGGCGGTGCGCAAACGCCCCGGCATGTACATCGGCGACACCTCCGACGGCACCGGCTTGCACCATCTGGTGTTCGAGGTCGTCGATAACTCCATCGACGAGGCCCTGGCCGGTTATTGCGACGACATCGTCGTCACCATCCACACCGACAACTCGATCAGCGTCACCGACAACGGGCGCGGCATCCCCACCGGCATCAAGTGGGACGACAAGCACGAGCCCAAGCGCAGCGCGGCCGAGATCGCGCTCACCGAGCTGCACGCCGGCGGCAAGTTCAACCAAAACAGCTACAAGGTCTCGGGCGGTTTGCACGGCGTGGGCGTGAGCTGCGTCAACGCCCTGAGCCGCTGGCTGCGCCTGACGGTGCGCCGCGACGGCCGCGTGCACCAGCTCGAATTTGCCCGCGGCGAGGTGCAGCAGCGCCTAGTGGAAACCATCGACGGCGTGGAAGTGTCGCCGATGCGCCGCAGCGGCGTCACCGAAAAGCGCGGCACCGAGGTGCACTTCCTGCCCGACAGCGAGATCTTTCAGCAAAACGCCGATTTTCACTACGAGATTTTGGCCAAGCGGCTGCGCGAGCTCAGCTTTCTCAACCACGGGGTGCGCATCCGCTTGCACGACGAACGCAGCGGCAAGCAGGACGATTTTTCTGGCGCCGGCGGCGTCAAGGGCTTCGTCGAGTTCATCAACGCCGGCAAAAAAGTGTTGCACCCCAACGCCTTTTACGCCAGCGGCGCGCGCCCGGCCGAGAGTTACGGCGGCATCCCCGGCACCGAAATCGGCGTCGAGGTGGCGATGCAGTGGAACGAGAGCTACAACGAAAACGTGTTGTGCTTCACCAACAACATCCCGCAGCGCGACGGCGGCAGCCACCTGACCGGGCTGCGCGCCGCCATGACGCGCGTCATCGGCAAATACATCGAGCAAAACGAAGTGGCCAAAAAGGCCAAGGTCGAAGTCAGCGGCGACGACATGCGCGAAGGCCTGTGCTGCGTGCTCTCGGTCAAGGTGCCCGAACCCAAGTTCAGCAGCCAGACCAAAGACAAGCTGGTGAGCTCCGAGGTGCGCGCACCGGTCGAAGACATCGTGGCCAAGGCGCTGACCGAGTACCTCGAAGAGCGGCCGCAAGATGCCAAGCTGCTGTGCGGCAAGATCGTGGATGCGGCGCGGGCGCGCGAGGCGGCGCGCAAGGCGCGCGAACTCACGCGGCGCAAAGGCGTGCTCGACGGCCTCGGGCTGCCCGGCAAACTGGCCGACTGCCAAGAAAAAGACCCGGCCCTGTGCGAGATCTACATCGTCGAGGGCGACAGCGCCGGCGGCAGCGCCAAACAGGGGCGGGACCGCAAGTTCCAAGCCATTTTGCCCTTGCGCGGCAAGATCCTCAACGTCGAGAAAGCGCGCTACGAAAAGCTGCTCGCCAGCAACGAAATCCTGACCCTGATTACGGCGCTAGGCACCGGCATCGGAAAATCCAGCGCCGCCGACGAGTTCAACCCCAAGGCCAAGAGCGGGTCGGACGATTTCAACGTGGCCAAGCTGCGCTACCACCGCATCATCATCATGACCGATGCCGACGTCGATGGCGCCCACATCCGCACCCTGCTGCTCACCTTCTTTTACCGCCAGATGCCCGAGCTGGTCGAGCGCGGCCACATCTACATCGCCCAGCCGCCGCTGTACAAGGTCAAGAGCGGCAAAGAAGAGCTGTACCTCAAAGACGCGGCCGCGCTCGACGCCTACTTGCTGCGCATCGCGCTGCGCGACGCCGCCATCCACACCGGTGGCGAGCCGGGGCGCACGCTCGAGGGCGAGACGCTGGCCGAGCTGGCGCGCCGGCACCAAGTGGCCGAAGCGGTGATCGCGCGCCTGAGCGCCTTCATGGACGCCGAGGCCCTGCGCGCCATGGCCAGCGGCGTGGCGCTGGCGCTCGACGACATGGAGCAAGCCAGCGCCAGCGCCAGCGCCTTGCAAAGCGCCCTGCGCGCCCTGAGCAGCACCGGCGTGCCGGCCGAAGTCACGGCCGAGTTCGATGCGCGCAGCGACAAGCCGCTGCTGCGCATCAGCCGCCGCCACCACGGCAACGTGCGCAGCAGCGTGGTCACGCAAGACTTCGTGCACGGCGCCGACTACGCCGCGCTGGCCGATGCGGCGCAGACCTTTGCCGGCCTGCTGAACGAGGGCGCCACGGTGCGGCGCGGCGAAGGCGAGCGGCGCAAAGAGGAAAAAGTGTCCGATTTCCGCAGCGCCATGCAGTGGCTGCTGGCCGAAGCCGAGCGCGGCAGCGCGCGCCAGCGCTACAAAGGCCTAGGCGAGATGAACCCCGAGCAACTGTGGGAAACCACCATGGACCCGGCGGTGCGGCGCCTGCTGCAAGTGCGCATCGAAGACGCGATCGAGGCCGACCGCGTCTTTAGCACCCTCATGGGCGACGAAGTCGAGCCGCGGCGCGCCTTCATCGAGCACAACGCGCTGCGCGCGGCGAATATCGACGTTTGAGCGGTGGTGTAGGTGAACGCATAAGCTGAGAAATTGGACCCATAAGTTGAGAAACTTATGGGTTCTTTGTTTTGCGCGCCAAAGGCCGCGTAAGGCAACATGGCGCTATCATGGTTGGCATTCATTCTAGGGTGGCCTAGCCAATCCCTAGCCGACCTTTGATTCAGGGACCCCATGCTCACCAGCGACATCCGCAGCCAAATCGACGCCATCTGGAACGCCTTCTGGTCGGGCGGCATCTCCAACCCCATGGAGGTGCTGGAGCAAATCACCTACCTGCTGTTCATCCGCCGCCTAGACGACGCCCACACGCTAGAGGAAAGCAAGGCCCTGGTGCTGAAGCGGCCCATGGCGCAGCGCATCTTCCCCGAAGGCAAAGACAACCTAGGCCGCCCCTATGGCGACCTGCGCTGGTCGCGCTTCAAGCACTTTGCCCCGGCCGAGATGTTCAACGTGGTGGGTGAGCGCGTGTTCCCCTTCCTGCGCAACCGGGGCGGCGACGGCTCCACCTACAGCCAGCACATGAAGGATGCCCGGTTCACCATCCCCACGCCCGGCCTGCTGTCCAAGGTGGTGGACATGCTGGACCACGTGCCCATGGAAGACCGCGACACCAAGGGCGACCTGTACGAATACATGCTGGGCAAGATTGCCGCCGCGGGCCAGAACGGCCAGTTTCGCACGCCCCGGCACCTCATCAAGCTCATGGTGGCCATGACCGCCCCCACGCCCAAAGACGTGATTTGCGACCCGGCCAGCGGCACCTGCGGCTTTCTGGTGGCTGCCGGCGAATACCTGCGCGAAAAGCACCCCACGCTGTTCAGCGACGCCTCGGCCCGGGCGCACTTCCACCATGGCATGTTTCATGGCTACGACTTCGACAACACCATGCTGCGCATCGGCAGCATGAACATGGCGCTGCACGGGGTCGATAACCCCGACATCCGGTACAAAGACTCGCTGGCCCAAGACCACGCAGCGGACGAAGAAAAGTACAGCCTCATCCTCGCCAACCCGCCCTTTGCCGGCAGCCTAGACTACGAGAACACCGCCAAAGACCTGCTGAGCATCGTCAAAACCAAAAAGACCGAGCTGCTGTTCATAGCCCTGTTCCTGCGGCTGCTCAAGCCCGGCGGGCGGGCCGCCGTGGTGGTGCCCGATGGCGTGCTGTTTGGCTCCAGCAAGGCGCACAAAGAACTGCGCCGCATGCTGGTGGAAGACCACAAGCTCGATGGCGTGGTGTCATTGCCCGCTGGCGCCTTCAAGCCCTATGCGGGCGTGTCCACCGCCATTTTGTTCTTCACCAAAACCAACTCGGGCGGCACGGAACAAGTCTGGTTCTACGACATGCAGGCCGACGGCTGGAGCCTAGACGACAAGCGCCAGCCGCTGCTCGACGAAAACAAGCTGGGGCCTTCCCCCGCCCAGCCGCTGACCGAGGCCGAACACACCAAGAACAACCTGCCCGATGCGCTCACCCGCTGGGCGCAGCGCGACACCACCGAGCGCGAGCGCCCGCGCACCGCGCAAAGCTTCTGCGTGCCCAAGGCCGACATTGCGGCGCAGGGCTACGACCTGAGCATCAACCGCTACAAGGAAGTGGTGCACCAAGCGGTGGAGCACGAACACCCGCTGGAGATTCTGGCCAAGCTCAGGCAGCTGGAGGATGAGATTCAGGCGGGGATGGCGGAGCTTGAGGGGATGCTCAAGTGAGTGCTCTTCCCTTGGTCCGCCTGCGGGAGCTGATGCTTGACGTTCAAACCTGGAACCCGCTGCGCTCTGACGAAGATGACGAATTTGACTACATTGACTTAAGTGCTGTAAGTCAAGAGCTCAAGGCAATATCTGACGCCAGAAAACTGAGGTGTGCAGAGGCACCAAGCCGTGCACGGCAGCTTGTCAAGGCAAATGATGTTTTGGTCTCCACTGTTCGGCCAAACCTCAATGGGGTTGCGCTGGTTACAAATGAGTTCGACGGTGCGACTGCTTCAACTGGTTTTTGTGTTGCTCGCCCTAATCCCGAACGCCTGAATGCCAACTACCTTTTTCATTGGGTTAAGAGTGACGCGTTCATAAAAAGCATGGTGATGCAGGCCAATGGGGCAAGCTACCCAGCGGTATCAGACAAGATTGTTCTGGAATCAGTAATTCCGTTACCTGACATTTCAGAGCAACGCCGCATCGCCGCCATCCTCGACAAAGCCGACGCTCTGCGCGCCAAGCGCCGTGAAGCCTTGACCCAGCTCGACCGCCTCGCGCAGTCGATTTTTGTGGAGATGTTTGGGGACCCTATTGAAAATCCGAAAGGATGGGCATCTGACCTTACGCTTGGTGATGTTGCGGACATTGTGTCAGGTGTGACGAAAGGCAGGAATTTAACTGGAAAAACCACCCGCGAAGTTCCATATCTCGCAGTATCAAACGTGCAAGACATGAGGTTGAGCTTGGATGCCGTGAAGGTCATTGAGGCAACTGAAGCGGAAATCGTGCGGTATTCACTGAGAAATGGCGACCTTCTGCTCACAGAAGGCGGGGACCCTGACAAGCTTGGCAGAGGTACCCTGTGGCGCTCCCAGCTCCCAGAATGCATTCACCAGAACCATGTGTTCAGGGTAAGACTCAAATCAAACCGATTAACTCCACATTATCTTAACTGGCTCATCGGTAGTCAGCGGGGCAAACAATATTTCTTGAAGTCCGCTAAACAGACTACTGGCATTGCATCGATCAACATGACTCAATTACGTGGTTTTCCACTATTGATCCCCCCTCTTGAGCGGCAGCAAAAATTCGATGCTTTACTTAATGCCATCGCCAACTGGAAAAAAAGCTTAGAAAAGTCAATGCAAGCGCTTGATGAAATGTTTTCAAGTGTCCAGTCCTGTGGATTTAAGGGAGAGCTAGAGTGAGCGATCTGACCAGTTCGCCCCATCAGCGCCAAAACATCCTCAACAACCGCTATGCCCTGCAAGCGGCTGAGCAACACCTGGCCTTGGGCGGCACCCACTTTGATGGTGCAACGGTATTCACCAAGCAGCAGGTGGTGGCCTTGTTCAACATCAGCGACGCCACGGTGGAGCGCTACATCGCCAGCCACGGGGCAGAGCTCAAGGCCAATGGCTACACCCTCCTGAGAGGGAAAAAGCTCAATGAGTTTAAAGGTTTATCTGATGTTACCCTCATCAATGAGGGTAACAAAGCCCCTGTGCTCGGGGTGTTCAGCTTCCGCGCCGTCTTGAACCTGGCCATGCTGCTGACGGAGAGTGAGCGCGCCAAGGCGGTGCGTTCGCGCCTGCTGGACATTGTGATGGACGTGCTGGCCGAGCGCACTGGAGGCCACACCAAGTTCATCAACCAGCGCGACGACCAATACCTCATGGCGTCATTCCAGGAGCAGAGCTACCGCAAACAGTTTACCGATGCGCTGGACCAGCACATTGTCGCAAACCAGTGGAAGTATGTACGCTTCACCAACTTGGTTTACCAAAGCATTTTCAAAGAGAGCGCAGCGGAATACCGCAAGGTGCTGGATTTGGCAGCCAAAGACAACCTACGGGACACCATGTACTCGGAGGTGCTCACCCTGATTGCCAGCTACGAAACTGGCTTTGCCCATGAACTGGCCGACGAGTCTGCCAGACTGGGGCGGAAGTTAACTATGCAAGAGGGTGAGGCACTGTTCACGAAGTTCCAAGGGCACCCCATGTTCAGGCCCCTGATTTTAGATGCCCGCACCAAAATGGCCAGCCGCGATCTGGGTTTCCGAGACGCCCTGCATCACAAGCTGGAGGCCTACATCCAATCCATCCCTGAAGCCGACTTTGACCGTTTCTTGGGCGAAACCAGCAAATCGCTGGAAGAGCGGCTGAGCGACCCAGCAACCTTGGCGGTGTTCAAGCGCCTGAAGGACCGCTGAGATGGACGAGCACGAAGGCCTGCGGTACCTTTATTTCGATGTGGCCCATGCCTTGCAAACTCAGCGCTGGGTGATTGACCACTCTGGTGGCTTGCCTGGCGTCAAAAATGTGGAGCACTTGGAAAGTGTGCTGGGCCACATTCGGAACGGTGCCTACTACCCCGAAATGACCGACAAACTCTGTCATCTGGTGTTTTCCATCAACAAGAACCACTCGTTCAACGACGGCAACAAGCGGTCTTCCATTGCGTTGGGCGCCTACTTTCTGGAGCTCAACGGCTACGACTATGTGGTCGCGCGCTTCGTTCACGAGATGGAAAACATCGCCGTGTATGTGGCCGACAACGTGGTCAGCAAAGAGCTCCTTCGGGATGTGATTGCCTCCTTGCTGTACGAGGACGATTTCTCCGAAAGCCTGAAGCTGGCCCTGATCACGGCCATTTCAAACGCACAAACAGGGACGGATTTCGAATGAGCAACTTCGCCTTCCTCCAGCCCGAATGGCCGCTGTTCTTTGAGGCCGCCGCCAAGGCTGAAGGCTTGGCGAATGCCGACGCCCGCGCATCCTGCTTCTACGCCCGCCGCACGCTGGCACTGGCTGTGGCATGGATGTACGCCCACGACCACAGCCTGCGCCGCCCCTACAAAGACAACCTGAGCGCCTTCATCCACGAGCCCAGCTTCAAGGCCACCGTGGGCGAAGCGCTGTTCACCAAAGCGCGCCTCATCAAAGACTTGGGCAATCTGGCCGTGCACAGCACCCGCAAAGTGCACGATACCGATGCCGTGAACGCCCTGCGCGATCTGTTCCACTTCTGCTACTGGCTGGCCCGCACCTATGGGCGCAGCGCCCGGCCATCCCCCGGGCTGGGGTTCTCGCCCGCCCTGTTCCCCGCCGCATCTGGCGCCGCCCCCCAGTCGGCCGAGCAGTTGCAAAAGCTCGAAGCCAGCCTGAAGGAGCGCGACGACAAGCTGGCCGCTGCCCTCAAAGAACAAGCCGCCCTGTCCAGCGAGCTCAAGCAGCTGCAAGCCGAAGTGGCTGCCGCCAAAAAGGCCAACGCCGCCGAGCCCGACAGCCACGACTATTCCGAAGCCGAAACCCGCCAAGCCTTCATCGACGTGCTGCTGAAGGAAGCCGGCTGGAACCTGAACCCGGCGGTGAACTTCGAGGTGGAAGTGAGCGGCATGCCCAACCACGAGGGCAAGGGCTATGTGGACTACGTGCTGTGGGGGGATGACGGTAAACCCCTGGCCCTGATTGAAGCCAAGCGCACCACCAAAAGCGCTGCCGTGGGCCAGCAGCAGGCCAAGCTCTATGCCGACTGCCTGGAGCAGAGGTACGGCCAGCGCCCGGTCATCTTCTATTCCAACGGCTACGAGCACTGGCTGTGGGACGACGCCGCCTACCCGCCGCGCCCAGTGCAGGGCTTCTACAAGAAAGACGAGCTGGAGCTGGCCATCCAGCGCCGCAGCAGCCGCAAGAGCCCGGCCGCGGTGGTGATTGATGCCGCCATCGTGGAGCGCTACTACCAGACCCGTGCCGTGCGCAAGGTGGGGCAGCACTTCGAGGTGGACCGCCAGCGCCGCGCCCTACTGGTCATGGCCACCGGCTCCGGCAAGACCCGCACGGTGATTGCGCTGGTCAAGGTGCTCATGGAGAGCAACTGGGCCAAGCGGGTGCTGTTCCTAGCCGACCGGGTGGCCTTGGTCAACCAAGCGGTCAACGCTTTCAAAAAACACCTGCCCGATTCCTCCCCGGTGAACTTGGGAACCGAAAAACACACCGATGGCCGGGTGTTCGTCTCGACCTACCCCACCATGATGGGCTTGATTGACGACGTGGCCAGCGGCCAGCGCCGCTTCGGGGTGGGCCACTTCGACCTCATCGTCATCGACGAAGCGCACCGCTCGGTCTATCAGAAATACGGCGCCATCTTCAACTACTTCGATTCGTTGCTGGTGGGGCTGACCGCCACGCCCAAGGACGAAATCGACCACAACACCTACGGCCTGTTCGGGCTGGAAGACGGCGTGCCCACCGATGCCTATGGCTTGGACGAAGCCGTGGCCGACGGCCACCTGGTGCCGCCCGTGGCCATCTCGGTGCCCCTCAAGTTCCAGCGCGAGGGCATCCGTTACGCCGACCTGTCGGCCGAAGAAAAAGCCCAGTGGGACGAACTGGAGTGGGACGAAGAAGGCAATGTGCCCGACGAGGTCAACGCCGAGGCCCTGAACAAATGGCTGTTCAACGAAGACACGGTGGACAAGGTGCTGGCCACCCTGATGGTGCACGGCCAGAAGGTGGCCGGTGGCGACCGCTTGGGCAAGACCATCATCTTCGCCAAAAACAACGACCACGCCAACTACATCGCCCAGCGCTTTGACGCCAACTACCCGCACCACAAGGGCGCCTTTGCCCGGGTGGTAACCCACAAGACCGAATACGCCCAGAGCCTGATTGACGATTTCTCCAAGCCCGAGAAGCCCCCACACATCGCCATTTCGGTGGACATGCTGGACACCGGCATCGACGTGCCGGAGGTGGTCAACCTCGTGTTCTTCAAGGTGGTGCGCAGCAAGACCAAGTTCTGGCAGATGGTGGGGCGTGGTACGCGCTTGCGCCCTGACCTGTTCGGCCCCGGGCAAGACAAGCAGAACTTCTTCATCTTTGACTACTGCCAGAACCTCGAATTCTTCAGCCAGAACCCAGATTTCAAGGAAGGCGCGGCATCCGAACCCTTGGGCACCCGCCTGTTCAAGGCCCGGCTGGAACTGGTGGCCGAACTGGATGCGCGCATCCCCGGCGGCACCCATGGCGACATTTCGGCCAATGACGCAGCGCCCAAGCCATGGGCCACCAACCTGACGCTCAAGGACGTGCGGCAAGCCCTTGCCAGCCTGCTGCACGAGCAGGTGGCTGCCATGAACCCAGACAACTTCGTGGTGCGACCCAAGCGGCAGCACGTGGAGCGCTACGCCAAGGCCGATGCTTGGGAGAAGCTCGACACCGAAGCCCGGCACGAGCTGGAAACCCATGTGGCTGGCTTGCCCACTGCGCTGGTGGACGAAGACGAAGAGGCCAAGCGCTTTGACATGCTGATGCTGCGCACGCAGCTGACGGTGCTGCAAGCCGGCTCCGACTTCGCCAGCCTGAAGGACAAGATTCAGAAGATAGCCAGCGCCCTAGAAGAGCAGGTGGCCATCCCCGCCATCAAGGCCGAGTGGGTGCTGATTCAGGCCGTGGCCAGCGATGAGTGGTGGGAAGGTGTGACCGTGCCCATGCTGGAGATGGCCCGCAAGCGCCTGCGTGCACTGGTCAAGCTCATCCCCAAGGGCCAGAAAAAGGTCGTTTATACCGACTTTGAAGACGCCATCGGCGAACTCACGAACATCGACCTGCCGCAAGCAACGGCCGGCCTGAACATGGCCAAGTTCAAGAAAAAAGCCCGCGTATTCCTGAAAGAACACGAATCCCACCTGGCCCTGCAACGCCTGCGCCGCAACCAGCCGCTGACGGGTGTGGACCTAAAAGAGCTGGAGATGATGCTGTTGCAGGCGGGCGGCAACGCCGCGCTGATTGCCGAGGCCAAGGAAAAAAGCCACGGGCTGGGCCTCTTCGTTCGCTCCTTGGTCGGCCTAGACCGGGAAGCGGCCATGCAGGCTTTCAGTGAGTTCCTGCAAGGCGGCACCGCCACGGCGAACCAGATTGAGTTCATCAACCTCATCGTCGAAGAGCTGACCCAGACCGGAATCATGGAGTCTGGGCGGTTGTTTGAGTCGCCGTTCACGGATGTGAATGCACAGGGGCCGGTAGGGGTGTTTGCGCCTGCGAAGGTGACGGAGATTGTGCGGGTGCTCGAAGTCATCCGGACTCGGGCGGTGGCGTAACAGCTCGGTGGGCGCACCACCCGCCGCCGCACCGCCTCACCCCACCACCCCGGGCCCGGTGGCGCCGTCGAAGCCGAGCTGCGCCAGCAGCGGCAAGTCCTCGGCTTGTTCCACGCCTTGGGCAATCACGGTGATGCCCAGCGCATGCGCCATGGTGCACAGCCCGCGCAAAAACTCTTGGTTGCCCGGGTTTAGGCTGACGCCGCGCACGAAGCTGGGGTGCACTTTGATGTAGTCCAGCCCCAAGCTGGGCAGTTTGCCGTTGCTGGCAAACTGCTGGCCAAAGTACTCGATCCCCACCCGGCAGCCCAGCGCCTTGAGGCTGCGCACCAGGTCGCAAAAGGCGTCGAACCGCTTGTACACCACGTACTCGGGCACCTCGAACAGCAAGCGCGGGCACAGCTGCGGGTAGCCTTGCAGCAGCTGCACCAAGCGGTTGCGAAAGCCAAAGTCGGCGATCGTTTCGGCGGACAGGTTGACCGCCACGTCGCCGCTGCCCTTGCCTAGGTGTTCGATGGCCAGCTGCACCACGCCCAAGTCGATGGGGGCGGTCAGGTTGAGGCTGGCGGCCATGGGCATGAAATCGCCGGCGCTGAGCAACTGCCCTTCGCTGCCCATGCGCAAACGGATCACGCCTTCTTGGTGCAGGGCGAGCTTGGGGTCGCGCTGCACCACCGGGTAGAAGGCCAGGCTCAAGCGGCCGCCTTGCACCGCCTCGGTGAGCAGGGTGCGCCAGCGCTCGGCCGGCAAGGTGAGCTGGCCGCCGCCTTCGTGTTCGTCGGCATGCCAGCGGTTGGGGCCTTTGGTGCGTGCCTGCGCCAGCGCCTGGTCGGCCCGGGTGAGCAAGTCGGGCAGGTTTTGCGGCCTCACATAAGACACCGCGGCCAAGTGAAACAGATCCGGGAACTCGGGCTCCCAGTCGGGCAGCCAGTCGCGCCAGAGGCGCTCGAAGAGCCGTTGCGCGGCCTCGGTCGGTGAGGCCAGCGTTGGGCAGACCACGGCGAATTCGCCGCCCTTGACGCGCCCAGAGCGCTGCCCCGGGTGTTCTTGGTCGCAGCCCAGCAGCACGGCGCCCAGTGCGCGCAGCAACTGGTCGGCGCGCTGGTGTCCAAACTTGGCGTTGAGCTCATTGAGGTGCGCCAGCCGCACCAGCACCAAGGAGCCGCTGGAGCCAAACGCTTCGCCATCGAGCACCTCGCGCAGGTAGGCCATGAAATGCTCGCGGTTGGCCAGCCCGGTGACGGGGTCGAAGTTGACGCGCTTGTGGAGTTCGTCCAAGCGGTTCGATTCGTCGGCAAACATGAGTTGTATGCGGCCCGCCATGTCGTTCATGGCGCGGCTGACGGCGCGCAGCTCTGGCGTTCGCGGCTCGGGCACGGTGAGAAAGCGCCGTTCCGAAATGGCGTGTGCCTGCTGCACCACCGCCCCCAGCGGCCGCGTGATGACGCGCAGCGCATAGCTGCCCAACAGGCCGGTGAAAAAGGCGCCCAGCACAAACCAGAGCAACAAGTCGAGCGTGCCTTGCCACAGGTTTTTGTAGGCGAACTGTTCGTTGCTGGCCAGCACCACGGTGCCAAACTGGCGCCAGCCGTCTTGCACTTGGGCCCGGCCCGGTTCGGCTTCGAGCGGAATCAGTTGCGTAAACCAGCGTGGCGCACCCACCACTTCGCCCTCAAACACGCGCTCCACCAGAGTTTCGCCGGTGGGCGCGACGATGCGGATGAAGCGGTAGTGGCCGGCATCGAACTGCGCCGAGACCAGCAACTCCACCGTCATCGGGTCTTTGTCGAGCTGCGTCAGGGCCAGCGCCAGCGAGGTGGCGTTGTCGATGTTCTTGATCTGCAACTGCTGCTGCAGGTAGGCGCGCGCCGACAGCACGTTGACGATCAGGCTGCCGCCAAAAGCGATCGCCATCACGACGACGATGGCCAGCCAGAGTTGCTTTACCAATGACATAGCGGTTCCCCTTGGGATGAAAACGGGAGCGGGCGGTGCTTCACAACCCCTCCCTCGACATGCGCTCGAGCACGTCGCGCCAGCGCGACAGCCGTGCGGTGGAGCTGGCGACTTGCTGCGTTTGGCCCGCCACCCACAACCCTTCGCTGTTGAAGCTGAACAGGGGCGTGAGGTCGGGCCGACTCGAAGCAGGTCGCACGCTGGTGATCAGATTGTCCAGTATCAGCGGCTCGGCGTTGGGGGTTTCGTAGAAGCCCAGCACCATGTGCGCCTCGGTCAGGGCGCCGGCGGTGCGCGCGCGCACGTAAATCAGGCGCATCTGCTCGTTGGGCACGCCCAGCAGCAGTAGGGTGACGTATTTGGCGATCGAATAGTCTTCGCAGTCGCCCGCGCCGCGGCCCATGAATTCGAGCGGCGTGGCCCAGTAGTCGGCTTGGTTCCAGACCGTAGGGTCGAGGGCGTACAAAACGCGCCGGTTGAAAAAGGTGTTGACCAGTTGCAGCTGGCGCTCGATGGGTTGCGTGCGCGCATCTTCCATCATGCTGCGCCACGCGGCCACGGTTTGCGCCGCCTGCGGGCCAAAGCGCTCCAGAGCCAGCCGCTGCTTGAGGTCCAGATTGGGGCTGGCCCAACCCCAACCCGACCCCACCACCAGGCCGAAAAGCAAGCAGACCAATGCCAACGCGCTGCCGCAGGCGAGCAAAAGCCGGCTGGGCAATGTTGGGGTGCGCGCAGGGCGCAAGAGCCAAATGGGCACGGTGGGTTGAGGCGGGAGCCGTGGGGGTGGGTGAGGGATTTGAGGGCAGTGTGTGGTTTTTTGTGCAGGTCGGAAAATGATCGAAGCAATACTTGAGCACGCCGAGCAAGAATTGCTTTAAGATGCGCCCCTAGCATAGCTCAAGTCGGGCTGGCTACCTTTGTTCAAGTAAGTCTCGTGCGCCGGCAAGGTCGGTGTGCCCATGAAAGGTTTGATCATGAAAACGTACTCGCTCACGGCGGTGGCGCTGGCCGCCTTACTTTGTGTTGGCAGTTTGCAGGCGCAAGTGACGCCACCTCGGCCCGTTCCTGCTGCCACGGCAGCGGCGCCTGTTGCACCAACCGCGCCCGCCACGGCGGCCGCCTTGCCCGCCCCGATGATCGCGGCCGTGCGCCAAGCCATCCTCAACAACCCCGAGGTGCAGGCGCGTTGGCACAATTTCACCGCTTCGCAGTCCGAGCGCGATGCAGGCATGGCGGGTTGGCGGCCGCAAGTCGATTTCAACTATGGCATAGGGCGCGAGACCAACCGCGCGCCGGGCAACAACACCGGCTGGTACAGCCGCCACGGCGGCGCCCTCACCCTCAACCAGATGCTGTTCGACGGCGGCTTCACCCGCAACGAGGTGCAGCGGCTCGAATACGCCGAGCTGGTGCGCTACTACGAGCTGCTGGAGGTGGTGGAGAACGTGGCCCTGGAGGCGGCACGCGCCTACGTCGATGTGGCCCGTTATTCTGCGCTGACCGAGGAGGCCAAGCAAAACTACGTCGAACACCGCATCCTGTCGCGCCAGATCGATGAGCGCGTCGGCGCGGGCGTCGGGCGTCGGGTCGATGCCGACCAAGCGACCGGTCGTTTGGCGCTGGCCGAATCCAACTTGCTGACCGAGATCAGCAACCTGCACGACGTGAGCGCGCGCTTCCAACGCGTCATGGGCACGCTGGCGCCCGCCACCCTGCCGCCGTTGCGCGAAGGCCTAGATCTGCCGGGCATGCCCGCGACCATGACTGACGCCCTGCGTCAGGGTTTGCCCGCCAGCCCGACCATCAACGCCGCGTTCGAGAACGTGCGCTCCAGCCGCAGCCTGATCGAGGCGCGCCAGTCCGCGTTCTGGCCGCGGGTCGATTTTCGTCTGCGCCAAAGCTGGGGCCGCGACCTGAACAACGTGCCCGGCCGCACGCGCGACACCGTGGCCGAGGTGGTGCTGAACTACAACCTGTACCGGGGCGGCGCCGATCAGGCGCGTGAGCGCCAAGCGGTGGAGCAAAGCGCCCAGGCGCGCCAGTTGCAGGAGCTGGCCTGCCGCAACGTGCGCCAGACGCTGACGATTGCCTTCAACGACGTCCAGCGCCTGAACGAGCAGCTCGGCTTCCTCAATCAGCACCGCCTTTCGACCGAGGTGGCGCGCGACGCCTACCGGCAGCAGTTCGACATCGGCCAGCGCACGCTGCTCGATTTGCTGGATTCGCAAAACGAGTACTTCGAGGCCAGCCGCGCCTTCATCAACGCCCAATACAACGAATTCCTAGCGCAGGCGCGCACGCTGGCGGCGATGGGCCAGCTGACGACGGCGCTGGGCGTGAGCCGGCCCGACCAGCCGACGCTGGAGCAGCTGGGCCAAGACCGCGGTGCCTTGCCACCCGAAGAGCTGTGCCCATTCGAGGCGCCGGCCCTGTTGGTGGTGGACAAAGCGCGTGCGGTGGCGGATGCGCCAGTGCGCGCCCGTCCGGCGCTGCCGGCCGCAGCCCCCGCCGCCGCTGTACCAGCGGCAGCCCCAGCAGCAGCCCCTGCACCCGCCGCAGCGGCCCCTGCACCGCAGCAGATCACGTTTGCTTCCGACGCGCTGTTCGATTTCGATCGCGCCGTGCTGCGCCCCGATGGCCGCCAACGCCTCGATGAAGTGGTGGCGCGCATCCGGGCCATCAACCTCGATGTGGTGATCGCCGTCGGCCACACCGACAGCATGGGCAGCGAAGCCCACAACCAGCGCCTGTCGCTGCGCCGCGCCGAGGCGGTCAAGGCCTATCTGGTGAACCAAGGTGTGTCGGCCGATCGCATCCGCACCGAAGGGCGCGGCGAGGCGCAGCCGGTGGCCAGCAACGACACCGCACAGGGGCGGGCGCAAAACCGCCGGGTCGAAATCACCGTGGTGGAGCAACCCCGCCGCTAAAGCCGGTGGGAAGGCCGGTCGAAAGACCGGTGGGGTGGGCGGCCAGCGAGAGCCAAAGCGCTGCGCCGCTCAAACCCCGGCCGCGTGCGCCTGTGCGTCGGCGTGGTAGGAGCTGCGCACCATCGGCCCGACGGCGGCGTGGTCAAAGCCCATGGCGTGCGCCTGCTGCTCGAACCATTTGAAGGTGTCGGGGTGCGCGTAGCGGCGCACCGGCAGGTGCTGGTTGCTGGGCGCGAGGTACTGGCCGATGGTCAGCATGCTTACGCCGTGCGCGCGCAGATCCTGCATCACGGCGAGAATTTCATCGTCGGTTTCGCCCAAGCCCAGCATCAGGCCGCTTTTGGTCGGGATGTGGGGCTGGCGCTCCTTAAATTTTTTGAGCAGGTTCAGGCTGAAAGCGTAGTCGCTGCCGGGGCGCGCCTCTTTGTACAGGCGCGGCACGGTTTCTAGGTTGTGGTTCATCACGTCGGGCGGGGCGGCGCACAAAATATCCAGCGCGCGCTCGTCGCGGCCACGAAAGTCGGGCACCAGCACCTCGATCTGGGTCTGCGGCGACAGGGCGCGCGTGTGCTCGATGCAGGCCACGAAATGGGCCGCGCCGCCGTCGCGCAAGTCGTCGCGATCGACGCTGGTGATGACCACGTACTTGAGCCCGAGCGCGGCGATGGTGCGCGCCAGCTTTTGCGGCTCTTCGGCATCGAGCGGGTCTGGGCGGCCGTGCCCCACATCGCAAAAGGGGCAGCGCCGGGTGCACTTGTCGCCCATGATCATGAAGGTGGCCGTGCCCTTGCCGAAGCACTCGCCGATGTTGGGGCACGAGGCCTCTTCGCACACCGTGACCAGTTTTTGGCTGCGCAGCACGGCTTTGATCTCGTGAAAGCGGCTGCCTGGCGCGGCCGCCTTGACGCGGATCCAGTCGGGCTTTTTGAGCGCTTCGGCGGGCACGATCTTGATCGGGATGCGCGCCGTTTTGGCGCCGTTTTTTTGCTTGGCGCGGGGGTCGTAGGGGGCCGGTATGGGCGCGCATGTTTCAAGGGCGGGGCCAGGGGAGGGGGCGGCAGCGTTCATGAGGGCGTAGGTGCTTGAGGGCGCTTTTAGGTGCGGTAAGAAGGGGGCTACGTGGGCGGAAAGGGCAGGCGGTAGGGCACGGTTTGCCTCAATGCCCCAGCAAATCCGACAGGTGGCGCAACAACAGAGGCTCCACCTCGGATACCGAAACTGCCACGCCGATGGACTGCAAATCCACCGTTTGCAGCCCAGCATAACCGCAGGGGTTGATGCGGCCAAAGGGCTCCAGATCCATGGCCACGTTCAGGGCCAACCCATGGTAGCTGCAGTGGCGGTGCACCTTGATGCCCAGCGCGGCGATTTTGCCCAAGCCCGCAAACGGATCGTCGCCGGGGCGCGGCCCGGTGAGGGCGGCGTGATCGAAGGGGTCGGCCAGCCGCACGTAAATGCCGGGCGAGCCGGCGATGCGGTGCCCGGTGACGCCCAACTGCGCCAGCGTGCGCAGCAGCGCTTCTTCGAGCCGGTAGACATAGGTCTTGACGTACAGACCGGCGCGGCGCAGATCAATCAGCGGATAAGCCACCAACTGCCCCGGCCCGTGGTATGTGACCTGGCCACCGCGGTCGGTTTGCAGCACCGCAATGCTGCCCGGTTGCAGCACATGCGCCGCATTGCCCGCCACGCCTTGGGTGTAGGTTGGCGGGTGCTGGCAAAACCAGATTTCGTCGGGGCTCTCAGAACCGCGCTGTTGGGTGTAGGCGCGCATGGCCTCCAGAGTAGGCGCATAGTCCACTGGGCCTAGGTTGCGCAAGATCAGATCGGCCATCAGAGCACGACCTTAACGAGGGGGTGCGAGCTCAAGGCGCGGTACAGGTCATCGAGCTGCGCGCGGTTGTGCACGTGCACGGTCAGGGTCAGGCCGAGGTATTTGCCGGCATTGCTCGGGCGCTGTTCGACGGTGAGCGGGTCAAAGTCGGGGTCGAAGCGGCGCGCGATGGCGAGCATCTCCTCGACCAAGCTGGGGGTCTGTAAGCCCATGACTTTGATAGGGAAATGACACGGGTAGGTGATCAGCGAGTCTGAGGCAGGTGGAGCAGACATGCGGTTATTATCGCGATATCGGGGTTGGTGAGGCCCATAGGCGCGTGACTAAAGCATGACGTTTGGATGAAAAGAGTGTCAAAGATTTGGTGCCTGCGGGTTTCTACGTATAATGCGCGAGTTTTGACGCTGCGGCATCGGGTTGGTGGCGGTGCCGATGGGTGCCTACGCAGCCCTGAACAAAGTCTACCGGTGCGTTAATCGATCTGTAATCCGAGGTGGTGACAATGCTCCGTGGTACGCAAGCGAGCGCCGAGGAGCGTGAAAGTCCAAACGGTTTGCAGGTCGACACAGCCACAGAAGACGAGAGTTTCACGCCTCTCACGGCCGAGCAGGCCCAAGCATTGCGCGCCCGCCAGCCTCAAATGTCGGTGTGGGCCTTGGTGCGTTGGCAGCTGGTGATGTTGCTTCTGGCGACCACCTCTACGGTACCGTTCGCGCTGGTTTGGGGTGAATGGGTTTGGGTGGTGTCGGTGTTTTACGGTGGCTTGTGTGCTTTGCTGCCAACGGCTGTGATGGCTTATGGCCTAACAGGAAGCCGCTGGGCACGCAAGCATGCGGCACAGCCCGCCGGAGCGGTTCGGGGTGTGCTTGGGGGCGTATTTTTTTGGGAAGGTGTCAAGATCTTGCTGGCCATTGCCCTGTTGGCGTTGGCCCCAGCCTTGATACCGGGTTTGAGTTGGGTCGGCCTTTTGGTCGGGTTGGTGTTGGTGTTGAAGGTGTATTGGTTGGCTTTTTGGAAGCAGTCTACCCTCAGCGCGGCGCCTTGATCCATCTGATGAAATTGACGAAAGCAGAGTTGCATGGAAACTGAGTTGCCTGGACCAACGCCCAGTGAATACATTCGTCACCACTTGGGGCACTTGACAAGCTCCAAGCAGACCGACATCGTGGATTTCACGGTGTTCAACATCGACCTGATTTTGGTGGCTTTCCTACTGGGTTCGCTGACCTGTTGGTTCCTGTGGTCGGTAGCCAAGCGCTCGACAGCTGGGGTTCCGGGTCGGCTGCAGTGCTTCGTTGAGCTGTTGGCTGAGATGGTCGAAAACCAAGCCAAGTCGGTAATCAGCAACCCGCAGAGCCGCAAAGTGATCGCCCCCATGGCGCTGATCGTGTTTTGCTGGGTGTTCATGATGAACTTCATGGACCTGATCCCGGTGGACTTGTTCCCCTTTATTTGGGCGTACGGCGTCCCATTTGTTCACGACCACAACGACGACGGCTTGCACGCGCTGTTTGGTATGCCAGATTATTTTAGTGTGGTGGCTACAGCAGATATGTCCACCACGCTCGGTCTGGCGCTGGCCGTGTTGCTGATGTGCTTCTACTACAACATCAAAATCAAAGGCTTGGGTGGCTGGGGCCACGAGCTCATCTCGGCTCCCTTTGGAACCAGCAAAAACCCGTTTTGGAAGCTGTTGCTGGCGCTGGTCAACTTCCCGATGCAGGTCATCGAATATTTGGCCAAGACCATCTCGCACGGTATGCGTTTGTTCGGCAACTTGTTTGCCGGTGAGCTGATCTTTATGCTGATCGCTTTGTTGGGCGGTTACGCAGCTTTGACTTTGGGCGGCGGTATGCTGTTCATTGGGCACCTGATTGCCGGCACGATGTGGGCCATATTCCACATTTTGGTTATCACTCTGCAGGCATTCATTTTCATGATGCTGGCCCTGATTTATCTGGGTCAGGCGCATGATGCGCACTGAGTTCGCACATTTCTTGTGCGGTTTCGTGTATTTTTTCCCCTCGTAACTTCAACTTCGTTCTTCAGTCCAAAGGAAACATCATGGAATTGACTCTGGGTCTCGTCGCTCTCGCCTGTGGCATCATCGTCGCCGTTGGCGCCATTGGTGCCTCGATCGGTATTTCGCTCATGGGCGGCAAGTTCCTCGAAGCTTCGGCTCGTCAGCCCGAGCTCATGAATGAACTCAAAACCAATATGTTCATTTTGGCGGGTCTGATCGACGCGGCGTTCCTGATCGCCGTGGCTATCGCTCTGCTGTTCGCGTTCGCTAACCCGTTTGTTGTCTGATGCAATTCAGGCGCAAGCCTGAATTTTCATGGCCGCAGGCGCCCAGCTTGTCCCGGCTCTCGCAATTGGTTTTTACTCGTAAACATTGAAAGGCGTTGCAATGAATCTCAATGCAACCATGTTTGCGCAAGCCATCGTTTTTGGCATTTTTGTGTGGTTCACGATGAAATTCGTGTGGCCGCCTCTAGCCAAAGTGCTCGATGAGCGCGCGCAAAAAATTGCCGAAGGTCTGGCTGCCTCTGAAAAAGCCAAGATCGAGCTGACGCTGGCCAACAAGCGCGTCGAGGAAGAGCTGGGCAAATCGCGCAACGAGTCGGCCTCGCGGCTGGCCGATGCCGAGCGCCGGGCGCAGCAGATCATCGAAGAGGCCAAGCAGCGCGCCACCGAAGAATCGGCCAAAATCCGCGCCGCCGCCGAGGCCGAAGCCGAGCAGCAGGTTTACAAAGCGCGCGAGCAGCTGCGCGAGCAGGTGGCCTTGCTGGCGGTGCAGGGGGCGGAGCAAATACTGCGCCGCGAAGTCAACGCCAGCGTGCACGCCGATCTGTTGGCGCGCCTCAAAGCCGAGCTTTGATCCTCAGACCGAGCACATCATGGCCGAACTCGCAACCATCGCCCGCCCGTACGCCGAGGCATTGTTCAAATCCACCCTAGACCATGCGCCCGCAGCCGCACAGTGGCTCGATGAGCTCGCGGTGGTGGCTGCCCACCCGCAACTGCTGCTTTGGGCGGCCAACCCCAAGGTGTCGGCGCAGCAGGTTTATGAGCTCATCACCGGCTTGCTCAGGCAGCCGCTGCCCGAGCTGGGTTGCAACTTCCTGCGCACCGTGATCGACAACGGCCGCCTGAATGCCCTGCCCGAGATTGCGCGCCAGCTGCACGTGTTGATCAACGAGCAAAGCGGTAGCGCCGATGCCTTGGTGTACAGCGCCTACCCGATCGACGAGGCGGCGCTGCGCGAGCTGGCGCAGGTGCTGGAGCGGCACTTCAAGCGTCCGCTCAAGCTGCAGGTCGAGGTGCAACCCGAGCTCATCGGCGGCGTGCGGGTGCTGGTCGGCGACGAAGTGCTCGACCTCTCCGTCAAGGCCCGGCTGGATCAAATGAAGGTGGCGCTGACGGCTTGACAAAGCCGGTTCGAGCGTCGAAGTACAGCGTCACAACATACGAAGGAAGGAAAGAGTCATGCAACTCAATCCCGCAGAGATTTCAGAACTGATCAAGTCGCGCATCGAAGGCCTATCGGTCAGCGCCAGCGTGCGCAACCAAGGCACGGTGGTGTCGGTGACCGACGGCATCTGCCGCATCCACGGCCTGTCGGACGTGATGCAGGGCGAAATGCTCGAGTTTCCCGTCAACGCCGAAGGCCAGCCCACCTATGGGCTGGCGCTCAACCTCGAGCGCGACTCGGTTGGCTCCGTGATTCTGGGCGCCTACGAGCACATCAGCGAAGGCGACACGGTCAAGTGCACCGGCCGCATTCTGGAGGTGCCGGTGGGCCCCGAACTGATCGGCCGCGTGGTCAACACGCTCGGCGCACCGATCGACGGCAAGGGCCCGATCAACGCCAAGATGACCGACGTGATCGAAAAGGTGGCGCCCGGCGTGATCGCACGCAAATCGGTCGATCAGCCGGTGCAGACCGGCCTGAAGTCGATCGACTCGATGGTGCCGGTGGGCCGTGGCCAGCGCGAGCTGATCATCGGCGACCGCCAGACCGGCAAGACGGCGGTGGCGATCGACGCCATCATCAACCAAAAAGGTCAGAATATGACCTGCGTCTATGTGGCCATCGGGCAGAAGGCGTCGTCGATCAAAAACGTGGTGCGCGCGCTCGAGCAAGCCGGCGCCATGCAGTACACGATCGTGGTCGCGGCCTCGGCTTCCGATTCGGCCGCGATGCAGTACCTGGCTGCCTACTCGGGCTGCACCATGGGCGAGTACTTCCGCGACCGCGGCCAAGACGCGCTGATCATTTACGACGATCTGTCCAAGCAAGCCGTGGCCTATCGCCAAGTCTCGCTGCTGTTGCGCCGCCCACCGGGCCGCGAAGCCTACCCCGGCGACGTGTTCTACCTGCACAGCCGCCTGCTCGAGCGCGCCGCGCGCGTCAACGCCGACTACGTGGAAGCCTTCACCAAGGGCGAAGTCAAGGGCAAGACCGGTTCGCTCACCGCGCTGCCGATCATCGAAACCCAAGCCGGTGACGTCTCGGCCTTCGTGCCCACCAACGTGATCTCGATCACCGACGGCCAGATCTTCCTCGAGACCAGCCTGTTCAACGCCGGCATCCGGCCGGCGATCAACGCCGGTATCTCGGTCTCGCGTGTGGGGGGTGCAGCGCAGACCAAGCTCATCAAGGGCCTGTCGGGCGGTATCCGCACCGACTTGGCGCAGTACCGCGAACTCGCCGCCTTTGCGCAGTTTGCCAGCGATCTGGACGAAGCCACGCGCAAGCAGCTCGACCGCGGTGCCCGCGTGACCGAACTGCTCAAGCAAAAGCAGTACAGCCCGCAGTCCATCGCTTTGATGGCGGCCACGCTGTTTGCGGTCAACAAGGGCTTTGTCGATAGCGTGGACGTGAAAAAGGTGCTGTCGTTCGAGGCCGGCCTGCACGGCTACCTCAAAGACAAGCACGCCACCTTGCTGACCACGCTCGAAAACGAGCGCGCCATGAGCAAAGAGTCCGAGGCCGAGCTGAGCCAAGCGATTGGCGCGTTCAAACAGTCTGGCACCTACTGAGGCGCTGCAGCGCGACCCGATAAGGAGCATCAATGGCAGCCGGCAAGGAAATACGCACCAAGATCAAATCGGTGGAAAACACCAAGAAGATCACCAAAGCCATGGAAATGGTGGCCGCATCCAAAATGCGCAAGGCGCAAGAGCGCATGCGCATGGCCCGGCCCTACAGCGAAAAGGTGCGCCAGATCGCAGCCAACCTCGGGCGCGCCAACCCCGAGTACCAGCACCCCTTCATGCTGCACAACGATCAGGCCAAGGTCTGTGGCCTGATCGTCATCAGCACCGACAAAGGGTTGTGCGGCGGCCTCAACACCAACGTGCTGCGTCTGGCCACGCAGCAACTGCGCGAGGCGCAAGGGCGCGGGCACAGCACCCACGCGGTGGCCATCGGCAACAAGGGGCTGGGTTTCTTGAACCGCATCGGCGCCAAAGTGGTGTCGCACACCACCGGCTTGGGCGACACGCCGCACCTCGAAAAGCTGATCGGCCCGGTCAAGGTGCTGTTCGACGCCTATGCCCAAGGCCAACTGGCCTCGGTGCATGTGTGCTACACGCGCTTCATCAACACCATGCGCCAAGAAGCGGTGGTGCAGCAGCTGCTCCCGTTGAGCGCCGAATCGCTCGACAGCGGTGAGGCCGGGCACGACTGGGACTACCTCTACGAGCCCGACCCCCAAACCGTGATCGACGAGTTGCTGGTGCGCTACATCGAGTCGCAGGTCTATCAGGCCGTGGCCGAAAACATGGCGTCGGAACAGTCGGCGCGCATGGTCGCCATGAAGGCCGCGACCGACAACGCCGGCAGCGTGATCTCCGAACTCAAGCTGGTTTACAACAAAACGCGCCAAGCCGGCATCACCAAAGAGCTGTCGGAAATCGTGGCCGGCGCGGCAGCCGTTTGAGGCTGCCCTTCAAAGATTCAGAGCATTAAAAGGTATCCATCATGTCTCAAGCCAACGCAGAAGTGAACACCGCGGTACAGGGCAAGATCGTCCAGTGCATCGGCGCCGTGGTCGATGTGGAATTCCCGCGCAACCAGATGCCGCGCATCTACGACGCGCTCAAAATGGAAGGCTCCGCCCTCACGCTCGAGGTGCAGCAGCAACTCGGCGATGGCGTGGTTCGCACGATCGCGCTGGGCTCGTCCGACGGCCTGCGCCGCGGCATGCTGGTGAGCAACACCAAGGCCCCGATCACTGTGCCGGTGGGCAAAGCCACACTGGGCCGCATCATGGACGTGCTGGGCGCGCCCATCGACGAGCGCGGCCCGGTGAGCCAAGAGCTCACCGCTTCCATCCACCGCAAGGCCCCGGCCTACGACGAGCTCTCGCCCTCGCAAGAGCTGCTCGAAACCGGCATCAAGGTGATCGACCTCGTGTGCCCCTTCGCCAAAGGCGGTAAAGTGGGCCTGTTCGGCGGCGCCGGTGTCGGCAAGACCGTGAACATGATGGAGCTCATCAACAACATCGCCAAGGCGCACAGCGGCCTGTCGGTGTTTGCTGGCGTGGGCGAGCGCACCCGCGAAGGCAACGACTTTTATCACGAGATGGCCGACTCCGGTGTGGTCAACCTCGAGAACCTGCCCGAATCCAAAGTGGCCATGGTCTATGGCCAGATGAACGAGCCCCCGGGCAACCGCCTGCGTGTGGCGCTCACCGGCCTGACCATCGCCGAATCGTTCCGCGACGAAGGCCGCGACGTGTTGTTCTTTGTCGATAACATCTACCGCTACACCCTGGCCGGTACCGAAGTGTCGGCGCTGCTGGGCCGTATGCCCTCGGCGGTGGGTTACCAACCGACGCTGGCCGAAGAGATGGGCCGCTTGCAAGAGCGCATCACCTCGACCAAAGTTGGCTCCATCACCTCGATCCAAGCCGTCTATGTGCCGGCCGACGACTTGACCGACCCCTCGCCCGCCACCACCTTCGCCCACTTGGATTCGACCGTGGTGCTCTCGCGCGACATCGCTTCACTGGGCATCTACCCCGCTGTGGACCCGCTCGATTCCACCAGCCGCCAGCTGGACCCGCTGGTGGTGGGCCAAGAGCACTACGAAACCGCCCGCGCCGTGCAGGGCACGCTGCAGCGCTACAAAGAGCTGCGCGACATCATCGCCATTCTGGGCATGGACGAACTTGCCCCTGAAGACAAGCTGGCGGTGTCGCGGGCGCGCAAAATCCAGCGCTTCCTGTCGCAGCCCTTCCACGTGGCCGAGGTGTTTACCGGCTCGCCCGGCAAATACGTGCCGCTGTCCGAGACCATCCGCGGCTTCAAGATGATCACCAGCGGCGAGTGCGACCACTTGCCCGAGCAAGCGTTCTACATGGTCGGCACCATCGACGAAGCCTTCGAAAAAGCCAAGAAAATGGCCTGATGCGCACAGCTGACAGCGCCATGGCCAGAGCTTTAGACTAGGAACACAGATGAATACGATGCAAGTCGAGGTGGTGAGCGCCGAAGAGTCGATCTTTAGCGGCAAGGCCAAGTTTGTGGCCCTGCCCGGTGAAATGGGCGAGCTCGGCATTCTGCCGGGGCACACGCCCATGATCACGCGCATCAAGCCGGGCGCGGTGCGCATCGAAAAGGCCGATGGCGACGAGGAATTCGTGTTCGTTGCCGGCGGCATCCTCGAGGTGCAGCCGCGCATGGTCACGGTGCTGAGCGACACGGCGATCCGTGGCCACGACCTCGATGAGGCCAAGGCCAACGACGCCCGCAAGCAGGCCGAAGAAGCGCTGAAAAACGCCAAGAGCGACGTCGATCTGGCCAAAGCCACTTCCGAACTGGCGGTGATGGCGGCGCAGATCGCCGCGTTGCGCAAGTACCGCCAGAAGCGCTAAACAGAAGTTCGACCAAGCGTCAACATCGCACAAGCTCCTTTGCGATTGTGTGCTCAGGCGTTCAGAGGCCACTAGGCAATTGACCGTTAGGGCGGGCTTGAGCGATTTCCTCCTGGCCTCTCAGGCAGGGTGGCGCTGATGGGCTCCGATTGGCGCTACGCCGCACCACTCTGGCTCCCCGGTGGGGACGCACAAACGATAATCAGCGCTCTGTGGGGCCGGCACTTGGCCCGCTCCCGTGTGCTGTGGCGGCGCGAGCGCTGGGCCACCACCGATGCCGATTTCATCGACGCCGATTGGCTGGGCGGCACGCCTAGCGCCAGCGTTGGGCCGACTTTTGCTGGTGGCCAGACCACCCTGGTGCTGTTTCACGGCCTAGAGGGCAGTTCCAGCAGCCACTATGCCCAGACCTTTGCCCTCGAGGCGCAGCAGCGCCACTGGGGTTTCGTGCTGCCGCACTTTCGCGGCTGCTCTGGCCCGATCAACCTCGCCCCACGCGCTTACCACAGCGGCGACTACGAAGAAATCGGCTGGATGCTGCAGCGCGTGCGCGCTCAAGTGGGGCCTGCTTGCACGCTGTACGCGGTTGGCGTATCGCTCGGTGGCAATGCATTGTTGCGCTGGGCGCAGGAGGCGGGCAGCGCGGCCCGGCGCACCGTGAGCGCGGTGGCCGCCGTATCGGCACCGCTAGACTTGCGCGCTGCTGGAGATGCGATCGACAGCGGCCGCAACCGCTGGTTGTACGCGCAGCTGTTTTTGCGCACCATGAAGCGCAAGGCGCGCAGCAAGGCGCAGCAGTTTCCGGGATTGTTCGACTTGCCGCGTGCCCTAGCCGCACAGACGCTGCGCGAATTTGACAACGCTTTTACCGCGCCGTTGCACGGGTTTGCCGGGGTCGAGGACTACTGGCGGCGCGCTTCAGCCAAGCCGAAGCTGGCGGCCATTGAACTGCCGGCGCTGATACTCAACGCCCGCAACGACCCGCTGGTGCCGGCATCTTGCCTGCCCCAACCGGATGAAGTGGGAGCCGCCGTCACCTTGTGGCAACCCGGTAGCGGTGGGCACGTGGGGTTTCCGGGGCAGATCAGTTGGCGCTCTGGTCGGCCCGAATTGCAGTTGCAGGGTCTGCCGCAGGCGGTCTGCAACTGGTTGATGGTGCAAGGAGCATAGAAACAGACCTGGCGTCAGTAGGATTTTATTCCCGCTTACTCCCATTTACAGCCTTGGCCGCGTGCAGCGCGCAGCCAAGTAGCAGGCTTATTGCTGAGGTGCCGGCGCAGCGGTGGCGTCCGGAGCCACCGGTTCGGGGAAGTTGCCGCCGCCAGCATTGGCCAAATAGACCACGGCGCGCTTGATCTCGAAGTCGCTAAAGGCGCCGCCCCCTTGGGCACCCATGGCGCCCTTGCCTTGCAGGGTGGAGGTGACCAAGCGCTCGAGGCCGGCGCCGATGCGCGGAGCCCAAGCAGCCGCGTCGCCAAACTTGGGCGCGCCGACCACGCCGGCGGCGTGGCAAGCCATGCAAGCCGCTTGATACACCTGCTGACCCGTGCGCAGTTCGCGGGTGGCCTCGCGCAGAGCCACCGTGCCGACGCGCTGGAGGCGCTCAGCGGCAGCCAACTCCTGTGCCGCCAGATCGGGCGCCGGGGCAAAGGGCTTTTGCAGCACCAAGGTGACCAGCACAATACTCAAGACGACTGGGGCCAAGACACCCAAAAGCAGAATCCAGCGTTTGAGACTGAAACCAGAAGGAGTCTGGGTAGAGGGGGTTTTTGCGTCACTCATGGGAGCCTTTGCAAGCGTATACGAATCGGGATCGGTGCCATAGCAACCAGCACGAACTCTTGTTCCTCGTCGATTATATCGGCCTCGTAGGCGCAAAAGCTCTAAGCCTGAAGCGGATGCAGGGCCATGGGCCGGCGCCTACGGCGCTATGATGCGCAAGCCACGCAGCCCCCGGAGCCCAGACATGCCATTGGTCGTATTCAATCAAAAAGGCGGGGTGGGCAAGTCCACCATCGCCTGCAACTTGGCCGCGATCAGCGCGGTACAGGGTCGGCGCACCTTGCTGATCGACCTCGATGTGCAGGGCAATTCCAGCCGCTACCTGCTCGGTGCCGCTGGTGCGCAGAGCGCTGCCCAGAGCGGCACTGGCACGGTCGGCGTAGCGGGTTTTTTCGCGCAGACGCTCAGCTACACCTTCAACCCACTGCCGCCTTCGCACTTCGTGCAGCGCAGCCCATTCGAGGGGCTGGATGTGCTCGCCGCCAGCCCAGCGCTGGACGAGTTGCAAGTCAAGCTGGAGGCGCGCCACAAGATCTACAAGCTGCGCGAGGCGCTTGCGCAGCTGGGCAACGAATACGAGCAGATTTATCTCGACACCCCACCGGCGCTCAACTTTTACACCCGTTCCGCGCTCATGGGGGCCAGCGGCTGCCTGATCCCTTTCGATTGCGACGACTTCTCGCGCCAAGCGCTCTATACGCTGCTGGCCAACGTGCAAGAGATCCGCGCCGACCACAACCCCGGTTTGCAGGTCAAGGGCATCGTGGTCAATCAGTTTCAGCCGCGCGCCCGGCTGCCGCAGCAGCTGGTGCAGGAGCTGATCGACGAGGGCCTGCCGGTGTTGCAGCCCTACTTGCAGGCTTCGGTCAAGGTGCGCGAGTCGCACCAGTTGGCGCGGCCCCTGATCCACCTCGAGCCCAAACACCCGCTCACCCAGGCCTTGCTGGCCCTGCATCAGCGGTTGCTCTGATAGGCTGTGCTTTTGTGCGCTCATTTGGGCGCGCACGATCGCCTCACAGCCCTTGGATCGCGTTGCGCCACCTTTGCCGTCACGGCAACCTCTGGCTTTCCCTGTACCATGTTCCTATTTGGCGGATGAAAGCGCGGGCGGGCGCTTGCTAACATGCGCGCCTTTCCTTCGAGGGTATTTACATATGCTGCTGCACATCGTTTTTTTCGTCGCCGGACTGGTGGCGCTGGTCGCCGGGGCCAGCTCGCTGGTGCGCGGGGCTTCCAAGCTGGCGCTGTCGGTGGGCATCTCGCCGCTGGTGGTGGGGCTAACCATCGTCGCCTTTGGCACCAGTGCGCCCGAGATGGCGGTCACGGTCGGGGCAACGCTGGAGGGGCAGTACGACATTGCCGTCGGCAACGTGATCGGCAGCAACATCTTCAACGTGCTCTTCATCCTCGGGGTCAGCGCGCTGATCGTTCCGCTGGTGGTGCACAGCCAGTTGATCCGCCAAGAGGTGCCGATCATGATCGGGGCCTCGCTGCTGGTGCTGGCGCTGGGGCTCGATGGGGCCATCAACTGGATCGATGGCGCGATCCTCTTTGGTCTGCTGCTGTTTTATACGGCCTTTCTGGTGATCCAGTCGCGTCGCGCCACCAAGGCCGAGTCGGCCGACTTTGACGCCGAGCTGCAACCCGCTGCGGCCAACGAATGGGACGCCAAACTGCCGGTGCAGATCGTGCTGATCGTCATCGGCTTGGTGCTGCTGGTGCTGGGCTCGGGCTGGCTGGTCGATTCGTCGATCGCCTTTGCGCGCGCCTTTGGGGTCAGCGAACTGATCATCGGCCTGACCATCGTCGCCGCCGGCACCTCGATGCCGGAAGTGGCCACCTCGATCACCGCCGCCATCAAGGGCGAGCGCGATATCGCGGTGGGCAACGTGGTCGGCAGCAACACCTTCAACCTGCTGGGCGTGCTCGGGCTGGGGGGCATGGTGTCGTTTGGCTCGGCTGGGCTGGTTTTTTCCGAAGCCGTGCTGGCCTTCGACGTCTGGATCATGCTGGCGGTGGCGCTGGCTTGCCTGCCGGTGTTCATCTCGGGGCGCGAAATCGCGCGCTGGGAGGGCGCGGTGTTCGTGGGCTACTACGTGGCCTACGTGGCGTACTTGATTTTGGCGGCGCAGCAGCACGCCGCGCTGGAGGGCTTTAGCATGGTGATGATGGGCTTTGTGGTGCCGCTGACCATCGTCACGCTGGTGGTGGTGTTGCTGCGGCACAAAGCGCCGGCCAAGGCGGACTGAGGCCCAGGGCGTGCGGGCTCGATGGCGGCGGGTGCACATGCAGTGACTGAGCCCACCGCGCGCGCCGCTGCCCTGAGCGGCCCTCAAAAAGCGCTGCGCAAGCTCGGCCTGCTGCGCCCAATCGACCTGGCGCTGCACCTGCCGCTGCGCTACGAAGACCAGACCCGCATCACCCCCTTGGCCCAGGCGCAGCCGGGGCAGACGCTGCAGCTCGAGGGCACGGTGCGCAGCGCCGAGGTGCGCAGCGGCGGCCGGCGGCAGTTGCAGGTGCTGCTCGACGACGGCAGCGGTTGCTGCACCCTGTTGTTTTTCCACTTCAGCGGAGCGCAGCACAAGGCGCTCGCGCCGGGTACGCGCATCCGCGCCCGGGGCGAGCTGCGCCACGGCCTGTTTGGCCCCACGCTCTTGCACCCGCAGTGGCAGCGCGCCGAGGGCGAGTTGCCGCGCAGCCTGACGCCGGTCTATCCGGCCAGCGCTGGCTTGCCGCAAGCGTATTTGCGCCGCGCCATCGCCAGCGCGCTGGAGCGCGCCGACTTGAGCGAGACCGTGCCACCGCAGGCTTGGGCCGACTGCCCGGGGCTGGCAGGGGGCGGCCTGCGTGCGGCCCTGCTCGGGCTGCACCAGCCGCCGCCCGAGGTGGCGCTGGCCAGCCTCGAAGACCGCAGCCACCCGGCCTGGCAGCGCCTCAAGGCCGAGGAGCTGCTGGCGCAGCAACTGGCGCAGTGGCAGGCGCGCCAGCTGCGGGCGGCGCGCTGCGCCCCCGAGATGGCCCCTTTGGCGGGCGGTTTGCACGCGCAGCTGCTGGCGCGCCTGCCCTTTGCGCTCACGGCGGCCCAGCGCCGGGTGGGCGCCGAGATCGACGCCGACCTGCAGCGGCGCACCCCCATGCACCGGCTGCTGCAAGGCGATGTGGGCAGCGGCAAAACGGTGGTGGCGGCGCTGGCAGCGGCGCGCGCCATCGACGCCGGTTGGCAGTGCGCCCTCATGGCGCCGACCGAAATTTTGGCCGAGCAGCACTTTGGCAAGCTGATCGACTGGTTGCAGCCGCTGCTGCAGGTCCAAGGGCGGCACATCGCCTGGTTGACCGGCAGCCAAAACAAGGGCCAGCGCACGCAGGCCCTGGCAGGCATCCACGACGGCCGCGCTGCGCTGGTCGTGGGCACCCATGCGGTGATCGGCGAGCAGGTGCAGTTTGCGCGGCTGGGTTTGGCGCTGATCGACGAGCAGCACCGCTTTGGCGTGGCGCAGCGGCTGGCCCTGCGCAGCGCGCGCGAGGGCGTGGAGCCGCACCTGCTGATGATGAGCGCGACCCCGATCCCGCGCACGCTGGCCATGAGCCACTACGCCGACCTCGACATCTCCAGCCTCGACGAGCTGCCCCCCGGCCGCAGCCCGATCCTGACCAAGCTGCTCAGCGCCAGCCGGCGCGACGAGTTGCTGTCGCGGCTGCGCGCGCAGCTGGCGCAGGGCCGCCAGGCCTACTGGGTCTGCCCCTTGATCGAAGACAGCGAAGCGCTCGATTTGCGCAACGCCCAAAGCACGGCGCTCGAACTCGCCGCCGCGCTCGAGGGCTGTGCCGGCCCCACCGGTGCGCCGGTGCAAGTCGGGCTGCTGCACGCGCGCCTGCCGCTGGCCGAAAAAAAAGAGGTGATGGCGCGCTTCTGTGCCGGCCAGATCGGGGTGCTGGTGAGCACCACGGTGGTCGAGGTCGGGGTCGATGTGCCCAACGCCACGCTGATGGTGATCGAACACGCCGAGCGCTTTGGGCTGAGCCAGTTGCACCAGTTGCGCGGCCGCGTCGGGCGCGGGCAGGCGGCCTCGGTCTGCGTGCTGCTCTACGAGCCGGGTGAAAACGGCCGCTTGGGCGAGGCCGCGCGTGCGCGCTTGCGCGCCATGCTCGAGACCGCCGACGGCTTTGAGATCGCCCGGCGCGACCTCGAAATCCGTGGGCCGGGCGAGTTTTTGGGCGCACGCCAGTCCGGGGCGCCGATGCTGCGCTTTGCCGACCTCGAGCACGACGCGCACCTGCTCGACTGGGCGCGGGCGTGGGCTCCGCGCCTGCTGGCCGAGCAGCCGCAAGCGGCGCAGCGCCACATCGAGCGCTGGTTGGGGGCAAAATCGGACTTTCTCAAAGCCTGAAGTGAAACTGCCCCCACGCTCGCTGCGCTCGCTGCCCCCCAAGGGGGCGCTTCAGTGGCTTCGGGCGGCAGGGCGCCACTGAAAGGACAACGGGCCCCCCTGCCATGACCCTGACCGAACTCAAATACATCGTCGCGGTGGCGCGTGAGCGCCACTTCGGCCGCGCCGCCGAGGCCTGCTTCGTCTCGCAGCCGACGCTGAGCGTGGCCATCAAAAAGCTCGAAGAAGAGCTCGACCTCAAGCTGTTTGAGCGCAGCGCCAGTGAAGTGAGCACCACGCCGCTGGGGGTCGAGGTCGTGCGCCAGGCGCAGGTGGTGCTTGAGCAAGCGGCACGCATCAAAGAAATTGCCCGCCGTGGCCAAGATCCGCTCAGCGGCCCGCTGCGTCTGGGCGTGATCTACACCATCGGGCCCTATCTGCTGCCCGAGCTGGTGCGGCGCGTGATCGAACGCACGCCGCAAATGCCGCTGCTGCTGCAAGAAAACCTCACCGCCAAGCTGCTGGAGCAGTTGCGCATCGGCGAGCTCGACGCCGCCATTTTGGCCGAGCCTTTCCCCGACACCAATCTGGCCATTGCGCCGCTGTACGACGAACCCTTTTGGGTGGCGTTGCCGGTGCAGCACCCGCTGGCGCAGCAGCGCAGCGTGAGCGCCGAGCAGCTCAAGCAAGAGACCATGCTGCTGCTCGGGGCCGGGCACTGCTTTCGTGACCACGTGCTCGAGGTCTGCCCCGAGTTTGCGCGCTACGCCAGCAACGCCGAGGGCATCCGGCGCAGCTTCGAGGGCTCGTCGCTCGAGACCATCAAGCACATGGTGGCCGCGGGCATGGGCATCACGCTGGTGCCGCGCCTGAGCGTGCCCGCCGCCGTGCTGGAGGCGCAAAACGGGGCGCCGTTGCCGGCCGATGGCGCGCCCTACGTGCGCTACCTGCCCTTTGCCGGCGATCCGCCGCAGCGCCGCGTGGTGCTGGCCTGGCGGCGCAGCTTCACCCGTTACGAGGCCATCGCCGCCTTGCGCAACGCCATTTACGCCTGCGCGTTGCCTGGGGTGCAGCGCCTGACGCCATGAGTGCTTCCGCCTCGCAGCCAGCCGGGCGGCTGGCGCTGTACTTGGACCTGATCCGCTGGGATCGCCCGGCCGGCTGGTTGCTGCTGCTGTGGCCGAGCTTGTCGGCGCTGTGGCTGGCCGCCGACGGCTGGCCGGGCTGGCACCTGCTGGCGGTGTTCGTGCTGGGCACCATTTTGATGCGCAGCGCCGGCTGTTGCGCAAACGACGTGGCCGACCGCCAATACGACCGCCACGTGCAGCGCACCGCGCAGCGGCCCGTGACCAGCGGGCGCATCGCGCCGCGTGAGGCGCTGCTGCTGGGGGCGGGCTTGGCTTTTGCGGCCTTTTTGTTGGTGCTCACGACCACGGCGGCGGCGGTGGCGTGGTCGGTGCCGGCGTTGCTGATCGCCATCGCCTACCCCTACGCCAAGCGCTTTTTTGCCATGCCGCAGGCGGTGCTTGGAGTGGCGTTCAGCTTCGGCATCCCGATCGCCTACGCGGCGGCGCAAGGCAGCGTGCCGGCTTTGGCCTGGGCGCTGCTGCTGGCCAACCTGTTCTGGGTGCTGGCCTACGACACCGAGTACGCGATGGTGGACCGCGACGACGACTTGCGTATCGGCATCAAAACTTCGGCCATCACGCTCGGGCGCTTCGACGTGGCGGCGGTGGCGGCTTTTTACCTGCTGCACCTGCTGCTGTGGGGCGCGCTGCTGTGGCCGCAGGTGGGCGGGCTCTGGTTTGGCTTAGGCCTGGCGCTGGCGCTGGCGCAGGTGGGCTGGCATCTGTGGCTGATCCGCGCGCGCAGCCGCGAGGCTTGCTTTCGCGCCTTCAGGCTCAACCATTGGCTCGGTTGCACCCTGTTTGTAGGGCTGGCGCTGGAGTTGGCGCTGCGCGGCTAAAGCCCCAGACACTGCGCCCGGCCGCAACGCAGCGTGCAACGCAGCGCGCAGAGGTCCGTGCACAGGCCACAGGGCCGCGCACAGGGTCTAGGGGGGCGGAGCCCCGCCTGTTAATCGCCGAACTCGGCGCCCATTTCGCGCGCCCGCCGGTGCGCGGCCGCGATCGCCGCCACGAAGGCGTCGGAAATCTGCGCCGCTTCCATGGCGCTGAGGGCGGCGTGGGTGGTGCCGCCTTTGGAGGTCACGCGCTGGCGCAGCACCTCGGGCGGTTCGCTGCTGCGCTGAGCCAGTTGCGCCGCCCCGGCAAAGGTGCCGATGGCCAGTTCGGTGGCGGCTTGCGGCGTCAGGCCCAGTTCGGTGCCGGCGCGGCGCATGGCTTCCAGAAAATAAAACACGTAGGCCGGGCCAGAGCCGGACAGCGCGGTCACGGCGTCTAGGTCCGACTCTTGCGCCAGCCAAAGCGTGCGCCCGGTGCCCGCCAGCAGCGCCTGCACCTGCTCGCGCTCGGCGCTGCTCACGGCCGGGCGGGCGTACAGCCCGGTCATCCCTAGGCCGACCAGGGCCGGGGTGTTGGGCATGGCGCGCACGATGCGCTCGCTGCCGAGCCAGCGCACCATGCTGTCGCTGCGGATGCCAGCGGCCACGCTCAGGTGCAGCGCGCTGGCGCTCAGGTGCGGCGCGCATTCCAGCGCCGCCTGCTTGAAGACCTGCGGCTTGACTGCCCAGAGCACCAGCGCGGCATCGACCAGGGCGCTGTCGGCTGCCGGGTGCAGCGCCACGCCGGGGAACTGCTGCGCCAGCCGGCTGCGTTGCTCGGCCACGGGCTCGACGATGTGCAGCGCCTGCGCCGGGTAGCCTTGCTGCAGCAGGCCGCCGACGATGGCGCTGGCCATGTTGCCGCCGCCGATGAAGGCGATGCGGGGCTGCTGCAAGAGGTTTGAAGCGTGGTAAGGGCTGGTGGGGCTGTTCATGCCGCCATTGTCGCGCATGGGATCACGGCGCCACGGTCTGGCGCACCGCGTGCTCCCAGCGCGCCATTTTCTCGGCCGCCGCGTCGCGCCCGAGGGTGGGCACAAAAGTGCGCTCGCAGCGCCACAGCCGCGTCAGGTCCTCCAACCCGCCATAGACGCCGGCTTGCAGGCCGGCCAGCCATGCGGCCCCGAGGGCGGTGGTCTCGGTCACCGCCGGGCGCAGCACCGGGATGCCCAGCAGGTCGGCCTGCATCTGCATCAGCAAATCGTTGACGCAGGCCCCGCCATCGACGCGCAGCTCGCTTACCGGCACCCCGCCCGCCGCCACCGCGTCGCGGCTCATGGCTTGCAGCAAGGCGGCGCTCTGAAACGCGATGCTCTCGAGCGCCGCGCGGGCGATGTGCGCCAGCGTGCTGCCGCGCGTCAGGCCGCTGATGCAGCCGCGCGCCTCGGGCTGCCAGTAGGGCGCCCCCAAGCCGGTGAAGGCGGGGACGAACAGCACGCCGCCGGCGTCGGGCACGCTCTGGGCCAGGGCCTGCACCTCGCTGCTGGAGTCGATGGCGCGCAGGCCGTCGCGCAGCCATTGCACCACCGCGCCGCCGACGAACACGCTGCCTTCGAGCGCGTACTGGGGCGGCGCGTGCGCCACCTGCGCCGCCGCCGTGCTGATCAGTCCGTGCTGGCTGTGCTGGAACCGCTCGCCGGTGTGCATGAGTAGGAAGCAACCGGTGCCGTAGGTGTTTTTGGCCATGCCGGGGCGCAAGCAGGCTTGGCCAAACAGGGCGCTCTGCTGATCGCCCGCCACGCCGCCGATGCGCACCGGGGCCCCCAGCCATTCGGCTTGGCTGTGGCCATAGTCGGCGCTCGACGGCCGCACCTCGGGCAGCAGGGCGCGCGGAATCTGGAACAGCGCCAGCAGCTCATCGTCCCAGTCGCGCGTCTGCAGATTCAGCAGCAGCGTGCGCGCGGCGTTGCTGCAGTCGGTGGCGTGCAGCGTGCCGCCGCTGAGCTGCCACAACAGCCACGAGTCGATGGTGCCAAAAGCCAGCTCGCCGCGCTCGGCGCGCGCGCGTGCACCAGGGGTGTGATCGAGCAGCCAAGCGATCTTGCTGGCAGAAAAATAGGGGTCCAGGCGCAGCCCGGTTTTGCCCTGCACCCACGGCTCGTGCCCGGCCTCGCGCAGCGCGGCGCAGGCGCTGCTGGTGCGCCGGTCCTGCCAGACGATGGCACGCCCCAGCGGTGCGCCGCTGCGCCGCTCCCACAGCAGCGTGGTTTCGCGCTGATTGGTGATGCCGATGGCGGCAAGGTCCTGGGCGCGCAGCCCGGCGCTGGCCAAGGCCTGGCGGGCGCAGGCCAGTTGCGTGGCCCAGATCTCGTGCGGGCAATGCTCGACCCAGCCGGGTTGCGGGTAGTGTTGGCGGATTTCCTGCTGCGCCTGCGCCCGCACTTGGCCTTGGGCGTCGAACACGATGCTGCGCGAACTGGTGGTGCCTTGGTCTAGGGCCAGCATAAAGGCCATCGGTTGATCTCCTCTCAAAAGGGTGGGCTGCGGGGTGGCTTGCACCGATGTGTCACAAAATCCAGTAGCGAGGTGGGGTACGATGGCGGCCTGTTTACTCAATGGGTCTATGCCCGTTTTGGGCCCCTCATGCAGGCAGGCGAGCGCCTTCAAGCGCGTCTTTTTACGACTGTAACAGCACCCCCCGACACTTAGCGGATTGCGGTTGCGGCTCCCAGCCGGCCTCGCCCCGTCCCGCCACAAGCCTTTGCCAATCCCTGACCCAGCCCCCATGAACCGCCAGCAGTCTCTAGAGCATTTGCAGCGCGTCCCGGTGTGGGATCTGCTGGTCGTCGGCGGCGGTGCCACCGGTTTGGGGGTGGCGCTGGAGGCGGCGCAGCGCGGCTGGCGGGTGGCGCTGCTGGAGTCGCACGACTTCGCCAGCGGCACCTCGTCGCGTTCCACCAAGCTGCTGCACGGCGGGGTGCGCTACTTGGCGCAGGGTAATCTGGCCTTGGTGCGCGAGGCGCTGGCCGAACGCCAAGCGGTGCTCAAGATTGCCCCGCATCTGGCGCAGCCGCTGCCTTTCGTGATGCCCTGCTACCAGCCTTGGCAAGCGCCTTTTTATGGGGTCGGGCTCAAGCTCTACGATTGGTTGGCCGGCCGCGCGGGCCTAGGGCCCACCCGGTGGCTGGGGCGCGAGCAGACCCAAGCCGCGCTGCCGGGGGTGCAGGCGCTGGGGTTGCGCGGCGGCATCCAGTACTGGGACGCCCAGTTCGAGGACGCGCGGCTGGCGCTGGCTGTGGCGCGCAGCGCCGAGGTGGCTGGGGCGCTGTTGCTCAATTGCGTGCAGGTGCAGGGCATTGAAGCGGGCGCCGATGTTCAGGGTGGCCGCGTGCTGCGGGTGCAGGCGCTCGACCGCCACGGGGGCCAGCGGTTGCAGTTGCAGGCGCGTTGCGTCGTCAACGCCACCGGGGTCTGGGTGGACCAGCTGCGCCAGGGCGTGCAACCCGAAGCGCCGCCGCTGGTGCAGCCCAGTCAAGGGGTGCATCTGGTGGTGGCGCGCGATTTTCTGCCCGGGCAGCAGGCCCTGCTGGTGCCGCGCACCGCCGATGGCCGGGTGCTGTTTGCGGTGCCGTGGCTGGGGGCGCTGGTGTTGGGCAGCACCGACACGCCGCGCACCGACCTGCCGCGCGAACCCGAGCCGTTCGAGGCCGAAATCGAGTTCATCTTGCGCGAGGCGTCGCAGGCGCTGGCGCGGCCGGTGCGCCGCGCCGACGTGCGCAGCGTCTGGGTGGGCTTGCGGCCGCTGGTGGCGGCGCCCGCAGCAGGGGGGAGCACCCAAGCGTTGTCGCGCGAGCACCGCATCGTGGTCGATCCCGCTGGGCTGGTGACGGTCACGGGGGGCAAGTGGACCACCTACCGCGCCATGGCCAGCGAGGTGCTGGCGCACGGGGTGGCGGCCGGGTTGTTGGCGCCGCGCCCGGCCTTGGACCATCCATTGACCCCTTTATTTGGGGCTGGCGAAGCAAACGCGCAAGCCCATGCGGATGCGAATGAGGCCGCAGGAGCAAATGCCGCACTTACGCACCCAGCGCTGCACCAGGCGCCGGGCTTGCACCTCTACGGCGACCAAGCAGCGGCGGTGCAGGCCCTGCCCGGTGCCGAGCGAGCGCTGGGCATGGGCCTGACCGAGGCCATGGTGCGCTACGCCGTGCGCCACGAGTGGGCGCTGACGGTCGAAGACGTGTTGGCGCGGCGCTGGCGCGCGCTGTTCCTCGATGCCACCGCCGCCGAAGGCATGGCTGCGGCAGTGGCCGCTATCGTGCAAGACGAGTTGCAGCGCGCCGGCGCACCGCACACCGACCCCGGCTTGCAGGCCTTTGTGGCGCTCGCGCAACGCTACCGGCTCAACTAATCGCGCCGGACGCACAAACAGCGCTTGACCCGATCAAGCCAGTGTGCGACAATGCAAGGCTTCACCCAAAAAGGTGGAGACTTCTTGCCCAGCGAAGCGGGCGCCTTGGTCTGTATCAAGGTGGCTGCAACGACGGGCCCAAGACTGATCGCTGCAGGCCGCTGGGGCCTTCGGGATTCAAGTTGGGACTTAAACAAAATGATTCAAACGCAATCTCGACTCGATGTTGCCGACAACACGGGTGCCAAGTCCGTGATGTGCATCAAGGTGCTCGGTGGCTCCAAGCGCCGTTACGCCAGTGTGGGCGACGTCATCAAAGTCAGCATCAAAGAAGCCGCGCCGCGTGGGCGCGTCAAAAAAGGCGAAATCTACAACGCCGTGGTGGTGCGCACCGCCAAAGGCTTGCGCCGCCCAGACGGGGCTTTGATCAAGTTTGACGGCAACGCCGCCGTGCTGCTCAACGCCAAGCTCGAGCCCATCGGCACCCGCATCTTTGGACCGGTGACGCGCGAACTGCGCACCGAGAAGTTCATGAAGATCGTTTCGCTGGCCCCGGAAGTTCTGTAAGAGGTCTCGCAATGAACAAAATTCGCAAAGGCGACGAAGTCATCGTCATCGCCGGCCGTGACAAAGGCAAGCGCGGCAAGGTCACGCAGCGCGCCGACGAGACGCGCCTGCTGGTCGAGGGCGTCAACATCGTCAAGAAGCACGCCAAGCCCAACCCGATGAAGGGTGTCACCGGCGGCATCATCGCCAAGACGATGTCGATCCATCAGTCCAACGTGGCAATCTTCAACCCGGCCAGCGGCAAGGCCGACCGCGTGGGCATCAAGGTGCTCGAAGACGGCAGCAAAGTGCGCGTCTTCAAATCCAACGGCGCTGAAATCAAGGTGGCATGAGCATGACACGCTTTCAACAAATTTACCGCGACAAAGTGGCCCCGGCGCTCAAAGAGCAGTTTGGCTTCGAGTCTGTGATGCAGGTGCCGCGCATCACCAAAATCACCCTCAACATGGGGGTGGGTGAGGCCGTGGCCGACAAAAAAGTGCTGGAAAACGCCGTCGGCGACCTGAGCAAGATCGCCGGTCAAAAACCGGTGGTCACCCGTGCCCGCAAGGCCATCGCCGGTTTCAAAATCCGCGAAGGCCAGCCGATCGGCTGCATGGTCACGCTGCGCGGCGCGCGCATGTACGAGTTCCTCGATCGCTTCGTCACCGTGGCGCTGCCGCGGGTGCGCGACTTTCGCGGCATCTCGGGCAAGGCCTTCGATGGCCGTGGCAACTACAACATCGGCGTCAAAGAGCAGATCATTTTCCCCGAGATCGAATACGACAAGGTCGATGCCTTGCGTGGGCTGAACATCAGCATCACCACCACCGCCAAGAACGACGCCGAGTGCAAGGCGCTGCTGTCTGGTTTCCGTTTCCCGTTCAAGAACTGAGGTGCAGCGTGGCCAAACAAGCTTTGCTCCAGCGTGAACTCAAGCGCGACCAACTGGTCGCCAAGTTTGCCAAAAAGTACAACGAATTGAAGGCAACCGCCAAAGACGCCAAGCGCAGCGACGAAGAGCGCGACGCCGCCCGTCTGGCGCTGCAAAAACTGCCGCGCAACGCCAACCCGACGCGCCAGCGCAACCGCTGCGAAATCACCGGCCGTGCCCGTGGCACCTTTAAGCAGTTCGGTCTGGGGCGCATGAAAGTGCGTGAAATGGCCTTTGCCGGCGAAATCCCCGGCATCACCAAAGCCAGCTGGTAAGGCGCGAAGGAGTAAACATTATGAGCATGAGTGATCCCATCGCCGATATGCTGACCCGCATCCGCAATGCGCAGATGGTGGAAAAACCCACCGTCGCCATGCCGGCTTCCAAAGTCAAGGCCGCCATTGCCCAGGTGCTCAAGGACGAGGGCTACATCGACGGCTTCCAAGTCAAGAGCCAAGACGGCAAGAACGAGCTCGTCATCGGCCTCAAATACTACGCCGGGCGCCCGGTGATCGAGCGCATCGAGCGCGTCAGCCGCCCCGGTCTGCGCGTCTATAAGGGTTCCAAGTCGATCCCCCAAGTCATGAACGGCTTGGGCGTGGCCATCGTCACCACACCGCAAGGCGTGATGACCGATCGCAAGGCGCGCGCCGCCGGTGTCGGTGGCGAAGTGTTGTGTTACGTCGCCTGATGCGAGAACGAAGGAGTATCTGAGATGTCTCGTGTAGGTAAAACACCGATCGCCATTCCGGCCGGGGTCGAAGTGGCGCTGCAGCCCGACGCCATCCGCGTCAAGGGCGCGCTGGGCGCGCTGGCGCTGGCCCCCAATGCCCAAGTGCAGGTGCAGCATGCCGATGGCCGCCTGACCTTTGCTGCCGTGGGCGACAGCGCGCAGGCCAAGGCCCTGTGCGGCACCATGCGCCAGTTGGTCAACAACATGGTGCAGGGCGTGAGCAAGGGCTTCGAGAAGAAGCTCTCGCTGGTGGGCGTGGGCTACAAAGCCAGCGCCAGCGGCAACAAGCTCAACCTCGCCGTGGGCTATTCGCACCCGGTCGATTTCGTAATGCCCGAAGGCGTGAGCGTGACCACTCCGGCCGCGACCGAAGTCGTGCTCAAGGGCGCCGACCGCCAGCGCGTGGGCCAGATTGCCGCCGAAATTCGCGCCGTGCGCCCGCCCGAGCCTTATAAAGGCAAGGGCATCCGCTACGTCGGTGAGAAGGTCGTCATCAAAGAGACCAAGAAAAAATAAGGACAGCGAACATGTTGACGAAAAAAGAACAGCGTTTGCGCCGTGCCCGCCAGACCCGCATTCGCATCGCCCAGCAAGGCGCACTGCGCCTGAGTGTGAACCGCAGCAACCTGCACATCTACGCCAACGTCATCTCCGAAGACGGTGCGCGCGTGCTGGTCTCGGCCTCGACGCTGGAAGCCGAAGTGCGCGCCCAGATCGCTGCGGCCAACGGCAACGGTGGCAACAGGGCGGCGGCCGAACTGGTCGGCCAGCGCATCGCCGCCAAGGCCAAGGCCGCCGGGATCGAGAAGGTGGCTTTTGACCGTTCCGGTTTTGCCTACCACGGTCGTGTCAAAGCCCTTGCAGAAGCCGCGCGTGCCGCCGGCCTGCAATTCTGATTGGGGATGCTCAAATGGCAAAGATGCTTGCGAATGTAAAGAGCGAGGCCAACGACGATGGCCTGCGCGAAAAGATGATCGCGGTCAACCGCGTCACCAAAGTGGTCAAAGGCGGGCGCATCATGAGCTTTGCCGCCCTGACCGTGGTCGGTGACGGCGACGGCCGCGTCGGCATGGGCAAAGGCAAGGCGCGCGAAGTGCCGGTGTCGGTGCAAAAAGCCATGGACGAAGCGCGCCGCAACCTGTTCAAGGTGGCGATCAAGAACGGCACCCTGCACCACGCGGTGCACGGCCGCCACGGCGCTTCCAGCGTCATGATGCTGCCGGCCAACAAGGGTACCGGCATCATCGCCGGCGGCCCGATGCGCGCCGTCTGCGAGGTGCTGGGCGTGACCGACGTCGTGGCCAAGAGCCACGGCTCGACCAACCCCTACAACTTGGTGCGCGCCACGCTGGACGCGCTGCGCCGCTCCATGACGCCCTACGAAGTGGCGGCCAAGCGCGGCAAATCGGTCGAAGAAATTCTGGCCTAAAAGGGATTCCGCATGACTACCGCCTCCACCCTCACCATCAAGCTGGTGCGCAGCCCGATCGGCTGCCGTGCCGACCACCGCGCCACCGTGCGCGGGCTGGGCCTGCGCAAGCTCAACAGCGTCAGCGTGTTGCAAGACACCCCGGCGGTGCGTGGCATGATCAACAAGATCAGCTACCTGCTGCAAGTGATCTGAACGGATTTCGACTATGGAACTCAACACCCTCAAGCCCGCTGCGGGCTCCAAATCGGCTCGGCGCCGTGTCGGTCGGGGCATCGGCTCCGGCTTGGGCAAAACCGCCGGTCGTGGCCACAAAGGCCAAAAATCGCGCTCCGGCGGCTACCACAAGGTCGGCTTTGAAGGCGGCCAGATGCCGCTGCAACGCCGCCTGCCCAAGCGCGGCTTCAAATCCACCACCCTGAAGTTCAACGCCGAAGTCACGCTCGACGACCTGCAGGTGCTGGGCGCGGCACAAGTCGATCTGCTGTTGCTCAAGCAAGCCGGTCTGGTGCCCGAGCTGGCGCGCAAAGTCAAGGTCATCAACACCGGTCAGCTGTCGCTGGCGGTGCAGTTGAACCAGATCGGCGCCACCGCTGGTGCCAAGGCAGCCATCGAAGCCGCTGGCGGCTCGGTCGCGGCTTGAAGCTTTAAGCGCGGGAATCTACACCTGTGGCCACCAACGCTGCCTCCCTAGCCCGAACCGGAAAGTACGCCGATTTGCGTCGGCGGCTGTTCTTTTTGCTGGGCGCGCTGATCGTCTATCGCATCGGGGCGCACATCCCTGTGCCGGGCATCGATCCAGACCAACTGGCGCAGTTGTTCCAGGGCCAGGCGGGCAACATCCTGAACCTGTTCAACATGTTCACGGGTGGTTCGCTGCAGCGCTTTGCCGTCTTTGCCTTGGGCATCATGCCCTACATCTCGGCGGCGATCATCATTCAGCTGCTCACCTACGTGGTGCCGACGCTGATCGCGCTGCGCAAAGAAGGCGAGGCCGGCAAGCGCAAGATCACGCAGTACACGCGCTACAGCACGCTGGCGCTGGCGATTTTCCAGTCCTTTGGCATTGCGCTCGCTCTCGAGGGCATGCCGGGCATGGTGGTCGATCCTGGGTTCGCCTTTCGCTTCACGGCGGTGGTGAGCTTGGTGGCTGGCACCATGTTCCTGATGTGGCTGGGCGAGCAGATCACCGAGCGCGGCGTCGGCAACGGCATTTCGATGCTGATCTTTGCCGGCATCGTGGCCGGTTTGCCGAGTGCCATGGGCGGGCTGACCGAGCTGGTGCGCACCGGCGCGATGGGCATTCTGTCGGCCATCTTCATCCTGTTGCTGGTGGTGGCGGTGACCTACTTCGTGGTCTATGTGGAGCGTGGGCAGCGCAAGGTGCTGGTCAATTACGCCCGGCGCCAAGTGGGCAACAAGGTCTATGGTGGCCAGTCGTCGCACCTGCCGCTCAAGCTCAACATGGCCGGCGTGATCCCGCCGATTTTTGCCTCCTCGATCATTTTGCTGCCGGCCACCTTGGTGACTTGGTTCAGCGCCGATCAGGGCATGGACTGGTTGCGCGACATGGCCGGCGCGCTCTCGCCTGGGCAGCCGATCTACATTGCGCTCTATGCCGCCGCGATCATCTTCTTTTGTTTCTTCTACACCGCGCTGGTATTCAACAGCCGCGAAACCGCAGACAACCTGAAGAAGAGCGGTGCCTTCATCCCGGGCATCCGCCCAGGGGATCAGACCGCCCGCCACATCGACAAGATCTTGGGCCGCCTGACGCTGGTGGGTGCGCTCTACATCACGGCGGTGTGTTTGCTGCCCGAGTTCCTGATCCTGTATTACAACGTTCCGTTCTACTTTGGTGGCACCTCGCTGCTGATCATCGTGATTGTGACCATGGACTTCTGGACCCAGGTGCAAAATTACATGATGTCTGAGCAGTACGAGTCCTTGCTCAAGAAATCCAGTTTCAAGGGCGCCCCCGGGGTCTGATATGTCCAAAGACGATGTCATCGAGATGCAGGGCGAGGTGGTGGAGAATTTGCCCAACGCCACCTTCCGCGTCAAGCTTGAAAACGGCCACGTCGTGCTCGGGCACATATCCGGCAAGATGCGCATGCACTACATCCGCATCCTGCCTGGCGACAAGGTCAAGGTGGAGCTCACGCCCTACGACCTCACACGGGCGCGGATCGTGTTCCGCAGCAAATAGTTTTTTTGAGAATTTCGTTCAGGAGTAAGACATGAGAGTTTCGGCTTCGGTCAAAAAAATGTGCCGCAACTGCAAGATCATTCGTCGTCATGGCGTGGTGCGGGTTATCTGCACCGACCCACGGCACAAGCAGCGTCAAGGCTGATTCGATTAGAGGACCATCATGGCACGTATCGCTGGTATCAACATTCCGCCGCAAAAGCACGCCGAAATCGGCCTGACGGCGATCTTTGGCATCGGGCGCACCCGCGCACGGCAGATTTGCGAGGCCTGTGGCATCGCATACTCGAAAAAGATCAAAGAGCTTTCCGACGCCGAACTCGAAAAGGTTCGTGAAGCGGTCAACACCCTGACCATCGAGGGCGATTTGCGCCGCGAAACCACGATGAACATCAAGCGTTTGATGGACATCGGCTGCTATCGCGGTTTCCGCCATCGGCGCGGCCTGCCTGTGCGCGGCCAGCGCACCAAGACCAACGCCCGCACCCGCAAGGGCCCGCGCAAGGCTGCCCAGTCGCTGAAGAAATAACCGCCCACAAGGACACCCGCTATGGCCAAGCCCCAAGCCTCCAACGCCGCCGCCCGCGTGCGCAAAAAAGTTCGCAAGAACATCTCCGACGGCATTGCCCACGTGCACGCTTCGTTCAACAACACCATCATCAACATCACCGACCGCCAAGGCAACTCGCTGTCGTGGGCGTCGTCGGGTGGTCAGGGTTTCAAGGGCTCGCGCAAATCGACCCCCTTCGCAGCCCAGGTGGCGTCCGAAGTGGCTGGCCGCGCGGCCATCGAGCAAGGCATCAAAAACCTCGACGTCGAAATCAAGGGCCCGGGCCCGGGTCGCGAATCCTCGGTGCGCGCATTGGGCGCCCTAGGGATCCGCATCAACTCGATCGCCGACGTGACCCCGGTGCCGCACAACGGCTGCCGCCCGCAAAAGCGCCGCCGCATCTGAGTTCGGCCTAAAACCTTAGCGCCGCCTCAAGCCTTAGCGCTTGACCTAGAGCCTGCTGTATTGCTATAATCTGCGGCTCTTTGTTTGGGCCACTGCAAACCTTTGCGGTGGCATTTTCGTTTCAAGCCCACCGCCGTGGCCCTGAAAGGGTGCGGCTCCCGCTCCAGTCTGTAAGGCAGGGGCGGCAGATAGATCAAGGAAAATCACGTGGCACGTTACCTCGGCCCCAAGGCCAAACTCTCCCGCCGTGAAGGCACCGATCTGTTGCTCAAGAGCGCGCGGCGCTCGATCAGCGACAAGGCCAAGTTCGACTCCAAGCCCGGCCAGCACGGCCGCACCTCGGGTCAGCGCACTTCCGACTTCGGTCTGCAGCTGCGCGAAAAGCAAAAAGTCAAGCGCATGTACGGTGTGCTCGAGCGCCAGTTCCGGCGCTACTTCGCCGAAGCCGACCGCCGCCGTGGCAACACCGGCACCAACCTGCTCGGCCTGCTCGAATCGCGCCTCGACAACGTGGTGTTTCGCATGGGCTTTGCCTCGACCCGCGCCGAAGCGCGCCAGTTGGTCTCGCACAAGGCGGTGTTGGTGAATGGCCAGAGCTGCAACATCCCGTCGGCACTGGTCAAATCGGGTGATGTGGTGTCGGTGCGCGAAAAATCGCGCAACCAGAACCGCGTCAAAGAGGCGCTGGAGCTCGCCAAACAGATCGGTTTCCCCGCATGGGTTGAGGTCGCGGTCGAAAAGGCCGAGGGCACCTTCAAGAAAGTGCCGGACCGCGACGAGTTCGCCGCCGACATCAACGAATCGCTGATCGTCGAACTGTATTCGCGCTAATCTGTGGTTTGAAACCATATCCGAGCCCGAGCGCCGCATTCAGCTGGCGTTCGGGATTTTGTACTCCAGCAGCCTTATCGGTGTAACGAGCCGAGGGTATTGAAGGAAGTCCGAATGCTTAACAATCTCCTGAAACCCAAGAACATTCAAGTCGAGCACCTCGGCCCCAACCACGCCGAAGTCACGCTCGAGCCCTTTGAGCGCGGCTATGGCCACACGCTGGGCAACGCGCTGCGCCGGGTGTTGTTGGCTTCGATGGTCGGCCACGCTCCCACCGAGGTCACCATCTCGGGTGTGTTGCATGAGTTTTCTTCGATCGACGGCGTGCAAGAAGACACTGTTGACATGCTGCTCAACCTCAAAGGCGTGGTGTTCAAGCTCCACGGCCGCGACGAAGTCACCTTGAGCCTGCGCAAAGAGGTCGAAGGCCTGGTCACAGCGGGCGACATCCAGACCCCGCACGACGTGGAAATCCTGAATCCGCAGCACCCCATCGCCACCCTGAGCGCGGGCACCAAGCTCGACATGCAGATCAAGGTCGAGAAGGGCCGCGGCTACGTGCCCGGCAACCTGCGCCGCGGCGAGGACAGCACGCGCTCGATCGGCCGAATTTTGCTCGATGCCTCTTTTTCGCCGGTCAAGCGCGTCAGCTACGCGGTGGAAAACGCCCGCGTCGAGCAGCGCACCGACCTCGACAAGCTGGTGCTGGACATCGAAACCAACGGTGCCGTGGCACCCGAGGAAGCGGTGCGCGCCGCGGCCAAGATTCTGGTCGAGCAGCTGGCGGTGTTTGCCCAGTTGGTCCGCGACGAATCGTCCGACTTTGGCGCCTCGCCCAGCCGCGCTTCGCAGCAGTTTGACCCGATTTTGCTGCGCCCGGTCGATGAGCTCGAGCTCACGGTGCGCTCGGCCAACTGCCTCAAGGCCGAAAACATCTACTACATCGGTGACCTGATCCAGCGCACCGAAAACGAGCTGCTCAAAACCCCCAACCTGGGTCGCAAGTCGCTCAACGAAATCAAGGAAGTGCTGGCTTCGCGCGGCTTGACGCTGGGCATGAAGCTGGAGAGCTGGCCGCCCGCTGGGCTGGACAAGCACTGAACCCACTGCTTAACCCTCACCCTCAACGCCCCTGACCCCTCGCAGTACCTGATCCGGCTGCGGGCAAACCACAAAGGAAACCACCATGCGTCACGGACACGGACTTCGCAAACTCAACCGCACCACCAGCCACCGGCTGGCCATGCTGCGCAACATGATGAACTCGCTGCTCACGCACGAAGCGATTCAAACCACCTTGCCCAAGGCCAAAGAGCTGCGCCGCGTGGTCGAGCCCATGATCACCTTGGCCAAAGTGCCGACGGTGGCCAACCGCCGCTTGGCTTTTGACCGCCTGCGCGACCGCGACGTGGTGGTTAAGCTGTTCGACGTGCTCGGCCCGCGCTTCAACGCCCGTCCGGGTGGCTACACGCGCATCCTCAAAACCGGGTATCGCGTCGGCGACAACGCCCCGATGGCCCTGATCGAGCTGGTCGATCGCGGCGATGCAGAAACCACCAAAGAAGAACAAGCTTCTGCCGACAAAACGCAGTAAGCGTGCTAGAATACATGTCTTGACGCGGAGTGGAGCAGCCTGGTAGCTCGTTGGGCTCATAACCCAAAGGTCGCAAGTTCAAATCTTGCCTCCGCAACCAAAACCTCAATCAACCCTGTGGGCTTAATGGCTTGCAGGGTTTTTTGTTTTGAGTTTGCATTATCAATGCGTGCACTTGGTTCGCGGCTTGCTGGCCTTGAGGCATCTTTGCTTGTGACTGCAAGTGGCTTGCCAGTCTAGGCGGCGACTTTAGCTCGATCTATTCACAATTCGACTACAATCGAATCATGGAAGACTCGCACGCAGCATCCTGCTTTGCCGCGCTGGCGCACCCGGCGCGTTTGCGCGTTTTCCGCGCCTTGGTGGTGGCGGGGGCTGATGGCCTGACGCCCGGTGTGTTGGCCCAGTCGCTGGCGCTGCCGGCGGCCACGCTCTCCTTTCATTTGAAGGAGCTGATGCACACCGGCTTGGTGTGCGCGCAGCGCAGCGGGCGCCACATCCATTACCGGGCCGAGCTCGAGCGCATGAACGCGCTGCTGAGCTACTTGAGTGAAAACTGCTGTCAGGGGCAGGGCTGTCTGGCCCCGTCGAATCTTTTGTGCACGCTGCCAGAGCCGCAACATGACTAAACCAAACCCCATTTTGCTCCCCGTGCGGGTGCTTTTTTTGTGCACCCACAACTCGGCACGCAGCATCTTGGCCGAAGCCTGCCTGAACCACTGGGGGCGCGGGCGCTGGCAGGCTTTTTCGGCCGGCAGCAGCCCGCGGCCGGGGCAGCAGCCCCATGCGCTGGCGCTGGCGGCCTTGCAGGAGGCTGGCATCGACACGGCGGGCTTGCGCAGCAAAAACTGGGACGAATTTGCCGGCCCAAAGGCGCAGCCGATGGACCTGATCATCACCGTGTGCGACAACGCCGCTGGCGAGGTCTGCCCGATCTGGCCCGGGCATCCGGCCACGGCGCATTGGGCTTATGCCGATCCGTCCGAGGGCGAGGGCAGCCCGGAGCAGCGCCTGCAGCGATTTCGCAGCACCTTGCAGGCCATCAGCGGCCGCATTCAGGCCCTGCTCGCTGCGCCACCCGCCGATCTCGAGGGCGAGCGGCTGGCGCAAACCGCGCGCCGCTTGGCGCAAGCATGAATCTGCAACCTTGACCCAGTTACCCTGAGAGCGCCGTTTATGTCTGAGCCTGTGCCACCGCCTTTGACGCCACCACTGCCGCAGCGCCTGCTGGCGGAGTTCGTGGGCACGCTGCTGCTGGTGTGCGCGGTGGTGGGTTCGGGCATCATGGCGCAGCACTTGGCGGCAGGCAATGTGGCGCTGATGCTGCTGGCCAACACCGTGGCCACGGTGTGCATTCTGTATGTGCTGATTCAAACCCTAGGGCCGATCAGCGGCGCGCATTTCAACCCGGTGGTGACGGCCGTTTTTGGTGCCGCCAACGGCTTGTCTTGGGGCCTGCGTCTGGCCTATGTGGGGGCGCAACTGAGCGGGGCCTTGGCCGGGGTGGTGCTGGCCAATCTGATGTTTGGGCACGCGCCGCTGGAGCTGGCGCAGCAGGTGCGCGGCGGGCCACCGATGTGGCTGGCCGAGCTGCTGGCCACGGCCGGTCTGGTGTTTGTGATCGGGCGCAGCTGCGCGCGCACGGCGCCGGCGCTGGTGGCGGCCTATATCGGCGCAGCGATGTGGTTCACGGCCTCGACGTCGCTGGCGAATCCGGCGGCAACTTTCGGGCGCATGTTCAGCGACAGCTTTGCCGGGGTGGCGCCGGCCTCATTCCCGGCGCTGGTGCTGGCGCAGGTGGCCGGCGGGTTGCTGGGGGCGCTGTTGCTCAGGGCGCTGCGCGCGCCGACTCTTAGCAGCCAACCCATGCCGTAGCCGCGTACAAGCGATCAAATTCCGGATGGAGCAGGGCGGTTTGTCCGCGCGCGCTAAGTCTGAGCCCTCATGCGCGCCAGCAGCGCGCGCAGGCAGCCAAAGCCGACGCGCTCTTGCTCCAGTCGCAGCCGGGGTTCGAGCTGGTCGAAGCGCAGCGCGTTGTAGACGGCGGCTTCGGCGGGGGTGAGGCGCGGCAGGTCGTGGCGCACGGGTTCAGGCTCTGCGCCCCAGTGCGCGCGGTGGGCCAGCAGCGTGTCCATGTCCATGAGCATGGACGCGGCGTGCGGGAACTGGCCGCGCAGCTGGTCTAGGATGGCAAAGCCGTGGGTGTCGATGTCGCCCCAGTAGTGCAGCTGGCAGCGCTGCAGCCACGCGGCGCGGGCCAGCGCCTCCCAGCCGTAGCCGGCGCCAAAGACGACGAGGGCGCGTGGCAGCGCCGGGAAGGCGAGGAAGTTGGTCTCGTTTTCGGTGATGAAAACGCGCTCAACGGGCAAGGCCAAGGCCGCAAAGCTGGCGGCATCGAGGGTGATGTCGGGCAGGGCGGCGAGCGGCACGGCGGCAAGCGCAGCGGGTGAAGGCACGGCGGCTGGTGCTAAGGCTGCCGGGGCTTGGCAGCCCGGCAGGCTGGGCAACGCCGGGTCGAGCAGACGAAAGCGGATGCGCACGGGTTTGTCCAGAAAGCCGAAGCGGCGCGTGAACTGCGCCACGCCGCTGGCTTGGCTGTCGATGGCCTCGGGCGGCAGGGCCGCATCCAGCAGCTCGGTCAGCACGCCCCGATGGGCCTCGATGAACTTGCTGTCCACTCCGGGCACGTCGAGTTGGCGCAGGTACACGCCGGGGCGCGGGTGCGCTTGCAGCCAAGCCACCACGGCCAACAGGCGCGGCCAGCGCTCAATCAGCTCCAGCGCTTGGATGGGTCGGCGGCTCAGGTAGGCCAGAAGCGCCGGCTGCGCGCTGGCGGTCTGCTTCCACAGGGCCCTAAAGCCTTGGGCCTGACGCAGCTTGCCGATGAAGGCCAAGGCCTCGTGCAGGGTGTCGAGCCAGATGGCCGCCGGCAGCCGCTGCGCGCCTTGGACGCGGTGGTTCCAGTCGCGCCATTCGATGCGCAGCGGCGCGGTGTCGGCTAGGGCGCGCACCCAGTCGCGCACGGCCTCGAAGCGCTCGGACAGGTCGGCTGCGCTGGGGGCCTTCAGGTTTAGGCGCAGGGGCACCCAGCTGGAATCGGACACCGCCGCGCGCAGCAGCTCGCCGCGCTCCCACAGGCGTTGCACCTGGGCGCGCAGATCGGCTGGGGTGGTCCAGCTCATGTTGCTGCGCCGTCTGCCGCCGCGCCAGCAGCGTCCCCACCAGCCACCGCCCGGGCTTCGGCCCCGGCCAGCGCCTTCTGCGCTTGGTAGTCCTCGATCGACAGGCAGCGCAGGCGCGAGTCGCGCCCGCCTTCGTTGTGCACGAAGCCCACGCTCGAGACGAAGGGTTCGATGATGTGGATTTTTTGCAGCGGCGTGACGATCAGCAGTTGCAGGTTGAGCTGCTGGAACAGGCGCAACCCGTACTGCGCCGACTCGTCCGAGCCGCGCCCAAAAGCCTCGTCGATGACGACAAAGCGAAACGAGCGCGAACGCACCGCGCCCCACTCGAGCCCGAACTGGTAGGCCAAGCTCGCGGCCAGCACGGTGTAGGCCAGCTTCTCTTTTTGGCCGCCCGATTTGCCGCCCGAATCGGAGTAGTGCTCGTGCTCGGCGCCGTCGGCGCGCCAGCGCTCGCTGGCCGCAAACAAAAAGGCGTTGCGCACGTCGGTGACCTTGGCCGTCCAGCGCCGGTCGGCGTCCGACAGCCCTTCGCGGCCGCGGAAGCGGTCGATGATCGCCTTGACCTGCAAGAACTTGGCTTCGGAATACTGCTCGTCGCCCGAGCCGGTGAGCGTGCCCTCGGTGCAGGCGCGCAGGTCGCGCTGGAAGTCGCGGATTTCGGCGTCTGGGCTGGGCTGGGCCAGCAACAGGATGAAGCGCCCGGGGTTGTAGTCGATCGCCTCGAGCGACTGGTTGATGCGTGCCACGCGCTCTTTGATGGTCTCGCGCTGGCTGGCGAGGTGGGCGTTGAAGCTGGCGATCTGGTTGATGGTGTTGACGTTGAGCAGCTCTTTGAAGCGCGACTCGAAGCGCGGCAGGTCGTCGCTCTTCAAGCCGGTGAGCAGGCGCGCGTAGTCGGGCAGCGCCGCCAAGGCCACGTCCACCTCGGCAGTTTCGGCTTTGAAGGCCTCTTTGAAGCCGCGCATGGCGTTGACGATGCGCTCGGTGAGCCGCGCCAGGCGCTTGTCCTCGGCGTCGATGCGGTCTTGCAGCCACTTGCGCAGCTCCTGTTCGCGGTGGTCGCAGGATTCAACCGAGAGCTGGTGCTCGCCCAAAGCGGCCGCGCGCCAGCCATGCAGGCGCTCGATCTGGGCTTCGGTCAGCGGCGCCTCGTGGCTGATGCGCTGCACTTGCTGGCGCAGCTCCAGCGCCGCCTCGTGCTTGCTCTTGAGCTCGCCTTGTTTGCCCAAGGTGTCGCGCCACTGGCGCTCGAGTTCGGCCAGCCGCTCGCGCACGGTTTTGAGCTGGCGCTCGAGCTCTTGCAAGGCGTTGGATGCGGCTTGCAGCCGGGCGCGCTCTTCGGCCAAGGCGGCCATCTGGCGCGCGGGGGCCATCCAGTCGATGTCGGCGTAGCGCGTGTAGTCTTCGAGCTTGAGCAGTGCATCCAGCCGGCCGCGCAGTTCGTCGCGCGCCTGTTTGATCGCGCCCAGCTCGTGCCCGAGTGCGGCCAGTTGCTGTTCCAGCCGCTGGCGCTGATCGCGCAAGGCGCGCAGCTTGTCGGCGTTGCTCCAGCCCAGCACGTAGCGGCTGCGGTCGTCGATGCGGCTGCGGTCGTCTTTCTCGTGGCGCCCGCTCGGGTCTTTGATCTGGCCGGCGCGGGTGATGGCGCGCGCTTCGCGGCGAAACTGCTCGCCGCTGTCGCAGCAAGCGACGTCGAAACGCTGGCGCAGTTCGTGCTCCAGCCATTCGTAGTGCGGCGAATCGGGCTTGAGCACGAGCTTGCGCACCAGCGACTGCGGCTGCAGCGCCGCACCCGGCACCGGCTTGCGCGCGCGCACGTGAAAATAGACCAGCCGCGCGCCCAGATGCTGGCGCTCCACCCAGTCGGACACGGCCTTGTAGTGCGCGTCGGGCACCAGCAGCGCCAAGCCAAAGCCGCGCAGCAGCCGCTCGGCAGCACCCTCCCAATCGCGCTCGTCGTCGCGCACTTGGATGAGCTCGCCGGCGAAGGGCAGCTCGCCTTCGTCGATGGCCAGCGCCGCACACAGCGCGTCGCGGATGCGCACTTGGGCGGCGTCGATGTTGCTCTTGCGCCGCTGCAGGCTGTCGATCTCGCTCGACAAGTCGGTGTGCGCTTCGCGGCCCTTGCGGAACTCGTAGTCGCGCTCGCTCTCGCGGTTTTTGAGCTCGGCGTCGGCATCGCGCAAGCCCTCGGCGCGCTGGGCAATGCGCTGCTGCAGGGCCATGAAGGCGGCTTCGTCGGCCGGCGCGGCCTCGTCGATGCGCGCCAGCAGGGCGTGGAAGCGGTCGGCCTTGGTTTGGCGCAGCGCTTTGTCGGCCTCCAGGCGCCGGATCTCGGCCGCCAGTTCCTCGAGGCGGTCGCCGCCGTTGTCGCGCAGCGCGCGCTCCAGCCGGGCCACATCCACGCGCTCGGCCTCGCGCTGGGCCTCGAGGCGCTCGATCTGGGCGTCGATGCGGGCGGCGTCCTGCCCCAGCAGCTCGAGGCGGCGCTGCAGCAGCTCGCCCTTGAGCCGGGCAAAATAGGGCCGCAGTTGATCGCGGCCATCGCGCCAGCCCGCAATCTCGGCCAGCAGCGCTTGGTGGCGCTCGCCGTCTGCAACCAAGGGCGTGAGCAGCTCCACCTGCCGCTTGGCTTTGAGCACGGCTTGGTGCGCCTGATCGAGGTCGTCGAAATGGCGGATCAGCTCCTCGATGCGCTGCCCGGAGTCGAAGGGCTCGAGCATGTGGCTGCGCACGAAGTCGGTCAGGTTGCCCACCGACTTCATCGACACGGTCTGGTGAAACAGCTCCAGCGCCTGCTCGTGCTCGATGCCGAAGCGGCGCCTGAACCAAGCGCCGTAGGGTGGAAAGCTGTCGTGCAGCTCGCAGCCGCTGGCGCGCAGGCGCTTGCGCAGGGCGCCGATGTCGCTGCCAAAGCCGCTGAAATCGGCCGCTATGGCCAGCGCGCGTTCGGCGGCCACGTACAGGCGCACGGGCTGGCCTTGGGGGTCTTTGAGCCAGAACACTTGGGCCAGCGTCACGGCTTGGTCGTAGCCCTCGTTGCGAAACACGCCCAGCACCACGGAAAAGCTCGAGGCATCGCGCAGCGCCACCGGGCGCGCGCTGCCGGTGAGCTCGTTGCGCTCGCTCTTGTAGTGGCCCAGCACGTAGGAGCGCAAGGAGCGCTCGCGCGCCTCGGCGCCGGCGGCCTTGTTGTAGGCCACGCGCTGCCCCGGCACCAGCAAGGTGGTGATGGCATCGACTAGGGTGGATTTGCCGGAGCCGATGTCGCCCGTGAGCAAGCCGTTGCGCCCGCCCAGTTCGTAGCGCCAGACGCGCTGGTCGAAGGTGCCCCAGTTGAGCACCTCGAGCCGCTGCAGCCTAAAGCCCACCCGGCTGTCGTCGGCGACAAAGTCCAGCCCCGGTGTGGCGGTATCAAGCATCGCTGCCCCCCGGTTGGGCGGCCTTGCCAGCCGCAGCCGCCGACGGCGTGGCCAGCGCGGTGCGATAACCCTCGAGGCGGGCGTCGAACTCGGCCAGCCACTGCGCATCGACAAAGGCTTTGAGGATGCGCCGCACCTCGTAGTGGCCGCGGTCGGGTGCGCTGGCGGCAGCGGGCTTGAGCCGGCGCACAAAACCCAGATCGAGCACTTTGGTGAGGGTCGAGTCCACCTGATCGATCAGCCGGGCTTCGTTGCTGCCGTCGGGCAGGAACACGCGCATCAGCTCGGCGATCTCGTCGCGCGTCAGCACCAGCCGGGTGTCGCCGGCGCTGGCGTCGAACTCGGCCATGCGCTTGCGCAGCAGCGCCAGCATCAGGCTGACCGGATACGAGAGCGGGCGGCGCGCCACCAGCCGGGGCAGGCGCGGCGCGTCTTCGGATTCGTCTGGGTCGGCACGCCCTTTGAGGAAGGCGTAGCCCTCGGCTTCGTCGAGCAGCAGATCGAGCAACAGCACGGCGGCCTGCTCGCGCACCCGGGCTTGCAAGCGCAGCAGGCTGGCCCAGAGGCGCTCGTCGTCGTCGCGGTAGAGCACGCCTTTGAGCAGGTGCACCATGAGCTGCGACAGCTCGGGCGCGGTAGGCGGCGCGCCGGGTGGCGATTCGGGTGCGTCCAGGGTTGCTGCGGTGTCGGGCGGCTCGGTGTGCATGGGCGGCAAGGTGCGGCGGTCGTGGGCTTGCGGTGGAGGGGTCATCGGTAAGGGGGTTTGCGGGCGCCCAGCTTTTTAGCGCGTAAAGATCACGCGCGGCAGGCGTGCTGCGCGGGTGACGCTTTGGCCAGCGGCGTTGTGGGCCTGCCAAGCGATGGGTTCGGTCACGCTTTCATCGACGAGGGCCCGCAGCCCATCGAGCGCGCTGCCGTCGGGCGGCGCATGCACCAGCTCGAGGTAAGCCACCAGCTCGGCCAAGCCGCGCTGCAGCGGCGCGGTTTGCAGCACATCGCGCAGCGTGACTTGCGGCTGGTGGCGCAGCGCCTGCACGATGGCCGAGCGCAGGCGCGCCTTGTCCACCACGAACTGCTCGAACAGGCGCGCGGTGTCGATCTCGGCCTCAAAGCCCTCCAGCGCCACATCGGCCAAGCGCGGCTTGACGCTGGGCGTGAACAGCGGGCGCTCGAACGGCAGCTCCACGCCCGCCCCCATGGCGTCGAGGTGCATCAGCGTGCCCGTGGGGGCGGCGCTGCGCAGCGCCAGCGCCTTGCTCTCGATGCCGTGCAGCAGGTCGAGGATGCGGCGGTTTTCCAGAAAGGCGCGGTCGTCCAGAAAGCGCCGCAGCTGCTGCGACAGCTGCGCCACCGTGCGCTGCGTGTGTTCGCCGGCCTCCAGCCAGTCGTGGTGCACGCGCCGCGTGCGCGGCTCGGGCTTGAGCGCGGCCACGGCGGGCAGCGCCAGCACCTGATCGAGCCGCTCGGACAGCTGCTCTTGGCGCTGGCTGGACATGAGGAAATCCCAAAAGGCGCGCAGGCTGCGGCCTTGGTCGGAATCGGCGATGGCGTCGCGCTCGCCCATGATCTGCTCCAGCAGCGCCCCCTTGCTGCCCTCCCAGAGCGCGATTTTTTCGCGCACCTTGCGGTCAAGCTGGCGAAAGTTGTGCTCCACCTCGCGAAAATCGGCCAGCAGCTCGCGCGCCACCTGCTGGAACTGCTGGAAGCGGTCTTTGACCGCGGTGTCGTCCAGCAGCGGCAGCTCGCCCGCCTGCACCCGGGCGATTTCGGCATCGAGCGCGTCGCGCTTGGCGCGCAGATCGTCCACGCGCTTGACCGGGTCGGCTTCGGTGCCGGCGCTGATCTGCTCGAGCAGCGCAAACAGGGTGAGCAAGCGCGATTCGGTGCCGACAAAGGCGCGCTCGCTCAGCTGCCCCAGCCAAGCGATGGCTTTTTCGGTGGCCGGCGTGAGGTCAAACTGCGCCTCGTCGGTGCCCGGCTTGTAGAACTTGCGCAGCCAGCCCTTGTCGGGCGCGGCCCAGTCGTTCAAGTAATCCAGCGCGCCCTTGGGGTAGGCCTCGGGCCCCAGCTGCTCACGCAAGGCGTAAAGCTCGTCTTCCAGCGCCTCGGCCAGATCGGCGGCGTTCATCAGGCGCACGTTGGGCAGCACGAACACCCGGTGCAAAAAACCCGCCACCAGCGGCGCGTGCGCCGACGCCAGCAGCCGCCAAGCGGGGTGGCGCTCGCGCAGGGCGCTCAGGGTGTGGTGGTCCATGGGCCGGGGGGTGTGGCTGAGCCCGGTGGCTAGCGTGGGTTTTGCAGGGGGGGCTAAAGGGCGGGGTGGCCGCGTAGTTTATCCGGGGCTATGGGGGTCGAGCGCGCGTGCCGGGTGCGCGACAGGGGCAGGCTAATCAGCGATGGCGGCAGATGGCCCCTACGCCAGCGTGCAGCTACTCGTAGTGCGTCCACATGCGCAACACTTTGACTATTTTGGACTCTGGCAGCACTTGGTACACCAGCCGATGTTGAATGTTGATGCGCCGCGAATACGCTCCCGACAGATCGCCTACCAGCTTTTCAAGCGGTGGCGGGCTGCGAAAGGGGTCGTCTTTGAGCAGCACGAGCAATGCTTGGGCCTTGCCTTTGAGGCCGCTGGCTGCAATTTTCTGGGCGTCTTTGAGTGCGTGCTTGGTGTAAACGACCTTCCAGCTCACCAGTCCAACTCCTGGACGCAGGCCTCTGGGGCCTGATCCATGCCTTCCTTGATGGACTCACGCATACCTGGCACGGCGAGCAAGTACAGCGTTTCTTGGATGGCCTGCCAGTCTTGGGCGGAAATCAGCACGGCGTCAGAGTGCTTGCCGGTGATGGCGATGGGCTGATGCGACTCGGCTGCCTGATCCATGAGGCGGTACAGGTTGGCGCGTGCTTGGCTTGCGGTGAGTGTGTGCATGATAGGCTCCGGTCGCGCAAAGCGTACGCCAAATGATACGTTTGGTCAAGCGGAAAATCTGCGAGTCGAATCACGGCGCCCAAAGGAAAGCCGGGCTTCAGGCCAAGATTTATCCAGCAAGCGAGTCGGTGGGTTAAGATGTGCGCATCCACACATGCGCACGAAGCTCGCTATGCCCGACCTGCACTCTACTCGCCGCCCGCGCACGGGCACGTCGGTCAAGCGCGCAACCAACCTGAGCCTGAGCGCGGATGTGCTCGAGGGGGCCAAACAGCTCAATATCAACATTTCGCAGGTCTGCGACAACCACTTGCGCGAAGTCGTGCGGCGCGAGCAGGGGCGCAAATGGCGACTAGAGCACGCCGATTTCATTGGCGCCTACAACGCCAGCATCGAGGCCGAAGGCTTGCCGCTGGACGAGTGGAAGAGTTTTTGACGGCGCGCTTCGATGTCTATGCCAACCCTGGCAGCCATGCGGTTACCACGCCCTACCTGCTTGATGTGCAGAGCGATTTGCTCGATGGCCTTGAGAGCCGGATGGTGATCCCGCTGCGCAGCCTCAAGCACTTTCCCCAAGTCAAATTCCCAGATCGGCTGACTCCGGTATTCACCATCGAAGGCCAAGAGCTCCTGCTCGAGACGCCGAAGATGGCCGCAGTTCCAAGGCGCCTGCTGAAGCCGCCCGTAAGCTCTCTGGCGCACGCGCAAGCGCAGATCACCGCTGCGCTGGATTTTTTGTTCCACGGCTACTGATGCTGCGGAACAATCGGTGCCCGAAAAATTGAGAACAGGCTACGACTTCCTCAACCCAGCAAAGCCTCGAACTCGTCTTCCGGCGCCACCGTGACGGCAACTTTCTGATGTGCGCGAAGTCTTGGCACACGCCTTTGCGCTGCTCCAGGGCTTGCAGCACCGGGGTGTGGATGTCGGTGCTGGCGCTCTCGTAGCGGCAGTCTTGGTGGATGCGCTCCATCAGCGCCCGGCAGGCTTGCAGCAGCAGCGGGCGCTTGGCCGGGAAGGCCTTGCGCGCGTAAGCCGCCAGCGCGTCGTGGCGGGGGATGTAGGGTGATGGGTAAATGAACTCGGCCGCCGGCTGGTGCGGCTGGTGCGCGTGGTACTGCAACGCGGCGCGCACACGCCCTGATGGCCACCCAAATTCCCCCGGTTATGGCCACCTCAAACTCCCCCACCTGACCGCCAGCGCTGGCTGCAGCAGCCGTCAATTTCCCCCGGGGTGGCCACCGGCTCGGCCGAGCAAATTCCCCCACCCTGGCCACCGGCTCCTGTGCCGGCGGCCACCTCCCTATGCGAACCCCTCCGCGAGTTCATCGAAGCCCAGTTGCGTCTGAAGCGCAACGCCACGGCCATCTTCCAAGACCTGGTCGACCAACACGGCTTTGCCGGGCAGTACAACTCCGTCAAACGGTTCTGCGCCAAGCTGCGCCACAAGGAGCCCGAGCAGTTCGACCGCCTGTCCTTCCTGCCTGGCGAGGAGATGCAGGTGGACTACGGCGAGGGCGCGCCCACCCGAATGCCCGGCAGCGAGCGGTACCGCAAGCCCCGCTTGTTCGTGGCCACGCTGCGCTATTCCCGTGCCAGCTTGCGGCGCGTGGTCTGGAAGTCCAGCCAGCAGATCTGGGCCGAGCTGCACGAGCGGGCCCTGCGGTACTTCGGCGGCTGCCCGCAATACGTGGTGCTGGACAATCTGAAGGAAGGCATCCTCAAGCCCGACCTGTACGAGCCCGATCTCAACCCGGTGTACGCCGCGGCCCTGAAGGGTCGTCGCTTTGAGTCCATCGAGGCCCAGAACGAGTTCCTCGCCCACTGGGAGAAGAACTGGGCGGCCAAGCGCATCCACGGCACCGAGCGGCGCCAGGTGCAGGCCATGTTCGAGGAGGAGCGCACCCACCTCAAGGCGCTGCCGCTCTTGGGCATGCAGTATTTCAATGAGGCGGTGCGCACCGTCTGCGACGACAGCTGTGTGCGGGTGGATCACAGCAGCTACGCCGCGCGCCCGGCAGCCATCGGCTCCAAGGTCTTGGTGCGCATCTACGCCCAGCGCATCGAGATCCGTGACATCCACACCGGCGCCCTGCTGCGCACCCACGCCAAGGCCGAGCGGCCCGGCACGGTGGTGCTGCCCCAGGAGGAGCGGGTGTTCAATCCCTCGCGCGAGACCCGTCTGATCCTGCGCCAGGCCAGCGAGATCGGTGAGCACGCCAGCCGGCTGTGTGAGCTGCTCTTTGCCATTGAAGGCCGGGTGGGCCAGCGCAAGCTCTGGGGCATCGTGGGTTTGGTGCGGCGCTACCCCGCGCACTGCGTCGAAACCGCCTGCGCCCAGGCCCTGGAGCAAGGGGGCTACAGCTACAAGCGCGTTCTGGCTTTGGCAGAAGTCATCTTTGCCCAGGCACTGGCGGCCATCGAGACCGAGTCCACCGGTGCGTCCAGCAGTGCGTCCGCCGCCGGGGCCCGAACGCTGACCCAGCAGCATGAGCTCATCCGCGACGCGGATGAGTACGCAGATCTGTTTGCGCACGCTGCGGCCGTCACAGCCACGAGCACGCTCGCCGCCGCCACTGCAAACACCACCACCACCACCACCACCAACACCAACACCAACACACCTGGAGTTCAGCCATGAACATGATCGAGATCGAACGCGCGCTGCGCGAGCTGCGTCTGTCCGGCATTGCCGAGACCCTGTCCACCCGCGTGATGCAGGCTCAGGCCGCTCAGGAGCCCTTCCTGGAGACCTTCGCCGCCATGCTGCAAGACGAGCTGGACCGCCGGCGCTCTCGCCTGACCGAGCGCCGCTTCAAACGCTCGGGCCTGGATGAGCGTCCCTCGCTGGTTGACTTCGACTGGCGCTTCAACCCGAAGCTGCCGCGCAGCGCCTGCTTCGAATTGCACACCCTGAAGTTCATCGGCGAGGGCGCCAATGCGCTGATCATCGGCAAGCCGGGCACCGGCAAGAGTCATGTGGCCAAGGCCGTGGCCTACCAGGCCACGCTGCAGGGCTATGACGCGCGGTACCTGCAAGCCGACACCGAGTTTGCTCACTACGCGTTGGCCAGCGACTCAGAGCGCACCGAGCTGCTCAAGGACTGGGTCGCGCCGGACCTGCTCGTCCTCGATGACCTGTTCCTGGCCAGGCGCATCAGCGAGCACGCCGCCGAGGTGCTGCAGGCCATCGTGCACCAGCGCTACAAGCTGCGCCGCTCCATCGTCATCACCTCCAACCGCGTGGTGCAGGACTGGGGCAAATATCTGGGCGACGCCACCATGGCCACCACCATCCTGGACCGACTTATGCACCGCTGCGCGATGCTGGAGTTCGAGGGCAAGAGCTACCACCTCAAGGAGGCCGCTGCACGCATCGCCGTTGGACCTGAGTCGTCATAATCCGGCGGTCCTGCCTGGGGTGTCACATCCCGGACGATCATACGGGCGTTTATGGAACAGATCAGGGCGAGAAGCGTACCATTCTTTCATGGCTTGCATCGGCGTTTTGCTCTTCAACGCTGACTGTGGCAGTTGGTGGTTGTACAAAGTCACGTAGCGCATCAAGGTCTGCTCCAGATCCTGCCCACTGTGGAAGTGATGCGTCTTGAGCACATCGGCAATGCGGCCGTTGAAGCGCTCGACCATGCCATTGGTTCTGGGCGTTCTGGGTTTGGTCAAGCGGTGTTCAATGCCCAAGGCTTGGCACAACTGATCAAACTCATGTTGACCCGTGGGCTGCCTGGCACGCGAGGCAAAGAGCCTGTCCGTGAACTCTTTGCCGTTGTCAGTCAACAACTTATGAATCTTGAGCGGACAGGCTTTGTGCAAGGCGCCAAGGAAAGCCTTGGCACTGGCTGCGGTCTTGTTGCTCTTGATCGCCACGTACACCCAGCGCGTGGCGCGGTCGATGGCCACGAACAGGTAGCGCCACTTTGTCTCATCGGCCATTTGCGGCAGGTACTTCACGTCGACGTGCAGGTAGCCCGGCTCGTAGCTATTGAAGCGCTTGTGGGGCTCACGGGGCGTGGCGGGCTTGAGGGCATTGAGGTTGCCCACGCCATGGCGGCGCAGGCAGCGGTCAATACCAGAGCGGCTGGCTTTGGAGCAGAGAAATTCGCGCGTGACGGCAAGCAGGTCGTCCAGAGGCAACAGCAGGGTGCGCCGCAGTTGCACGACCACATGCTCTTGGGCAGGCGTGAGGGTGGTCTGAAGACGGTGTGCGGTGTGCGAACCGTCCTGCACGCTGCTGCGATTTTTCCACTTGTAGACCGTGGCTAGGGTGATGCCAAAGCGCTGGGCTAGGCTGGCGGCACTGGCGCTGCTGGCAGCGATTTCTGCGCGGATGGCGGGCGTGGTGCGCGCGTTCTTGTGCAGGGCTATCATCATGTAGACTCTCCTTGAGCTTGCGTCAGATCGTACACCAGCGCCCTCATCGCCTCACGAGCGATGAACAACGGATAACGCTTCGAGTCTATACAATCATCGGGGATGCGACAGCTATCCGCAATCGCTTCCTCGGTTTCTTTCCGTCCCATCACACCCCCACACTGAAATTGTCTTGCTCGGATCATTGAGGTTATCACTTGGAGCTAGGTTCGGATAGATTGTGCTTTTGCAAATGAGCCTGCCGGGTTAGAGTGGGCGCGTTTAGTTATACCCAAATGAACCGAAGGGAAAGTGCGTTGACAAACATCAGCCTGGCGCTCCGAGATCGCCTAGAACACCATCAAATCATCATCTACTTCGCGGCCGTCGTAGTCGCGGCGGCCGTCGCGCTCCTGGTACCGGGCACCGACGCGCTGGAAGGGGCGATCAATCCGGCGCTGGCCCTGATGCTCTTCGTCACCTTCTTGCAGGTGCCGCTTGCTGACCTGGGCCGCGCCTTCACACGCATTCGCTTCTTGGGTGCGTTGCTGACCACCAACTTCCTGATCGTGCCGTTGCTGGTCGCGCTCCTGGTGCAGTTCCTGCCGGCCGACCCGATGGTGAGGCTCGGCGTGCTGCTCGTGCTCCTGACGCCCTGCATCGACTACGTGGTGACGTTCTCGCACATCGGCCGCGCCGACGCCCGTTTGCTGCTGGCCGCCACCCCGATGCTGCTCATTGCGCAAATGCTGCTGCTGCCGGCTTACCTGCGCGTGTTCCTGGGCGACGCAGCGGCCGAGCTGGTGCATCTAGGCCCGTTTGTTCATGCGTTTGTGTGGCTGATCGCCATCCCGCTTGTCCTGGCCGCCCTGGTGCAGTTATGGGCGGCCCGCAGCGGGGCCGGCCAGCGTGTCGCGGCGGGCCTTGGTCTGCTGCCGGTGCCGGCGACGGCGCTGGTTCTGTTCGTCGTCGTGGCTGCGATGGTGCCCCAGCTCGGGGCCGCCATCGAACCCGCTTTGCGGGTGATTCCGCTCTATGTGGCGTTCGCAGTGGTCGCACCCCTCATTGGCTGGACGGTTGCCCGTCTATCGCGCCTCGATGCACCGGCTGGCCGGGCCGTGGCGTTCAGTGCGGGCACGCGCAATTCCCTGGTGGTGCTGCCGCTGGCCCTGGCGGTGCCGGGAGCTATTCCGGTGCTGCCGGCCATCATCGTGACGCAAACGATGGTCGAGCTGGTCGCCTCGGTGATCTACATGCGCCTGATACCGAGGCTCGGGGTGGCCTGAACCGCCCCGGGAATTGAGGAGGCTCCAACGTCTGAGAAGATGGAGCCATGACCACGCCAGACAAGTCGGCACCGTGTCCGCTGGACCATGTCAACCGGCAGTTTCAGGCCAGCCGACCCAATGAGCTGTGGGTGTCAGACTTCACCTATGTCTCCACCTGGCAGGGCTGGTTGTACGTGGCGTTTGTCATCGATGTCTACGCCCGGCGCATCGTGGGCTGGCGGGTCAGCCGCAGCATGCAGACGGACTTCGTGCTGGACGCGCTTGAACCGGCGCTGTATGACCGCCAGCCGGCAGCCCATGCTTTGACGCATCATTGCGACAGGGGCAGTCAATACGTCAGCATTCGCTACACCGAACGCTTGGACCAGGCGGGCATACAGCCCTCGGTTTGATTCACCGCCGGGGACCCTGGAAGACCAAGGAATCCGTGGAGCTGGCCACCCTGCAATGGGTGCACTGGTTCAACCTCGTCCGACTGCTCACGCCAATTGGGGGCATCCCTCCGGCAGAAGCTGAGGCAAACTACTGGGGGCAACTCGCCAACAGCAACACCTCTGAAGAGGTGTCAACTTAAACCAATCGGCCTCCTCGATTCCCGGTGCGGTTCACCGGCGCTACAGTATGCGCGGTGGCTGAGCCGCTGGCACTGGCGACCAAGCCCGCGACCCAATCGGCGGTACCGGCCGACAGCGTCCAGCCCAAGTGGCCGTGTCCGGTGTTGTAGTAAACGTTGGGTTTTTTGCCTCGGCCCACGCGCGGCATCATGTCGGGCATCATCGGGCGCAAACCGGCCCACGGCACCACTTGGCGCGTGTTCACGCCCGGGAAGCACTGGTTCACCCAATCGATCAGGGGCTTGATGCGGTCCGCCCGTATGTCTTTGTTGGCGCCGTTGAATTCGGCTGTGCCCGCGACGCGAAAGCGGTCTGGGCCCAGGCGGCTGGTCACCAGTTTGGTTTCATCGTCCAGCAGGCTCACCCACGGGGCAGCTTGCTGGCTGGCTTCGTCTGGCAGCTGCACGGTGATGGAATAGCCTTTGACCGGGTAGATGTTGACGCGGTCACCCAGTTGGGCGGCCAAGTCGCGGCTGGTGATGCCGGCGCACACCACAAGGCCGTCGAAGCGGTGGGTGGTTTCCCCGGCAGCGTCTTGGGCTGTGACCCAAGCGCTTTGGCCGTCGCTGCGCAGGCGGCGCACTGGCTGCCCGTAGCGGATCGCTGCGCCCAAGCGCTCGGCCGCAGCGGCCAAGCCCACGGTGTATTTGTGGATGTCGCCGGTGGAATCGCTTTCGGTGTAGTAGCCGCCGTAGTACTGGCCAGCCAGCGTGGGTTCGATGGCGCGGATTTCTGCCGGCGTGACGGCCCGGCGCTGCAAACCGCCCGCGGCCAGCAGCTGGCTCACGCGGCCGGCGTGCTCAAAGCCGTTTTGGTCGCGGTATATGTGCAAAATGCCGCGCTTTTCGCTGTTGAAATCTAGCCCTTCGGCGTCGGCCCAAGCAAAAAAGTGCTCGCGCGCGGCAATGGCCAGCTTGGCGGTTGCGGTGGTGTTGCGCTCATAGTGCGGGATGTTGGCCATGAACTCCAGAAACCACGACAGCTTGTGCCAGCTCGGCTTGGGGTTGACCAGCAGCGGTGCATCGCTTTTGAGCATCCACTTGAAGCCCTTGAGAATGGTGGACCAGTGCGTCCACACCTCGGCGTTGGAGGCCGACAACTGACCGCCGTTGGCAAACGAGGTTTCCATGGCCGCGTAGCGGTTTTGCTCGAATAGGGTGACGCTCAAGCCGCGCTTGGCCAAGGCGTAGGCCGTGGTGACGCCGGTGATGCCTCCGCCAACGACTGCGATCGACTTCATGAGTGGGCTCCAAAGTGTCAGAAAGGGCAGGCACACTCCGCTCTGTGCGGAATGCGCGCCCCCTCTGTTTGGAACCTGAGAGATTCATGACCCGTGGCTTTGGGTCACTTGCTCCTGCGGTGGGTCGGGCGATGAGGCCGACCACTCTTCAGAGATTTGCATGGCAAGCGCCGGTCCTTTGGCCTGAGAGTTTCCGGGGCGGTTGCTCCTTCGGCGCCCACCTCAATGAAGGGTGGATCTCTCCCGACGCTTGTGCAGGTAGTGATACCGCAGATGTTACTGCAATACCGGGATTTGTGGCTTAACTGTAGAAAAAAATGCTGGGGCAAGCCCCAGCCCCAGCCCCAGCCCCACCGCCTACAACCCGAGCTGATCGAGCGCCGCCGCGAGTTGCGCCACGCTGCGCTCGGGCTGCGCCAGTTTGTCGAGGCCAAACAGGCCAATGCGAAAGGTGCGCCAGTCGGCCGGTTCGTCGCACATCAGCGGCACACCGGCGGCGCTCTGGATGCCGACGGCGCGAAACTTTTGCCCGTTGTGCAGCAGCGGGTCGCTGGTGTGGCTCACCACCACGCCGGGCGCCTGGTAGCCGGCTGTGGCGACGCTGCGCAGGCCGCGCGACTCGAACAGGGCGCGCACTTGCCGACCGAGCAGGTTTTGCTGCGCACGCGCGCGCTCGAAGCCAAAAGCCTGGGTTTCGAACATGACCTCGCGCAGCCGCACCAGCGCGTCGGTGGGCATGGTGCTGTGGTAGGTGTGGCCGCCGGCTTCGTAAGCCTGCATGACTTGCAGCCATTTTTTCAGGTCGCAGGCAAAGCTGCTGCTGCGCGTGCCCTCGATGGCGGCGCTGGCGCGTTCGCCCAGCACCACCATGGCGCAGGCGGGCGAGCCGCTCCAGCCTTTTTGCGGCGCGCTGATGAGCACATCGACGGCGCAGGCCTGCATGTCCACCCACAGCGCCCCCGAGGCGATGCAGTCGAGCACGAACAGGCCATCGACGGCGCGCACCGCTTCGCCGACGGCGCGCAGGTAGTCGTCGGGCAACAGCAGGCCGGCGGCGGTTTCGACGTGCGGGGCAAACACCACGGCCGGGCGCTCGCGCGCAATGGTGGCCAGCACCTCGTCGAGCGGGCACGGCTGCCAAGGTGCCTGCGGTTCATCGGCGCAGGGGCGGGCTTTGAGCACCAGTTCCTGCGCCGGGATGGCGCCCATCTCGAAAATCTGCGACCAGCGGTAGCTGAACCAGCCGTTGCGCAGCACCAGCACCTTGCGCCCACCGGCAAACTGGCGCGCCACCGCTTCCATGCCAAAGGTGCCGCTGCCCGGCACCAGCGCGGTGGCGTGGCCGTTATAGACCTGTTTGAGCAGGGCCGAGATATCGACCATCACGCGCTGGAAGCGCTGCGACATGTGATTCAGGGCGCGGTCGGTATAGACGACCGAGAACTCGAGCAGGCCGTCGGGGTCGATTTGGGGCAGCAAAGCGGGCATTGGGGCTCCTGTCCTGAAAAAGGGGGGCGTTTGGAGCTTAGCACGTGGCGCCGGGCTGCCGTGCAAGGGCCTACGCGGCTGCGGTGGAATGCCCGGGCGCCGGCACGCCGAAACGCTGCTGCAACGGCGGCAGGTTGAACTGCTCCAGCACCTGCAGCAGGCGCTGGCGCGCGTGGGCGCGTGGCGGGCCGACTTTGCGCGCCAAAATCAGTTCGTTTTTCAGTGAATGCTCCCAGCCCACCAGTTCGGTCACCGTGACCTGGTAGCCATGGGCCTCGAGCTGCAGGCAGCGCAGCACGTTGGTCAGGTGGCTGCCAAACTCGCGCGTGTGCAGCGCGTGACGCCAGAGTTCGCTCAACGGCGCGCGCGGCTGGGGCGCAGCCGCCGACAGGCCCTTGTACTGGCGCAAGGCGGAGGCGACTTCGGCCTGGCAGCACGGCACCAGCACCAGGTGTTGCGCCCGGTGCGCCAGCGCAAAGGCGATGGCGTCGTCGGTGGCGGTGTCGCAGGCGTGCAAGGCGGTGACCACATCGACCACCGGCGCCAGCTCGGCCTGCAGCGCCTGCTGCACCGTGGCGGCGACAAAGCCCATGCGCGCAAAGCCCAGCCGCTGCGCCAGCGCCTGCGCGCTGTGCACCAGTTCGGCGCGCGCCTCGACGCCGATCACCCGGCCTTGGCTGCGCGCCTTGAAAAAACGGTCGTAGAGCAGAAAACCCAAATAGGATTTGCCGCAACCGTGATCGACCAGCGTCACGTCGCCGCGCCGCTGCAGCACGTCGAGCAGCAGCGGCTCGATAAAGTGCAGCAGATGCTGCACCTGCTTGAGCTTGCGCCGGCTGTCCTGGTTCAGGCGGCCGTCGCGCGTAACAATGTGCAGGTGCTGCAGCAGCTCGATCGACTGCCCGCTCAGCAGCGGGTCGGGGGTGTGGGGCGGGGGGCTCATAAGCCCAGCGATTGTGCCAGCGCGTCCATGCGCTGGGTTACCGCGGGGCTCATGTGGATGCTGCGGCCCCATTCGCGCGTGGTTTCGCCGGGCCATTTGTGGGTCGCATCCAGCCCCATCTTGCTGCCCAGGCCGCTGACGGGCGAGGCAAAGTCGAGGTAGTCGATCGGGGTTTGTTCCACCAGCATGCAGTCGCGCGCCGGGTCCATGCGGGTGGTGATGGCCCAGACCACCTCGCGCCAGTCGCGCACGTCGATGTCGTCATCGACGACGACGATAAACTTGGTGTACATGAACTGGCGCAAATGGCTCCAGATGCCCATCATCACCCGCCGCGCGTGGCCGGCATACGCCTTGCGGATGCTGACCAGCGCCAGGCGGTAGCTGCAGCCCTCGGGCGGGAGATAAAAATCCACCACCTCGGGCAGGGCGCGTTGCAGCAGCGGGATGAAGAGCTCGTTGAGCGCCTGCCCGAGCACGGCCGGCTCGTCGGGCGGCTTGCCGGTGTAGGTCGAGTGGTAGATCGGCGCCGTGCGCTGGGTCAGGCGCTGCACCGTGAACACCGGGAACTCGGCGCGTTCGTTGTAGTAGCCGGTGTGGTCGCCATAAGGGCCTTCGAGCGCGTGCTGCCAGCCGCTGGGGTGCAGGGGATCGGGCAGGATATGCCCTTCGAGCACGATTTCGGCTTGGGCCGGCACCTGCAGCGGCACGCCGATTGCGGACGCGACTTCGGTGCGGGCGCCACGCAGCAGGCCGGCAAATTGGTATTCCGAGAGCGCGTCGGGCACCGGTGTCACGGCACCGAGCAGGGTCGCCGGGTCGGCGCCGATGGCCACGGCCAAGGGGAAGGGCTGGCCCGGATGCAAGCGGCAGTGGTCGCGAAAGTCGAGCGCGCCGCCACGGTGCGCCAGCCAGCGCATGATGAGCTGGTTGCGCCCGAGCAGCTGCTGGCGGTAGATGCCCAAGTTCTGGCGCGGCTTGTGCGGCCCGCGTGTGATCACCAGGCCCCAGGTCAGCAGCGGGGCCACGTCGTCGGGCCAGCAGTGCTGTATGGGCAACTGCTGCAGATCGACGTCGGGGCCCTCGAACTGCACCTGTTGGCACGGCGGGCGCTGCAGCACCTGGGGCCGCATGCGCCAAAGCGCGCGCGCCATGGCCGCCAGCTGGGGGGCGTCGCGCAGGCCGCGCGGGGCCTCGGGCTCTTTGAGCTGGGCCAAAAGCTGGCCAAACTGGCGCAGCCCCGCCACCGAATCGAGGCCGCAGGCGCGCGCCACCCGCGCCGGGGTGCCAAACAGGTTGGCCAGCACCGGCATCGGGTAGCCGCTCGGGTGTTCAAACAACAGCGCCGGGCCGCCGGCGCGCAACACCCGGTCGCACAGCGCCGTCATTTCGAGCTTGGGCGAGACCGGCGCGGCGATGCGGCGCAACTCGCCCGCCGCTTCGAGCTGGCTCATGAAGTCGCGCAGGTCGCGGTAGGGCATGGTGGTGTTTTTAAGTTCCGGCGTGGCTAGGGGCCGCGCTGCTGAGCCCGGTCCAGCGCTGGGCGCGTGGGTGCGCCAGCCCGAGCAAGTCGAGCACGCGCATCAGGCTGGCGTCCACCAGATCCTCGATGCTGCGCGGGTGCTGATAAAAAGCCGGCATGGGCGGGCAGATGATGCCGCCCATCTCGGTGACTTGGAGCATGTGGCGCAGGTGGCCCAAGTGCAGCGGCGCTTCGCGCGGCAGCAGGATCAGGCGCCGGCGCTCTTTGAGCATGACGTCGGCGGCGCGCACGATCAGGTTGTCGGCCAAGCTGAGGGCGATCGCTGCCAGGCTGCGCATCGAGCACGGGGCCACCACCATGCCGTGGCAGCGAAAGGAGCCGCTGGCGGGCGCGGCCCCGATGTGGTGCACGTCGTGCAGTTGCGCCACCGCTGCGCGCACATCGTCTGGCCCGAGGTCCAGCTCGTGCTGCAGGGTCAGCCAGCCGGCATCGGAGACCAGCGCATGAACCTCGAGCGCGGGCAGTTCGCGCAGCAGTTGCAGCAGCCGCCAGCCATACACCGCCCCGCTGGCCCCGGTGATGGCCACCAGCAGGCGCTGCACGCTGGGTGGGGCCTCAGGCTGCATGGGGCTGCAGGTGCTCCAAGCCGCGCCGCACCCGGTACAGCACGGCTTCGGCCTGCTCGGGGTCGAAGTCTTCGTGGCGGCGTTTGCGCACGCCGTAAATCTGCAGCTGATGGTGTTGCGCCGGCTCAATGCCGTGGCGGCGCAGGCAGTGCGCGGCGCATGACAGCGGGCAACCGTCGAGCACGACGATCGGGCGCTGCGCGTGGGCGAGCTTGAGCAGCGAGGGCACGTCGCCGCCGACGCCGGCAATGCACGACATCTCGGCCACGCCGCTGCGATCGAGCCGCAGCGCCACGTGGTTGGCCAGTTGCGCGGCACTCGAGCAGCCCGAGCAAGCGTAGATCAAGGGCTTGGGTTTGGAGTCGGGTGCCATTATTGGGCCTGTTCGTGGGGTGCGGGGCGGGATGGGGCGCGAGGTGGCGGCGGGGCTGTGGCGCAGCGGGCATCGAGGCGCTGGCGCAGCCGCTGCAGCAGCGCCGGGGGCGTCCAGTCCGCGTGCCCAAACAGCGGCCAGTCGAGCGCATCGAGCGCGTTCTTGACCACCAGCCCGAGTTCGGTGTCGCCCTGCAGCGACAGGCGGCGGTTGAAAAACAGCGTGTCAGGGTCGTCTAGGCGCTGGGCCAGCCGCAGCAGGTCGCAGGCGTCGGCGCTCAGGGTCAGGTCGGGCTCGGGTTGTGGCGCACAGGGCAGAAACAGGCTGCGCTGCCAAGCGAAGTCAAAGCGCAGACCGGCGTCGCGCACCTGGATGCAAAAACGCTTGCCCTGCATGTGCGCGGCGACGTCGGGCGGCAACTGGCGCGCCAGCACCGCGTTCAAGCCCAGCACCAGCAGCAGCGAGCCGGGGTAGCGCGGCAGCCGGGACAAGACGGCCGCCAGCGGGGCCGGAACGCGCGGGCGCGCAGCGGGTGCCAAGCTGGGGTTCATATGCAGTCGTTCATCCGTTGAGGTAGAGCAAAAGGGCCACAAAGTGGCAGGCGCTGCCACCGAGCACAAACAGGTGCCAGATGCCGTGGCTGTGGCGGATGCGCTCTTTGGCGACATAAAACAGCACGCCCAAGGTGTAGAGCACGCCGCCGCCGAGCAGCCAAGACAAACCGGCCCAACCCAAGGCTTGCCAAAGCGGCCCGATCACTACCAGGGCCAACCAGCCCATGCCTAGGTAGATCGCCAGCGAGAGGATGCGTGAGCCCCGAGCCAGCGGACTGAGCTCGAGCGCAACCCCTAGAGTCGCCAGCGACCAAGATGCAGCCAGCACGAGCCAGCCGGTGCTGCCGGGCAGCGCCAGCAGCGCAAACGGCGTGTAGCTGCCGGCGATGAACAGGTAGATGCTGCAATGATCCAGCTTCTGGAACACGGCTTTGGCCTTGCCACGCAGGCTGTGGTAGAGCGTCGAGGCCAGAAAGAGCGTGACCAAGGTCGCGCCGTAGATGCTGAAGGCCACGATGCGCCAAGGGTCGCCGCTGAGCGCGGCCAAGGTGATGAGCAGCGTGGCCCCAATCAAGGCCAGCGCAGCCCCGACCAAGTGGCTGATGCTGTTGAAGCGTTCGCCGCTGTACATAAACTCAGCTCCGGGCCCAAGGGGCGGTGGCGACACGCGCCAACCCGGGCTGGCCATGCCAGTAGCCATTGCAGTCGGCGCTGGGCAGCAGCTCGAGCAGGGCGCTGCGCGCCGCGGCTGCATCCAGCTGGCCGCTGCGCACGGCGTGGTACAGGTCGATCACGTCGGCCGTGTGCAGCGCCTGCGGCACGATGCGCGCCACTTCCACGCCCAACGCCACCAGATCGGCCCAGCAGTCGATCAGGCTGTGCACTTGCGCCGACTGGGTTTGCAGGCCGTTGAGCACCAAAAACTCGCTTTGCTCGCGCGTGCGCAGCAGCAGGCCCTCGGGGTGTTCGAGGCAGCGAAACTGGCAATCGTCTTTGGGCAGGCGGTGGTGCCGGGCGGTGAAGCAGCGCGCCGAAAAGGCCAGCGGCAGGCGGCCGTGCACCAGCACCTCGGTCTGCAGCGCCGCCGGGCGGCGCGCTTGCAGCAGCGCCAAATCCTCGCGCCGCAGTTCGAGCGCCGCCACCCAGCGCTTGGCGCCTAGGGCGGCGATCCACTCCAGCGCCGGGCCGTTGTAGAGGTTGAGGTGCGGCCCAGCGACGAAAGGCAGCCCCGCAGCCGACAGCACGCCGACCGCGCCCATGTCGTTGGCCTCGACCTCGAACTCGCCATTGGCGACGACGCGCTGCATGGCGCTGACCTCGGAGCCCGATTCGAGCAGCACCTGGGTGGACAGCAGCACCGTCTTGCCGCTCGAGCGCAGCAGCCGCGCGAGCTCGATCCAGTCGCTCAAACGCAGCTCGTGGCGGCGCGAGCACACGGTCTCGCCCAGATAGACCAGATCGACGGGCGTGGCGGCGATGGCGGCGTAGAAATCAAACACCTGCGCGCGCGGCCAGTAGTAGGGCAGGGGTGCCAGCGCCAGCGCCGGGGCGGTGGCCGCAACGGGGCTCGGAGCCAAGGCGGTGGCGCTCATTTCCAGGCCCTCTGATAAGCGCCCAAAGTGTGTTGCTGGCCTTCGGCCACGGCGTCGAGCGCGGCCAGCCACTCGCCCCGCGGGCGGTAGTGCTGCGGCTGGGCCTTGCAGGCGTCGATGGCGGCGCGCCAGACCTGCGTCACCTGCGCCACGTAGGCCGGGCTGCGCTGGCGGCCCTCGATCTTGATGGCGCGCACCCCCATCTGCAGCAGTTGCGGCAGCAGGCTCAGGGTGTTGAGGCTGGTGGGCTCTTCGATGGCGTAGTCGTGGGCGCGCTCGGCGACGTCGTAGCGGCCCTTGCACAGGGTCGGATAACCGGCGTTCTCGTCTGGGCCGTAGCGGTCGATCAGCACCCCGCCTAGGCGCGCTTCTAGGCCAGAGGGTGTTTCGTGCCAGCGCACCGCCTTGGCCGGCGAGCACACGCCGTGGGTGTTGGGCGACTCGCCGGTGACAAAGGACGACAGCGCGCAGCGGCCCTCGACCATCACGCACAGGCTGCCAAAGCCGAAGACCTCGATCTCAACCGAGGTCTTTTGCACCACCTGGCGCACCTGTTCGAGCGCCAGCACGCGCGGCAGCACGGCGCGCACGATGCCAAACTGGCGCTGGTAAAAGTTGATGGCCTCGAAGTTGGTGGCCGAGCCCTGCACCGACAAATGCAGGCGCAGCCCCGGGTGGCGCTGGCAGGCGTAGCGCAGCAACCCCGGGTCGGCCAAAATCACGGCATCGACCCCCAGCGTGACGGCCTGATCCAGCGCCTGCTGCCAGCGCTCGGGCTGCGCCGCTTGGGCGTAGGTGTTGATCGCCAGGTACACTTGGCAACCGCGCGCGTGCGCGTAGGCCAAGCCGCTGGCCAAGGCCGCTTGGTCGAAGTTTAGGCCGGCGAAGTTGCGCGCATTGGTGGCGTCGCGCAGCCCCAGATAGACCGCGTTGGCACCGTGGTCCACGGCTTGCTTGAGCGCGGCCAAGCTACCGGCAGGGCAGATCAAATCCATGCCAGCCACTATACCCCCAGCGCAGGCTGCACAGCGGGGGTAGTAGTGCCTCAGGACGATAGGCCTAGGGGATGATGCCGCTACCGTGGCCCCAAGCGCAGGGCATCGACGGCAGCGCGCACCACGGCCTGGACGTTGCCGTTGGCGCCAAAGCTGCGCCGCAGATAGGTGGCGTGGTTGCCGTCGCGGCCGGCTACGCGCTCGATCTCGTCCAAGCCGGCTTGCGACTCCAGCGCTTGGGCATGCGGGGCCAGCCGGCGCAGCGTGGCCAAGATGTCTTCCCGGATGCTGATGGGCTCGCGCGTCTTGGGGTGCACCAGCAAACCGTCGAGCCCAAAGCGGCAGGCCTGAAAACGGTTGTAGGTGTAAACCAAGTAATCGTCTTCGGCTGGCGGCTCCTCGAGCCGATGCAAGAGGTGGCGGCACAGGGTTTGCAAATAGGCCGCCAAGGCGGCGGCGCGCTCGACCGTCAGCGGCGTGTCGCAGACGCGCAACTCGATGGTGCCGTATTCGGGCTTGGGCCGGATGTCCCAGTAAAAATCTTTCATCGAGCGCACCACGCCGGTCGATTCCATTTTGCTGAAATAGCCTTCGCTGAACTCGTCCCAGCGCAGCACGAAAGGGGCGCGGCCGCTGAGCGGGAAGGCAAAGACCGAGTTCAGGCGCGCCGAATCGAACAAGGTGTCCACCCCTTGCGAGTAGGGCGATGAGGCCGACAAAGCGATGAAATGCGGCACAAAGCGGTTGAGCGAGTGCAGCAAAAACAAAGCCTCGTCGGCCGACTCGCAGCCGATGTGGACGTGCTGACCAAAAATCGTGAATTGCTTGGCCAGATAGCCGTACAGGTTGGAGAGCTGCGCGAAGCGCGGGCGCGCAAAGATGCGCTGCTCGAACCAGCGCTGAAACGGGTGGGTGCCGCCGCCTGCGATTTCAAGGTTGAGCCGGTCGCAGCCCTGCACCAGCGCATCGCGCATGGCGTGCAGTTGCGTCAGCAAGCCGGCGTGGCCGGTGTGGATGCCGGTGGCCACTTCGATCATGCTCTGCGTCATCTCGGGCGTGACCGTGCCCGGGAAGGGCTTGCGTGCGAGCAGCTCGAGCAGGTCGTCGGCGCTGCTCGAGAGGTCGTGGTCGTAGGTGTTGACGAGCTGCAGCTCGAGCTCGACGCCCATGGTCAGGGCGTTGCTGGATTTGAAGGCTTCGAGTCCCATGGTCAGTCTCGGGGTGGGGTTGCAGGGTGGTCGGTCGCCGCCGTCACGTGGGTCTCACGGGCGGCTCTCAGGCAGAGCTGGGTCACCCAGGGCCCGAGCAGGCCCAAGAGCACCATCAGCGCCGCCATGGCGGCAAAGGCGCTCTGGGCGGGCTCGAAGCCGTACAGGCGCGTCTGTTCGAGCAGCAGCACGAAAAAGGCCGACAGCGGCACGAGCGCCAAGCCGCTGAGCAGCCCTTTGCGCAGGGTGATGCCGCTGATGCGGGCCACGGCCAAGCTGCAGGCGGTTTTGCTCAACAAGCGCAGGCCCAGCAGGACCAAGGCGATCCAGATCGATGACCAGACGTCGGCCCAGACGATCAGCGAACCCACATAGACGAACAAAAACACGCCCAGCAATTCACCGATGGAGCCAAAGCCGCGCTGAGCGTTGGTGAGCTGGATGCGGCGCTCGCGCGCCACGATGCCAAACACCAGCGCCGCCAGCAGCGGCGACAGCATCAGGGCGTAGGCGGCGGTGGTCAGCAGCAGCACGGCGAGCGCAAACACCACCGACAGGCTCTGGCTGTGCGCGGCCACGCGGCGCAGCAACCAGGGAATGGCCACACCGATGGCGGCTCCAAGGGCGACCGAAACCGCCAGCGCGTAAACGCTGCCGATGGCGGCGGCCTGCCAGTCGCCGACAGCACGCACGTGCCACAGGCCCACCACCAGTTTGACCAGCAACACCGCCACCAGGCAATTGATGGCGCACAGGTGCATGATGCGCTCGGTCACTTGACCGGCGGCGCGGGTTTCGTGGGCCACGCGCAACAACACCGCCGGCGAGGTCGAAACCGCCAACGCCGCCAGAATCAGCCGCACCTCGAGGCTGAGCTCGAACCAGCCGGTGGCCCAAAACACCACGGCAAAAGTCAGGGCCGACTCAACCAAGCCCAGCAACAGCACCCAGGGGTTGTGGCGCAGCCAGCGCAGGTTGATGCGGTAGCCGAGCTCGAACAGGATCAGCGCCAAGGCCAGGTTGGCCAAAAACGACAAGCCGGTGACGGCGGCGGTCAGGCCGTGCAGGTTGAGCCAGCCGCCCAGCAGGCCGACGGCAAAGTAGGTGCTCACGCGCGGCACGCGCCAGAGCGTGTGCAGGCGTTCGCCGGCCAGCCAAGCCAGCAGCAAGGCCAGCGGCCAGCCCATGGCCTGTACGAAGAAGGGCAGTTCTTGTAGCTGCATCAAATCCATGCTCCTTGCTGTCAAGCAAAAGGTGGTGAGCGATGGCCGGGCGGTACGGCGCCAGCGGGCTTAAGTCTGCTTGCGTCGCGCCGCCACGGCGTCGGCCAGTCCTTGCAGCAGGCCGACGGTGTCGTCCCAGCCGATGCAGGCGTCGGTGATGCTCTGGCCGTAGCACAGGGTGCCGATGGCGTCTTGGCCAGGCGTGAATTTTTGTGCCCCGGCGCACAGGTGGCTTTCGACCATCACGCCCATGATCTGGCGCGATCCGGCGGCGATCTGCTGTCCGATGTCGGTGGCCACTTCGAGCTGGCGCTGGTGCTGCTTGCTGCTGTTGGCGTGGCTGCAGTCTATCATCAGGCGCGGCGTGAGTTTGGCGGCGGCCAATTCGGCGCAGGCGCTGGCCACGTTGGCGGCGTCGTAGTTGGGCGCTTTGCCGCCGCGCAAAATCAGGTGGCAGTCGGGGTTGCCCTTGGTCTGCACGATCGCCACCTGGCCGTTTTTGTGCACCGACAAAAAGTGGTGCCCGCGCGCCGCCGCCAAAATGGCGTCGCTGGCGATGCGGATGTTGCCATCGGTGCCGTTTTTGAAGCCGATGGGCGCGCTCAGGCCCGAGGCCAGTTCGCGGTGCACCTGGCTTTCGGTGGTGCGCGCGCCGATCGCGCCCCAGCTGATCAGGTCGCCGATGTACTGCGGGCTGATGACGTCGAGGAACTCGCTGCCGGCGGGCAGGCCGAGGCGGTTGATGTCGATCAGCAGCTGGCGCGCAATGCGCAAGCCCTCGTCGATGCGAAAGCTGCCGTCGAGGTAGGGGTCGTTGATCAGGCCCTTCCAGCCGACGGTGGTGCGCGGTTTTTCGAAATACACCCGCATCACGATCTCGAGCTGCTCGCGGTGCTGCTCGCGCAGCGGCTGCAGGCGCCGGGCGTAGTCGAGCGCGGCGGCGGGGTCGTGGATCGAGCACGGGCCGACCACCACCAGCAGCCGCTCGTCTTGCCCTTGCACGATGCGGTGGATGTTGCGCCGCGTCTGGCCGATGAGTTGCTCGACCGCGGTGCCACGGATCGGGAAAAAGCGGATCAGGTGTTCGGGAGGCGGCAGCACGGTGATGTCCTCGATGCGTTGGTCGTCGGTCAGGCTGGTGCGATCGATCGGGTGCGTGTGCCAGTAGTCGGCGGGGGCGGCGGCGGTAGTGCTCATGGTCAAACTCCTTGAAGGGGGTGGCTGCGAAAGGGGTGGGGTGTCGCTTAGGGGCGAGGGCAAAAAAAAACCGCCGGAGGGTTTCCGACGGTTTTTTGGGCGCCTGCGGCCGGTTTTATGGGGCCGCACTCATCGCTCTCTGCCGTCGGTGACGCGTGAGAACCAAAAGCTGGCAAAATAAAAGCGGGCGGCTTGCATGGGCGACAATGTAGCACATTTGCAGTGCCCCAGCCTGCTGCCTTCGTATCCCCCGCGCGCTCCCCCGGTGCTGCCTGCGCGGACCCTTACACGGGCCGGCAAAGCGGGTAGAGTGCCCACCCTGATGAGACCCAGCCCCCCAGCCACCGCCGCCGCGTCCACCGACAGCCCCAGCCCCAGCCCCAGCGATGACGCAGCCCCCGTCGCGGCCGGCGTGAAAACGCCTGCCCCCGAAGCCCACGCCAACTGGTCGGCCCTGCGCCGCCTGCTGCCTTACCTGTGGCAGTACCGCTGGCGGGTGGCGGCGGCGCTGGCCTTCATGGTGGCGGCCAAGCTGGCCACGGTCTCGGTGCCGCTGCTGCTCAAAGAGCTGGTCGATACCCTAGTCCCGCCCGGTGGGCCGAACCGGCTCGGGCTGCCCGAGGCCGGGGTGGCGCTGGTGGTGCTGCCGCTGGGGCTGCTGCTGGCCTACGGGGCGCTGCGCTTTTGCACTGCGCTCTTTACCGAGCTGCGCGAGCTGGTCTTTGCCAAGGCCACCGAGGGCGCCACCCGCGCCATCGCCTTGCAGGTGTTTGGCCACCTGCACGACTTGAGCCTGCGCTTTCACTTGCAGCGCCAGACCGGCGGCCTGACGCGCGACATCGAGCGCGGCGTGCGCGGGGTGCAGTCGCTGGTGTCGTACCTGCTCTACAGCATCGTGCCCACGATCCTCGAAGTCACGCTGGTGCTGCTGCTGCTGGGTTTGAAGTTCGACCTCTGGTTTGTCTGGATCACGCTCGCTGCGCTGGTGCTGTACGTGTTTTTCACGCTGCGCGTGACCGAGTGGCGCATGGAGCTGCGCCGCCACATGAATGAGGCCGAGTCGCTTAGCCAGAGCCGCGCCATCGACTCCTTGCTCAATTACGAGACCGTGAAGTACTTTGGCAACGAGGGCTTCGAGGCGCAGCGCTACGACGCGGCGTTGGAGGGTTTGCAGCGCACCCGACTCAAAACCCAAGCCACCCTGTCGCTGCTCAACGCCGGGCAGCAGCTCATCATTGCGCTGGCGCTGGTGGCCATGCTTTGGCGCGCCACCGAGGGCGTGCTGGCCGGGCGCATGACGCTGGGCGACCTGGTGATGATCAACGCCTTCATGATCCAGCTCTACATCCCGCTCAATTTTCTGGGCGTGCTGTACCGCGAGATCCGCCAAGGCCTGATCGACGTCGAGCGCTTGTTCACGCTGCTCGACAGCCAGCGCGAGATCGCCGACCGCCCCGATGCCACCGAGCTGCAGCTGCAGCAGGCGCCCGAGATCCGCTTCGAGGACGTGCACTTTGGCTACGAGCGCGAGCGCGAGATTTTGCGCGGCCTGAGCTTCACCATCCCGGCTGGGCAGACGGTGGCGGTGGTGGGGCCGTCGGGCGCGGGCAAATCGACGCTGGCGCGGCTGCTGTACCGTTTTTATGAGGTCGGGCAGCCGGGGCAGGGGCCGCAGGCGTCCGGGCGCATCACCATCGACGGTCTAGACCTGCGCGCTTGCACCCAAGCCAGCCTGCGCCGCGCCATCGGCATCGTGCCGCAAGACACGGTGCTGTTCAACGACAGCATCGAGTACAACATCCTGTACGGCCGCCCCGATGCCGGGCCCGAGGAGGCACGGCGCGCAGCGCAGGCGGCGCACATTCACGACTTCATCAGCGCCCTGCCGCAGGGCTACCAGACCGCGGTGGGCGAGCGCGGGCTCAAGCTCTCGGGCGGCGAAAAGCAGCGCGTGGCCATCGCCCGCACCCTGCTCAAAGACCCGCCGATCCTGATCTTCGACGAGGCCACGTCGGCGCTGGACTCGGCCAACGAGCGCGCCATCCAGGCCGAGCTGCGCCAGGTGGCGCGCAACAAGACCACGCTGGTGATCGCGCACCGGCTCTCGACCGTGGTCGATGCGCACCAGATTCTGGTGCTGGAGCAGGGCCGGATCGTCGAGCGCGGCCGCCACGCCGACTTGCTGGCCGCCGGGGGCCGCTACGCGCAGATGTGGGCGCTGCAGCACCACGGCGCTGGCGCGGCGAGCCCCTCGCCTGAGCTGCCCGGACACGAAGCTGCGACAATTCCGCCATGACCGACGCCGCTGCCCCAACCCCTGCTTCCACCGCTGTTTCCACTGCGGCCTCGCCCGAGGCCCTGAGCCTGATTCGCCCCGACGACTGGCACCTGCACGTGCGCGACGGCGTGGCGCTGCAAGCCGTGCTGGCGCACTCGGCGGCGCAGTTTGGGCGCGCCATGATCATGCCGAATCTGAACCCGCCGGTGCGCACGCTGGCCGACGCCAGCGCCTACCGCGAGCGCATTTTGGCGGCGCTGCCACCGGGCTCGAACTTCGAGCCGCTGATGACGCTGTACCTGACCGACCAGACCGCGCCCGACGAGATCGTGCGCGCCCAAGCCAGCGGCATCGTGCACGGTGTGGGCGAGGCCTTTTTGGCCGGCGCCACCACCAATTCGGCCTTTGGCGTGAGCGATTTTGCGCGCTGCGACGAGGTCTTTGCCGCCATGCAAGAGGTCGGCCTGCCGCTGTTGCTGCACGGCGAGGTCACCGACCCGGCGGTGGATGTATACGACCGCGAGCGCGTGTTCATCGACCTGCACCTGAGCCGCATCGTGGCGCGCTTTCCGCGCCTGAAGGTGGTGCTCGAGCACATCACCACGCGCGAGGCGGTGGAGTTCGTGACCCAGGCCGGGCCGCTGGTGGCGGCCACCATCACCGCGCACCACCTGCTCTACAGCCGCAACGCGCTCTTTAGCGGCGGCCTGCGCCCGCACTACTACTGCCTGCCGGTGCTCAAGCGCGAGCAGCACCGCCTGGCCCTGCTCGAGGCTGCCACCAGCGGCAACCCGAAGTTTTTTCTGGGCACCGACAGCGCCCCGCACGCGGCCCACCTCAAAGAGCACGCCAGCGCCTGCGCCGGCTGCTACACCGCGCACGCCGCGCTCGAGCTCTACGCCGAGGCCTTCGAGTCGGTGGGGGCGCTGGAGCGGCTCGAGGGCTTTGCCAGTTTTTACGGCGCCGATTTTTATGGCTTGCCGCGCCACACCGAGCGCGTGACGCTGCGGCGCCAGCGCTGGGAAGTGCCCGCTTCCTACCCCTTTGGCCAAGCCGAGCTCAAGCCGCTGCGCGCCGGCGAGGCACTGGACTGGCGGCTCGACAACACAGCGGGTTGAATTAAGAAAGAAGCGGCCCCCACAAGTAGCAGGGGCCGCAGGCGCCCACGCCCTGCGGCTGGGGCGCTGCGCCTAGCCGCAGACGCCGACGTGGCCGCAGGCGGTGCAGTAGTCGCAGCCGTCGCGCCGGATCATGGCGTGGGCGCCGCACTCGGGGCATTTCTTGCCCGCCATCAGGCCCGGGCCGCTGGGTGCGGCGGCCGGTTCGGGCTCGGGGTCGGCCTCGGGCTCGGGCAGCGCCAGGCTGAGCTGGTCGGCGTTCAGGTTGCGCCGGGCGCGCAGCTCGAGGATGTTCTGGATCGCGTAGGCGATGGCCGCCACTTCGGAGTCGTGCCACAGCGGCACTTGGGTGCCATCTTCCTTGATCTTGTGGCCATGGCGCACCGGGCCGCGGTCCCAAGCGACTTTGCGCATGTCGCTCAGCGCCCGCTCCAGAAAACCGCCGCGCGCAGCCAGCGACAGCAGCCGCATGCTGGCCGTGATCCACTGCTGCGATTCGCCGTACTGGCCCACCGGCATGAAAAACTCGATGGCGCGATCGACGTGGCCCGAGCCATCGGGGCGCGGCAGGGGCAGGAACGAGACGATCAGGTACAGGCGTTTGTGGCCTTCGTGGGTCCAGTACTCGATTTTTTCGGCCACGGCGTCGAGCGCGCCCTTGGGGCGGCTCTCGATCACGCTGCGCATCGGGTCGGCTGGGGCGGCGGGTGCGGGCGCGGCGGCCGGGGCTGGGGTGGCGGCGGGGCTTTCCGGCAGGGTTTCGAGCACCGAACCCAAGATGGCGTTCGGGCGGTAGGTGGCCAGCCCTTTGAGGCCGGCGCGCCAGGCGTGCAGGTACAGGTCTTTGAAGTCGGCGTAGGGGTAATCGGCGGCGACGTTGACGGTTTTGGAGATCGCGGTATCGACAAAGGGCTGCACCGCCTCCATCATGGCGATGTGGTCGTGCGCGCTCATCTCGAGCGCGTTGACGAAGCAGTCGGGCAGCTGGCGCGTGTCGTGGCCGAGCGCGCGGTACAGGCGCCAGGCGTGGTCTTGCACCTCGTATTCGCTGCGGCTGCCGTCGGCTTCGCGTTTTTTGCGCAGATAAGTCCAAGAAAACGCCGGCTCGATGCCGTTGGAGGCGTTGTCGGCAAACGCCAGGCTGACGGTGCCGGTGGGCGCGATGGAGAGCAGGTGGCTGTTGCGGATGCCGTGGGCGCGAATGCTGGCTTGAATGTCGGCCGGCAGGCGGCTGGCGAAGCTGCCGGCCTCGAGGTAGCGTTCGGCGTCAAACAGCGGGAACGCGCCTTTTTCGCGCGCCAGCTCGACCGAGGCGCGGTAGGCGGCGTCGCGCATGCAGGCCGCGATTTCGCGCGCCATCTCGCGCCCGGCGGCGCTGTCGTAGCGCAGCCCCAGCAGCACCAAGGTGTCGCCTAGGCCAGTGAAGCCGACGCCGATGCGGCGCTTGGCCTGCGCCTCGCGCTGCTGCTGCGGCAGCGGCCAGTGCGTGAGCTCGAGCACGTTGTCGAGCGCGCGCACCTGCACGGCCACGCAGTCGGCAAAGCGCTCGAAGTCAAAGCGCGCCGTGCCGCCGTGGTCAAAGGGGTGCAGCACGAAGCGCGGCAGAATCACCGGCCCAAGGTCGCAGCAGCCGTAGGGGGGTAATGGCTGCTCGCCGCACGGGTTGGTGGCTTCGATGCTTTCGCAGTAGCGCAGGTTGTTGTCGCGCGCGATCTGGTCGAGGAACAGGATGCCGGGCTCGGCAAAGTCGTAGGCCGAGCGCATGATGGTGTCCCACAGCGTGCGCGCCGGCAGCTGGCGATAGACCCACAGGCCATCGGCGCGTTGCTGGGCGCCAGCGGCCACTTGGTCGGCGCCGGGGGTGGCCGGGTGCACCAAGTCCCACGGGCGGTCGTGCAGCACGGCTTCGATGAAGGCGTCGCTCACGCCCACCGAGACGTTGAAGTTGTTCCAGCGCCCCGGGGTGCGCTTGGCGGTGATGAACTCGAGCACGTCCGGGTGGTCGATGCGCAGCACGCCCATCTGGGCGCCACGGCGCGCGCCGGCGCTCTCGACCGTGGCGCAGGACTGGTCAAAAACGTTGATGTAGCTGCAGGGCCCGCTGGCGGTCGAGGCCGTGCCCTTGACGCGCGCGCCCTTGGGTCGGATGCGCGAAAAATCGTAACCGACACCGCCGCCGCGGCGCATGGTCTCGGCGGCTTCGCGCAGCGCCTCGTAGATGCCGGGGTAACCAGCGTCGTCCATGCCCTGGATGCAGTCGCCCACGGGCTGTACAAAGCAGTTGATCAGGGTGGCGCTGATGCCGCTGCCGGCCGCGCTCATGATGCGCCCGGCGCCGATGCCGCCGGCGGCGAGGTTGCGCCTAAAAAGAGCCTCGAATTCGGCGCGGCGCTCGGGCGCCTCGACGCTGGCGAGTGCGCGCGCGAGGCGGTCAAACAGATCGTCGGCGTTGCGCTCGTCGCCCTTGAGGTATTTTTCGCGCAGGACGTCGAGGCTGATCGGTTGCGGCGGCAGGTCGGGCAGCGCGCCAGCGCGGGGAGCGGGGCTGGAAATAGAAGCGGTGGGGGCGGAGGAAGTGGGGGTAGCAGAGGTCATAAGGGCAGCGTGAGTCGGGCTGCGGTGATTTTAGGCTGCAAGCACCGGGCGGGCCGGGCGTAGGGTTGGGCAGGCTCGAGCTCGGCCAACCAAGCCGCTTTGGGGTCGCCGCTGACGCCTTCGCGCACGCCTTCGATGAGCCAGCGCAGCAGGTCGCGCACTGGGCGGATCTGGTCGCCAAAGGGCAGCGGGCCGGCGCCGCGAAAAAACAGGCCGCGCTGCGCGTCGCCCTCGAGCGCGTGCCCGAGCTGCTGGTCGATGCAAAACTGGCCCATCTCGGCCTTGCCGTCGCGCAAGCCGCAGTGGGTGAGGCAGTCAAAGCCCATGTTGCAGTGGCCCTTGGCGTGCGCCACCGCCTTGAGCTTGGGCTCGATGCGCAGGTATTTGCTCAGCCAGTGGTTGCGCACCCCGCGCGCCGGCAGCCCAGCGACGCTGATGAACTCGGCCAGATCGCGTGGCCGCGCCCGCGCCAGAATGTGCTTGAAGCCCAGATCGGCATCGCATTCTTGGGTCACGGCAAAGGCGGTGCCCAGCTGCACCGCATCGGCTCCCAAGCCCTGCAGGCGCTGCACATCGGCGCGCTCATAGACGCCGCCGGCGGCGATCAGGGGGATGGCGCGCTCGATGCCAGCCGAGCGCAAAAAGGCGCGCACCGCCGGCAGCACCTGCTCGAAGTCGAAGCGGCTGTCGCGCAAATCTTCGACCTTGGCCGCGCCCAAGTGGCCACCGGCCCAGCGCGGGTGCTCGATCACGATGGCGTCGGGCAGGCGGCCTTTTTTCTCCCACTTGCGCACGATCAGCTGCACACCGCGCGCGTCTGACAAAATCGGGATGAGCGCGGTTTTGGGGTGGTCTTGCGCCATTTCGGGCAAATCCAGCGGCAGCCCGGCCCCCACCACCAGCGCGTCGATGCCGCAGGCCAGCGCCTCGCGCACGTGCGCGCTGTAGGCGCTGATGGCCTTCATGATGTTGATCGCCAGCAGGCCGCCGCCTTGTGCGAGATCGCGCGCGCGCGCGATCTCGCGCCGCAGCGCCACGATATTGGCGGCGTCGATCAGCGGCCGCGCCTCGGGGCCGGTGCCCAGATGCGCGGTCTGTTCCATCAGGTCGGGGTGTTTGCGCCGCAGATCGACCGACGACAGCGTGCCCACCGCCCCCAGCGCCGCCACGTTGCCGGCCAGGCTCGAGGCCGATACCGCCACGCCCATGCCGCCTTGCACGATCGGCAGCAGAGTGCGGCCAGCCAGTAGCAGCGGCTGCAAGCCGGTTTGGGAGAGCCATTCGGTGACGCTGGGCGTGCTGGGCATGGGGTTCATTTCGGGTGGGTCGTTGTGGTTCCCAGGCCAGCTCAGGGGTCCGGAGGGCTTGGCGTCGGTTAATTCTACGCGCATGGCACGCGCCTGCGGCTGCGCTGGCGCATCAAGGCCAGCCGTGGGGCTTCATCGGGGCGCAAATACGCCCGCCCCTCGTCGGCTGGCGGCGTTGCCCCTCACTGCAGCAGCGGCGCGCTGCTGGTCTCGAGATCGAGGCCCTCGATCTGCGCCGCGCCGGCCAGCAGCAGCATGTAGTGGCGCAGCGCCGTGGCGCGCGACTTGAGGCGCAGCTGGCGTTCGATGCGCTCGCGCACTTCGTCGAAAGCGAGCTGGCGGCCCTTGCGCCTGCCCAGCACCTCGACGATGTGAAAGCCAAAGCGCGTGTGCACCAAGCGCGGGTGCAGCCCCATGCCGCCGAGTTGGTCGGTCTGGAAGAACAGCTCGTTGGCCAGTTCGAGTGCGCAGTCGTCGGGGCCGATCCAGCCCAGTTCGCCGCCTTGGGCGCCGCTGGGGCAGTTGGAGAGCTCGCGCGCCAGTTCGCCGAAGCGCTGCGGCGCGGCTTCTTTGCGCGACAGCTCCAGCAACGCGGTTTCGGCGCGCTGCGCCAGCGCGTGCACATTCACCCCCGGGGTGACGGCAAACAGGATGTGGCGCAGGTTCACCGCCTGCCCGACCACGAACTGCAGGCTCTGGGCCTGGTAGGTGCGCTCGCACGCCTCGAGGTTGGGCTCGGGCGTTTGCACCTCGGCCTCGAGCATGGCTTGGATGCACTCCTGCTGCGCCTCGTCCAAGGTCGGGGCCAGATCGGTGTGCTCAGCGGCGGGCAAGAGGCCACGGCGCACCGCCTCTTGGCGCAGCAGCTCGGCGTAAGCGCGCTCGCGCAGTTCGGGCGGCGACAGGGCCTCGTCGGCGCGTTGCAGCGCCACGCCGTTGATGCGCGGCAGCGGCGGCGCGGTGGCGGCCGCTGCCTCGGCGGCTTGGGCGGCACACTGGCAGCCACCACCACCGCCACCGCAACCCGTGCGCGTGGCTTCAGTCAAGTCGTTCATAGTGGGTCTGGCTTTCAGGTTTGGGTGGGATGTCCGTGGTTGTGGGGGTGCAGGCGGTTCAGCGTGGCGCGTCCGAGCGCTCGCCCAGACCCAAGCGGCGGCTGCGCACCAGTTGGTAGGGGCGCCGCAGGTAGGCCAAGGTGCCAAAGCCGCTCCAGACGTGCACCAAGCGGCTGAACGGAAACACCAAGAACAGCGTCATGCCCAGCACCAAGTGCGCCTTGGTGATCCAGCCGATATCGACCAGCAGCTCGGCGGCGCCGGCGCGCAAGGTCACGATGTGCTGCGCCCAAGCCGACAGCTGCGCCATCTTGGCACCATCGAGGTGGTACTGCACCGAACCCCAGATCGTGGCCAAGCCGAGCGCGAACTGGGCCCACAGCAGCCACAGAATCAAGATGTCGGCGCCCTTGCTGGTGGCGCGGATGCGGGGATCGCTCAGGCGCCGGTGCAGCAGCAGGCTCAGGCCGATCAGGCCCAGCACCCCAGCCACGCCGCCGACGCTGATGGCCATGAGCTTTTTGTCGGCGGTGCTGATAAAAATCTCATAGATCCAAGGCGGGGTCAGCAGGCCGACGGCGTGGCCAAAAAAGATCACCAGAATGCCGATGTGAAACAGGTTGCTGCCCCAGCGCAACTGGCCGGTGCGCAGCAGCTGCGACGAATCGGTCTTCCAGGTGTACTGGTCGCGATCGAAGCGCAGCAGGCTGCCGACCAAGAACACGGCCAAGCAGATGTAGGGGAAGTAGCCAAAGAAGAACTGGTGCAGCGAGTTCATGTCTGCGCTCCTTGATGCGACGGTTTGGACGGCTTGACAAAGCGTATCGGTTGCGGCTGATCGGGCCGCGTTTGGCCGCTGCTGGCGCAGCCGTCAAACGCCGCCGGCTCGGCCCAGGCCTGATCGAGATCCGGGTCGGCGGCCACCGGCACCGGTTCGGCGGCCTCGCCGGCGAGCTCGAGCACCGCCGCCAGCACGCAGGCGTAGGGGCTTTGGCGCTTGAGCAGGGCGCTGAAGATGGCGCGCACGATGTGCGCGGTCTCGTGCAGAAAGGCCCGCGCTTGCTCGGCCGGCTGGGTCGAGGCGAACTCGAGCAGCACCGGCAGGTAGTCGGGCAGGTCGTCGGCGTCCAGGTACAGGCCGGCTTGCTCGTAGGTTTGCAGCAGGTCGATCATGGCCGGGCCGCGGTCGCGGCTGTCGCCGTGCACGTGCTCGAACAGGTGCAGCGCCGTGCCACGGCCGCGGTCAAAGAGCTCGACGTACTCGGCCTCGACCGTCAGGCCGCTGCTGTGCTGCAGGCGCTGCAGCAGCTGCTCGAGCTCGGCCAAGCGCGGCGCGGCGAGCGCGGCCTCTTGTTGCAAGGCGGCGCGCAGCTCGGGCAGGTGCGCGCGCAGGGCCGCGTCGGGGTAGCGCAGCAGGTGCGCCAGCGCGCGCAGCGTCAGCTGCATGCTCGGGGCCAGTGGGGGGCTGTGGTGGCTCATCTCAGGCTCCTACCTTGATGGGGATGGTGCGCTTCTTCTCGGCCCCGAACAGGCTGGTTTCGGTTTCGCCGTCGGAGCAGCCGTTGCCAAAACTGAAGCCGCAGCCACCGCGCAGGTTGTAGGCGTTTTCGGCGTACTCGCGGTGCGTGCTCGGGATCACGAAGCGGTCTTCGTAGTTGGCGATGGCCATGATGTGGTACATGTCTTCGACCGTGGCCGCATCGAGCCCGACCTGATCGAGCACCTCTTGGTTCACCACGCCCTCGACGTGCTTGGCGCGCTGGTAGGCGCGCATGGCCAGCATGCGCTCGAGCGCCTTGACCACCGGGAACGGGTCGCCGGCGGTGAGCAGGTTGGCCAGATACTTGACCGGGATGCGCAACTGGCTCACGTCGGGGATGACGCCGTTGAGGTTGAGCGCGCCGGCGTTGGCCGCGGCGCTGATGGGCGACAGCGGCGGGATGTACCAGACCATGGGCAGGGTGCGGTATTCCGGGTGCAGCGGCAGCGCCACCTTCCAGTCCATCGCCATCTTCCACACCGGGCTCACACGGGCGGCGTCGAGCCAGTTCTGCGGCACGCCGTCGCGCAGGGCTTGGGCGATGACCTCGGGGTCGTTGGGGTCCAGAAAGACGTCGAGTTGCGCCTGGTACAGGTCGGTGTCGCGGGCCACGCTGGCGGCTTGCTCGATGCGGTCGGCGTCGTAGAGCAGCACGCCGAGGTAGCGGATGCGGCCCACGCAGGTCTCGGAGCACACCGTGGGCTGGCCGGCTTCGATGCGCGGGTAGCAGAAGATGCACTTCTCGGCCTTGCCGCTTTTCCAGTTGTAGTAGATTTTTTTGTACGGGCAGCCCGAGACGCACATGCGCCAGCCGCGGCACTTGTCTTGGTCGATCAGCACGATGCCGTCTTCTTCGCGCTTGTAGATGCTGCCCGATGGGCAGGAGGCGACGCAAGTCGGGTTCAGGCAGTGCTCGCACAGCCGCGGCAGGTACATCATGAAGGTGTTTTCGAACTCACCCACCATGGCTTTCTGCGCCGCCTCGAAGCTGTCGAGGTTGGAGTCCTTGCTGCGCTTGGAGAACTCGCCGCCCAGGATTTCTTCCCAGTTCGGGCCCCATTCGATCTTCTCCATGCGCTGGCCGGTGATGAGCGAGCGCGGGCGTGCCGTGGGCGCGGTCTTCATTTCGGGCGCGCTGTGCAGGTGCTCGTAGTCGAAGGTGAAGGGCTCGTAATAGTCGTCGATTTCGGGCAGGTTGGGGTTGGCAAACAGCTTCATCAGCAGCGACCACTTGCCCCCTTGGCGCGGCACGATCGAGCCGTCGCTCTTGCGGGTCCAGCCGCCGTTCCAGCGATTTTGGTTTTCCCACTCCTTGGGGTAGCCGATGCCGGGTTTGGTCTCGACGTTGTTGAACCAGGCGTACTCGACGCCGGGGCGGTTGGTCCAAACGTTCTTGCACGTTACCGAGCAAGTGTGGCAACCGATGCATTTGTCCAAGTTCAGGACCATGCCGATCTGTGCGCGTACTTTCATTGCATTGCTCCTTGTTCGCGGTGCGTGGGCATCAGGGGTTTTCGCCCTGCGACAAGACGGCGCTGGCGCGCTGCGGGTCGTCCGGGGTGTCGAGCCAATCGACCTTGTGCATCTTGCGCACCACCACGAACTCGTCGCGGTTGGTGCCGATGGTGCCGTAGTAGTTGAAGCCCCAGCTCAGCTGCGCGTAGCCGCCGATCATGTGCGTCGGCTTGGTGACGGCGCGCGTGACCGAGTTGTGGATGCCGCCGCGGTGGCCGGTGATTTCGGAACCCGGCGCGTTGATGATCTTCTCTTGCGCGTGGTACATCATCACCATGCCCTGGTTGACGCGCTGGCTGACCACGGCGCGCGCCGAGATGGCGCCGTTGACGTTGAACAGCTCGACCCAGTCGTTGTCTTCGATGCCGGCGGCCTTGGCATCGACTTCGGACAACCAGATCACCGGTCCGCCGCGGTTGAGCGTGAGCATCATCAGGTTGTCGGAGTAGGTGCTGTGGATGCCCCACTTCTGGTGCGGGGTGATGAAGTTGAGCAAAATCTCCTTGTTGCCGTTGGGCTTGCGGTTGTGGATGGCGTCGGTGGTGTTGAGGTCCACCGGCGGCCGGTAGCTCGAAAAGCCCTCGCCAAAGGCGCGCATCCAAGCGTGGTCTTGGTAGAACTGCTGGCGCCCGGTCAGGGTGCGCCATGGAATCAGTTCGTGCACGTTGGTGTAGCCGGCGTTGTACGACACCTTCTCGGATTCCAGCCCGGACCAGATCGGCGAGCTGATGATCTTGCGCGGCTGCGCCTGGCAGTCGCGGAAGCGGATTTTTTCGTCCTCGCGGTGCAGCGCCAGGTGCGCGTGCTCGCGCCCGGTGACCTTGGACAGCGCCTCCCAAGCCTTGACGGCGACGTGGCCGTTGGTCTCGGGCGCCAGCTGCAAAATCACTTCGCAGGCGTCGATGTCGCTGACGATGCGCGGCATGCCTTTGGTCGGGCCTTCTTCCAGCGTGATGCCGTTGAGCTCGCCCAGCTGCGTGACTTCGGTCTCGGTCTTCCAGGCCATGCCCTTGCCGCCGTTGCCCAGTTTGTTGAGCAGCGGCCCGAGCGCGGTGAAGCGCTTGTAGGTGTTGGGGTAGTCGCGCTCGACCACGGTCATGGCCGGTGCGGTCTTGCCTGGCACCAAATCGCACTCGCCTTTTTTCCACTCCTTGACGTCGAAGGGCTGCGCCAACTCGGCCGGGCTGTCGTGCATCAGCGGCGTCAGCACCAGCTCTTTTTCTACGCCCAAGTGGCCGACGCAGACCTGGCTGAACGCTTTGGCCAGGCCCTTGTAGATCTCCCAGTCGGAGCGGCTCTGCCAGACCGGATCGACCGCCACCGACAGCGGGTGGATGAAGGGGTGCATGTCGCTGGTGTTGAGGTCGTTTTTCTCGTACCAGCTGGCCGTGGGCAGCACGATGTCGGAGTACAGGCAGGTGGTGCTCATGCGAAAGTCGAGCGTCACCAGCAAGTCGAGCTTGCCTTCGGGCGCTTGGGCGTGCCAAGCGACTTCGGTCGGCTTGGCGTCGGCGGCGCCGAGGTCTTTGCCCTGCACGCCGTTTTGCGTGCCCAGCAGGTGCTTGAGGAAGTACTCGTGGCCCTTGCCCGACGAGCCCAGCAGGTTCGAGCGCCAGACGAACAGGTTGCGCGGCCAGTTTTGCGGCGCATCCGGGTCTTCGCAGCTCATCTGCAGGCTGCCGTCCTTGAGCGCCTTGACGGCGTAGTCCTTGGGGTCCATGCCGGCGGCGGCGGCGTCCTTGACCACCTGCAAGGGGTTGGTCTTGAGCTGCGGTGCGCTGGGCAACCAGCCCATGCGTTCGGCGCGCACGTTGTAGTCGATCAGGCTGCCGCCGTAGGCTTTGGGGTCGGCCAGCGGCGACAGGATGTCGGCGACGCCGATCTGCTCGTAGCGCCACTGGTCGGTGTGGGCGTAGAAGAACGAGGTCGAGTTCTGCTGCCGCGGTGGGCGCGCCCAGTCGGTGGCAAAAGCCAGCGGAATCCAGCCCGACTGCGGGCGCAGCTTCTCTTGCCCGACGTAGTGCGCCCAGCCGCCGCCGCTTTGGCCGATGCAGCCGCACATCATCAGCAGGTTGATGACGCCGCGGTAGTTCATGTCGGCGTGGTACCAGTGGTTCATGGCGGCGCCGATGATGACCATGGATTTGCCGTGCGTCTTGTGCGCGTTGTCGGCAAACTGGCGCGCCACCGTGATCACCTGCTGACGCGGCACGCCGGTGATGGCCTCTTGCCAAGCCGGGGTGTAGGGGGCGTTGTCGTCGTAGTTTTTGGCCCCGCTGCCCAGCCCGCGGTCGATGCCGTACTGCGCCACCTGCAAGTCGAACACCGTCGCCACCAGTGCTTGGGGCGCGCCGTCTTCTTTACTCAGCGGCAACTTGACCACCGGCACGCGCACGCGGTTGATGTCTCCTCCGCCCATTTTGTTGGAACTGAAATGCGGCACGTCGCGGCCGGCGAAGTAGGGCAGGGCCACTTCGGCGATCTGGTGTTCTTGGGCGCCGTCTTCAAGCACCGAGAGCTTGAGCCGCACTTCTTCGTTGGTGCGCGCTTCTTTGGCTTCTAGGTTCCACTTGCCGAGGTCTTCGCGGCCTTCGGGGCCCCAGCGAAAGCCGATCGATCCGTTGGGCAGCACCGCCTTGCCGGTGGTGTCGAAGGCGACGGTTTTCCACTCCGGGTTGTTGCTTTGGCCGAGCTTGCCGGCAAAGTCGCTGGAGCGCAGGTAGCGGTCCGGCACCAGCGTGGTGCTGCCGTCGGCTAGGGTGTGCTCCTTGAGCAGCACCAGCAAGGGCAGGTCGGTGTAGCGGCGCGCGTAGTCGTCGAAGTAGGCGCTGCGCACGCCGCTGTCGGGGAAGTAGAACTCCTTCAACACCACATGGCCCATGGCCATGGCGAGTGCGGCGTCGGTGCCCTGCTTGGGGTGCATCCAGATGTCGGCCAGCTTGGCGACTTCGGAGTAGTCGGGTGTGACCGCCACCGTTTTGGTGCCCTTGTAGCGCACCTCGGTGAAGAAGTGGGCATCCGGGGTGCGCGTCTGCGGCACGTTGGAGCCCCAGGCGATGATGAAGCCCGAGTTGTACCAGTCGGCCGATTCGGGCACGTCGGTCTGCTCGCCCCAGATCTGCGGGCTGGCCGGGGGCAGGTCGCAGTACCAGTCGTAAAAGCTCATGCTCACGCCGCCGAGCAGGCTCATGTAGCGCGAGCCGGCTGCGTAGGAAACCATCGACATGGCCGGAATGGGCGAAAAGCCGATGATCCGGTCCGGCCCATACTTCTTGATCGTATAGACGTTGGCGCTGGCGATGAGCTGGTTGACTTCGTCCCAGGTCGAGCGCACGAAGCCGCCCATGCCGCGCACCTGCTGGTAGTCGCGCCGTGCTGCCTCGTCGTCGGCGATCAGCGCCCAAGCATCGACCGGCGTCTTGGCCACCTTGAGCGCGGCGCGCCAGCGCTCCAGCAGCCGGCCGCGCACCATCGGGTACTTGACCCGGTTGGCGCTGTACAGGTACCAGCTGTAGGAGGCGCCCCGGGCGCAGCCGCGCGGCTCGTGGTTGGGCATGTCCCAGCGCGTGCGCGGGTAGTCGGTCTGCTGGGTTTCCCAGGTGACGATGCCGCCCTTGACGTAGATTTTCCAGCTGCAGGAGCCGGTGCAGTTGGTGCCGTGGGTCGAGCGCACGATCTTCTCGCTCGCCCAGCGGTTGCGGTAGGCGTCTTCCCAGGTGCGGTCTTCGGCGGTGGTGCGGCCGTGGCCGTCGGCAAACGGTTCGCGTGCCAGCTTGAAGAAGGTCAAACGGTCAAGGAAATGGCTCATGGCTGGGTCTCCAGTGTGAAAGGTGGCTTGGGCGGGATCAGCAGGGCTTCTCGGCGCCTTTGCGCCAGTAGTACCAGTAGTTGAGCGCGATGCCCACGAAGTACAGGAAGGCGAAGAAATAGAGCGCGGCATTGGGGCTGCCGGTCATGGCAAACGAGCGACCAAACAGGATCGGCACAAAAAAGCCCAGCAGCAACACCGCCATCGCCGCCGTAAAGCCCAGCACCGGGCTGGCTTGCTTGGGCTCGAAGATCATCACGATCTGCTTGAACACGCTGGCGTTGCCGATGCCAGCACCCAAGAAGATGCCCAGCAGCACGATGAAGAACAGGGTGAACTGCTCGGATGAAGTCGGTGCGGTGAGGAAGGTCAGGCCGATGGCCGAGCTGGCCATGATCGCGAACACCAGCATGGTCATGTTCGAGCCGCCAAACTTGTCGGAGAAGATGCCGCCGATGGGCCGAATCAGCGCCCCCACCAGCGGCCCGATCCAAGCGTAGGCGAGGGGGTCGGGGGCGTTGGGCAGGCCGTGGAACACTTCGCGGATCAGCAGCGGCGTCGAGGCGACAAAGCCCGAAAAGGTGCCGAAGGTGAAGGTGTAGAGGATGGTCTGCACCCAAGTGTGCTTGAGCTTGACGATCTGCATCTGCTCCATGAAGTCGCCGCGCGCCGGGTGGTTCTTCATGCCAAACAGCACCAGCACGGCCATGATCAGGGTCGGGATGAGCCAGATGTAGGCCGCGTTTTGTGGGTACATCAGAACCTCGCGCACCACCTCGCGCGTCGCTGGGTTGAGCACCCTGAACATCATCGAGTCGCCGGCAATGGCGCCAAACAGCCCCACGCCGATGGCGGCGGGCACCAAGAACTGCGCCGTCGAGGCCCCCAGGTTGCCAAAGCCGATGGTGAAGCCCAGCGCCGAGCCGCCGATGCGCTTGGGAAACCACAGGCTGATGTTGGCCGCGGTAGAAGAGATCTGGCCACCGGCACACAGCCCCGCGACACCGGCCCAGAACAGCAGCACCCAGAACGGTGTGGTCGGGTCTTGCACCACGTGCCCGATGCCAAAGATCGGGATCAGCAGCGCCAGCGTGAAGATGAAGGTGGTCCACATGCCGCCGATCTTGAGCACCAAAAAGGTGTGCGGAAAGCGCGCCACCGCGCCCATGAGCAGCGCCATCGCCGGCAGCCAGAAGCGCTGATCGACGGTGAGCTGAAAGCCCAAGCCCGGCAGGCGCACCACCAGCGCGCTCCAGGTAAACCAGACCGCAAACGCCAAGTGCAGCGCCAAGAAGGCGATGATCAGGGTGCGGATCGCCAGCCACTTGCGGCTGTTCCAAAAAACCGGGTCCTCGGGGCGCCATTCGGTCACGTTGGGCGACCAGATCGGTTTCGACTGGGCGCTGGTTCGGTTGTTCATACTGTGCTCTCCGTTAAAAATGAGCTGCAGCGCGTGCGTAATCGGTTGCAGGCGCTGGGGGCGCAAACGCCCCGGTGGCTGGGTTCGACTGTGCCGCTTGCGGCACGACTTGAACATCCTTCGAAGGGGCTGGCGCGCCGACTCTGAAAGAGCGATGGCACGCGGCGCCGCCATCGGTCGAAGGAACTAATGCCCTTTGAGGCCCTTTTGCTCGAGTTGCTGCACCAAGGTGCGCAGGTCGTCGAGGTCGCGGAACTTGGCCGTGAGTTGGAAGCCGTCGTTCTTCTGGCTCAGCTCCACGCCTTGGTTGCCGGCTAGGAACTGGCCCAAGCGGCTGCGCGCGTCTTCCTTGAGCCGGTTCTCCTCGGCGATCGCGTGGTCCACCGACGACAGCACGTAGTTCTCGTCAAAGCCGCCCTTGGGCTCTTGCAGCCAGATCACGCACACCAGCCAGCTGAAGAAGGCCCCGGCGGCGATGATGAAGAAGAACTGCTGCGGCGTGACGTACATGAAGATGAACAGGTAGAACACCGCACCGGCGTTGCCGTAGGCCCCGCACATGCCCGAGATCTGGCCGGTCACGCGCCGCTTGATCGAGGGGATGATGCCGAACGTCGCCCCTTCGGCACCCTGCACGAAGACCGAGAACAGGATCGTGAAGCAGACCGCGATCACCAGCGGCCAGCTGCTGTCGAGCAGGCCCATCAGCACCGCACCGATTCCGATGCCGAACATGTAGGCCGCCATGACGAAGCGCCGGTTGCCAAAGCGGTCTGAAACCAGCCCGCCCAACGGACGCGCCACCAGGTTGACGAAGGCGAAGGTCGAGGCCACCAGACCCGCCTGCACCGGCGACAAACCCCAGGTCATGAGGAAGAACATCGGCAGGATCGAGACCACGGCGATTTCGGCGCCGAAGTTGGCGAAGTAGGTCACGTGCAGCGCCGCCACCGACTTGTAGGGGTAGCGGTCGTCTTCGGGCACGCCGCGCTTGAGGATGGGCAGATTGACGCGCAGGATCTGCACCACCTGGTAGATGATGATGAGCGCGATGCCCAGATAGAGCGCGTAGGACAAGTTGTCGCCGATGAAGCCCGACAGATGGATGCGATAGACCACGATCGCCAGCACGCCGGTGAGGAAGATGGTGAACAGGATGTGCAACACCATGTCGCCGTAGGACGAGACTTCCAGCGCCGAGGCCTTGCGCGGCTTGCGCTGGGTGCCGGGCTTGGGGCCGTCGGTGATGGCGAACCAGTAAAACACGCCATACAGCGCCATCACCGTGCCCGACATGGCGATGGCGTAGCGCCAGCCGTCGTCGCCGCCAAACACGTACATGGCGATCGAGGGGATGGTGAGCGCCGCCCCGGCCGAGCCGAAGTTGCCCCAGCCGGCGTAGAAGCCTTCGGCAAAACCGATGTCGCGCGGTTTGAACCACAGCGCCGTCATGTGGATGCCGATCACGAACGAGGCCCCGACACAAGACATGACCAAGCGCGAGACGAACAACACCTCGCGGCTGTCGCCAAAGGCGAAGACGAAGGTCGGGATGGCCATGACCACCAGCAGGACGGAGAACACGCGCCGCGGACCCCAGCGGTCCAGCGCCATGCCGACGAAGACGCGCGCCAGAATGGTCAGCGCGACGTTGGCGATGGCAAAGATCTGGATGTCCTCGCGCGTCAGCCAGTCTTCGGACTGGAGCATCATGGCCGCCAGCGGCGCCATGTTGAACCAGACGTAGAAGGTCATGAAAAAAGCGATCCACGTCAGGTGGAGGGCTTTGATTTCCGGGTTTTTGTAGCGAAATAAGTCGGCGACTTGCATGATGGGTATGGGCTGGCGGGTTGTTGGCCCTTAGCCTTCTTGGGTCGGGATGATGAGCAAGGGGCACTGGGCGCGGCGCGCCAAGAAGGCGCTGACGGTGCCAAAGGTCATGTGGTCGAGCTCGTCGAAGAGCGCGTCGATGCGCCGGGCGATGAAGTTGCCATCGGGCTTGTACGAGTGGCGCGCGATCACCAGCACGTCGGGCCGGTGCTGCTCGGTGGCTTGCAGCAGCATCTTGCGCGCGTCGCCCTCGGCCACCAGCACCCGGGTCGCAAAGCCGGCCAAGGCCAGTTCGGCGGCGGCCGCTTCGGTGCCGGCTTTTTGCTCTTGGTACTGGGCGCTGAACAGCTCGTCACCCGAGTTGGCGTTGCTGCCGGGCTCCTCGATCACGGTGACCAAGGTGACGCGGGGCAGTTCGCGCGCCATGAGAAACATTTTTTTCACGGCCTCAAGCGCAATGCGGGCATTGCGTGAGTGGTCGTAGGCCAACATCACTTCCATAAGATTCCCCTCGGGTTAAGCCACGGCCATAAAGCGGCCGGGGTTGGGCATCAACTCTGCCGCTTTGGCAGGGTTTTGCCCATTCTCCCGAAGGGCGCCTGGGGTGTTGTGCCGAAGAACTAGGGTGCGGTGGCGGGCGCGGGGGTGTGGGCTTTGGGGCGCTTGAGGTAATCCGAGTTGCGCACTTCGGTCCAGTACATCCAGATCAGCGACACCCAGACCACGCCAAACAGCAGCATGAAGGCGGTCGAGCGCACGCCGGTCAGGTCTTGCAGCATGCCGAACATGATCGGCAGCACGAAGCCGCCGAGCGCGCCGATGCAGCCGACGATGCCCATGATGACGCCGATGTTGCTCGGGTAATCGTCGGCGATGTATTTGCACACCGATGCCTTGCCAAAAGCCCAGGCAATGCCGAGCACGAACATCAGCACCGTGAAGCTCCAGACGTTGTGCGCGAGCGTGAAGGTGACGGGGCCGCCTGCAGTTTGGATGGTGTAGGTGGTGGCCGGGTACGAGAGCAGGAACAAACAGACCCAGCTCACCCACATCACCCACCAGGTGGTGCGGTGGGCGCCGTAGCGGTCCGACAGCCAGCCACCGACGCCGCGCAGCACGCCGCCGGAGAGCGAAAACACCGAGGCCAGCAAGGCGGCGATGCGGATATCGAGGCCGAACTCGCCCACGTAGTACTGCACCATCCACAGCGACAGCGCGACGTAACCACCGAGCACCACCGAGTAGTACTGGCAGTATTTCCAGACCGTGGGGTCTTTGAGCGCCTGCAGTTGCTCGCGCCAGGTGATGCGCGCATCGACTTTGTGCTGCGGGTCGCTGTAGGTCAGGAACCAAAACAGCAAGGCCATGGCCAGCATCGACAGCGCATAGACCTGCGGCACGAAAATCCAGCCAAAAGCCACCAGCAGGCTGGGTGCCACCAGTTTGCCCAGCCCCGCGCCCATGTTGCCGGCGCCAAACACGCCCATGGCAAAGCCCTGGTTGCGCGGCTCGAACCAGCGCGCCACGTAGGGCGTGCCGACCGAGAACGAACCACCGGCCAGGCCGACGAACAGCCCGAGCACCAAGAATTGCCAAAACTCGGTGGCGTGGCTGATGAGCCAGATCGGCACCACGGTCGAGAGCATGAGCAGGAAAAAGACGATGCGCCCGCCGAACTTGTCGGTCCACATGCCGAGCGGAATCCGGATCAGCGCGCCGGTGAGCACCGGGGTGGCGGTGAGCAGGCCGAACTCGGTCGCGCTCAGTTGCAGCTCTTGCTTGATCGGCACACCGATGACGCCAAACATCATCCAGACCATGAAGCAGACCGTAAAGGCGAGCGTGCTCATGATCGCCACCGACAATTGCTTGCGCCTGAGGCCGGTGCCGCTGTGCGTCTGCGTCTGCGCCTGAACGTGAACTGGGCGCGGGTTCATGGGGTGGCCCTCGTGCGGGGTGGGTGGGTGGGCATGGTTTGGGCTCCGTTGGGCTGGGGAGCGGGCACGGGTGGCTGCTTGCCTAGGATGCAGCGTTGAGTGGGCCCGCAACCCGCACTGTGTCCGCTGCCGCCCGCTTTGCCCATCCTGCTCAATGATGTCGGGCGCCCCTGCCGCATGGCCGACCCCGGGGCATGCCTACCCTGGCCGTTGGGAGTAGATCGGGTGCAGGAGCAGGGCGCAGCGCTAGCTCAGCCCGCGCTCGCTGGCATAGACGGCGGCGTGGACGCGGTTGCTCAGGTTGAGCTTGCGCAAAATGTGCTGGACGTGGATTTTGACCGTGGTCTCGGCGATGCCCAGCGCGCGCGCGATGTGCTTGTTGCTGTCGCCCTTGGCGATGAGCTTTAGGATTTCGCTTTCGCGCGGCGACAGGGTGTGGATCGGGTCTTTGGGGTTGAGCGCGTGCAGCGCTTGGCTGCGCGCCGCCGCCGGCGCGGAGTCAGCGGCCGGGTTGGCTGGAGCAGCGGATGGGGTGTCGGGGGGGTGGCGCAAAAGCCCGACCAGTTTGCCCATCATCTCGGGGCTGATGACCGAGTCGCCGTCCCAGACGCGCTGGATCGAGTCGCACAGGGCGTCGGTGTTGATGGTCTTGACCAAGTAGCCGTCGGCACCGGCGCGCAGCCCGGCGGCCAGGTCTTCGACGTTTTCGCTCACCGTCAGCATGAGCACGCGCACGCCCGGCTGGGCGCGCTTGAGGTCGGCAATGGCCTGCACCCCGAGCACACCCGGCATGTGGTTGTCGAGCAAGACCAGATCGGGGCGCTGCTGGCCCAGCACCTGCAGGGCTTGCGAGGCGTCGGCGGCCTCGCCCACGACTTCAAAGCGCGCATCCTGCGCCAGCAGCGCGATCAGGCCGCGTCTAAACAGGTTGTGGTCATCGACCACCAGCAGGCGGATGGGCGGGGTGGGGGCTGGGTTCATGCGGCGTTGCTTTGAGTGGCGGTTGGGAGTTCGAGGCAGACTTCGGTGCCGTGCGCCGGGCGCGATTCGATCTGCACCCGGGCGCCGATGCGCTCGGCGCGTTCGCGCATGATATGCAAACCGACGTGGGTGTCGTCGGCAGCGGGTGGCTTGGGCTCGAAGCCGCAGCCGTCGTCGCGCACCTTGAAGCGCCACACTGGGCCGCGTTCGACGCTGAGCCAGACCCGGTTGGCGTGGGCGTGCTTGCGCACGTTCGACAAGGCTTCCTGCAGCACATGCAGCACCTGCAGCTGCACGTCGGAGGGCAGCTCGATCGCCTGGCCCTGCAGCTCGAGCTCGGTTTTGATGCCGCTTTGGTGCTCGAACTTGCTCAGGGTGGCGCGCAGGGCCTGCGCCATGTCGTCGCTGTTGGTGCGGGTGCGAAAGTGCACCAGCAGTTCGCGCACGTCGCTGGTGCTCTCGCGCACGCCGGCGTCGATTTCCTCCAGTGCCTGCTGCACCAGCTGCGTGTCGGCGCGCTGCAAGGCCTGGCGCAGCAACGTGACCTGGATCTTGAGGAAAGCCAGCGACTGGGCGATCGAGTCGTGCAGTTCGCGCGCCAGCAGGGTGCGCTCCTCGCTCACCGCAGCTTCGCGCAGCAGGGCGGTGTTGCGCAGGTGTTCGAGGGCGGCGGCCAGTTGGCTGGCTAAGGCTTCGTAGAGCGCGCGGTCGGCCTCGGTCAGGGTGGCCGGGTGGCGAAAGAACAGGTCGATCTCGCCCAGCAAACGCTCCTGGACCCGAATCGGTACCGTGATCAGGCTGACAAAGCCGGCCTTGGCGCAGTTGCCCAAGCGCGCGTCGGTGGCGCTGACGATGGGTATCACGCGTGTGCGCGCCTGCTCGGGCAACTGGCCGCAGGCGCAGGCGCCGGCCTCGATGCAGTGTTCGCCCTCGACCAGTTCGGGCGGCAGGGCCTCGCTGCCCAGCATCAGGTAGCGCTGGTTGGCCGGGTCGGTCCAGCGCAGGGCCAGGCCATCGGCCTGGCTGAAGGCGCGCACGCGCTGGGCAAATCCGCGCGTGATTTCGTCCATCGAGCGGGCGTCGATCAGAAAGCTGCTGACTTCGTACAACACGCGCAGGCGCTCGCGCTCGGCGCGCAGGTCGCGCGTCTTGTTTTCGACCCGGCGCTCCAGCCCTTGGTAGAGCTCGCCCAAGGTCTGGGTCATGTGGTTGAAGCCGGCGGCGAGCTGGTTGAACTCGTCGTGCGCCTCGGGCGGAATGCGCGCGCCGAACTCGCCCGCTTGCACCCGGTTCTGGGCCTCGATCAGGCGGCGCACGGGGAAGGCGACGTACAAATGACCCATGTAGAGCGCCAAGATCGCCCCAGCGACCGCCAGCGCCATCATCACGAACTGAAACAGGGTCAAGAGGGCGCCAAAGCGCACCAATACGCGTTCGATCGCCAGCACCAACAGGTCCACCTCATCGACGAAGGCATCGACCTCGGTGACCAATTGCCCATGGCCGAGCGCTGGGCCGTATGCGCCCGATAGCACCGGACGCAGCTGCAGCCAAGAGGTCTGCAAGGCTTCAAACTTGGCCCGGGTGGCGGCGTTCCAAGGCACGAGCAGGGGGCGTTGCGGGTCGCCCCGGCGCAGCAAATCCAAGCTGTGCTCGAACTCCTGCACCAGCACGGCGCGCGCCTGCAGGTCGTGCTGCGCCAGTTCGGCGCTCAGCAGGCGCCAGGCTTGCATGCGCAAGCGCCCGGCTTCGTTCACGGCGGCGGCGCCGCCGTCGAGCTTGCGCGTGACCCACATGGTGGAGGCGATGGAGACCAGCGCCAAACCCAGCAGCGCCAAGCCCAGCACCAAAAACTGGGTCGAAAGTCGGCGTTTGGGCATCATAGGGGCGTACTCGGGGGCTATTGTCGCCGCTGGGGCCGCCCTGGGTTCTAGTTCCAAAGAACTAGGGCGCAACCCGCAGCATCCTCCTCTTGCACGGCACAGGCCCGGCCGCAGAAGGATGGCGCCGTGTCGGTCTGGGTGCCATGATGGCGCGTGATGTGCATCGATTATTTGCCATGAACGCGCCGCCCCCACCTGCTGCTGCGCCAGCGCGCTGGAGTTGGCGCGCCCTGTACTGGGCGCCGCACCGGCTGGCCTTTGCGCTGGCGTGCGTGCTGCTGATTTTGTCGAGCCTGTGGTGGCTCAACGTGCAGCTGGTGCGCAGCGCCTGGCTGCCCGAGGCGCTGGTGTGGCCGCTGGTCTGGTACCCGAGTCTGGTTCATGGCGCGGTCATGACCTATGGCTTCGTGCCGCTGTTTTTTCTGGGGTTTTTGTACACCGCCGGGCCGCGCTGGCTCGGCATCGAGGGGCCGACGGCGCGCCAGATCGCGCCCGGGCTGTGGCTGCAGGGGTTGGGGTGGTGCCTGTGGCTGCTGGGAGCGCAATTGGGCGGCACGGTTGCCTTGGTTGGGGGTGCCCTAGCGTGGCTGGGGCTGTGCGCGGGCCTGTGGCATTTGCTCGCCATGCTGCGCCAAAGCCGGGTGGCCGATCAGGTGCACGCGCGCCTGATCGCTGGCGCTTGGGGCCTAGGGCTGCTGTGCTTGGCCGGTATGTTGCTGGCGCTGGCTTGGGACCAGCCCTCGCTGGCGCGGGCGTGGCTGACCAGTGGCTTGTGGGGCTTTGTGGTGGTGGTCTATGTGACGGTGGCGCACCGCATGATCCCGTTCTTCACCTCCAGCGCCTTGCCCATGATCAGCATCTGGCGCCCGCTCTGGGTGCTGCTGTTTTTGCTGCTGGCGATCGCGCTGCGCCTGCTCATGGTCTGGGTCGAGTGGCTGGAATGGGAGCTGCGCCTGTGGGCGGCGCTGGGCAGCTTTTGGTTGTTGGTCTCGGGCATGGTGCTGCTGGGGCTGGCCTTTGTCTGGGGGTTGGTGCAGAGCCTGCGCATTCGGTTGCTGGCGATGCTGCACATCGGTTTTTTGTGGCTCGGGCTGGCGTTTTTGATCGATTCGATCGGCCACTTCTGGATGCTGCTCTCGGGCGATGCGCCTTGGACGCTGGGGGCCATGCACGCCATCACCATGGGTTTCATGGGTTCGCTGTTGCTGGCGATGGTGACCCGGGTCTCGTGCGGGCACAGCGGGCGCTTGCTGGTGGCCGACCGGCTGGTGTGGAGCCTGTTTTGGTTGCTGCAGCTGGCCACGGTGCTGCGGGTGGTGTCGGACTTGGTCGATCTGCGCTACCTGCTGGGCCTGACGCTGGCCGCCGCGCTGCTCTGGACGCTGGCACTGCTGCCGTGGGCGCTGCGCATGCTGCGCTGGTACGGCTTGCCGCGCATCGATGGTCGGCCGGGCTGAGGGGCAGCATGGCTCACGCCCGCCCCCCGCACCAGCCTCAAGCCTTGGGCGGCCCGTAGTAGCTTTTTTTTGCCGCAGCCTCGTCTTGCAGCAGGCGCGCGCCGGCCACCACTTGGGGCGCTAGGCCGTGGGCGCCGGCTTCGATGTGCGCCAGCAGCGCCGCGCGCATGCGCGGCTCCCAGTAGCTACGCAGGTGGTTGCGCACGCCCTCGGCGGCGCGCTCGGGCGGGTAGGGGGCAAAGAAATCGCCGATCTGCCCGGCCATGGTCAGCAGGCGCTCGAGCTCCATCACGGCCGGCTCGGCGCTGGGTGGGGCGTGGAGGTGCGCGGGGCTGCTCATGCCAGCACCTCGCTGGCTTGGGTGCTGGCAGCGCTCACGCCCGCCGGCGCGGCGACGCGCAGCACCTCGACCGCCGTGACCTTGTACTCGGGGCAGTTGGTGGCCCAGTCGGAGCGGTCTGAGGTGAGCGCGTTGACGCGCGACTCGGCGTGGTGGAAGGTGGTATAGACCACGCCCGGGTTGACGCGCTGCGAATACACCGCCTTGAGCTGCGTGCTGCCAAAGCGGCTGCTCACTTGCACCTGCTCGCCGTCGCGGATGCCGCGCGCGATGGCGTCGGCGGCGCTGATTTCGAGCACGTCTTCGGGGTGCCATTGGCTGTTGGCGCTGCGCCGGGTCTGGGTGCCGGCGTTGTATTGCGTGAGGATGCGGCCGGTGGTGAGCAGCAGCGGGTAGCGCTCGCTGCTGCGCTCGGTGGTGGGCACGTAGCCGGTGAGCATGAAGGTGCCCAAGCCGTTGGCGCGCGGGAAGCGCTCGAGGTGCAGCACCTCGGTGCCCTCGGGCGCCTTGGCATCGACCGGCCACTGCGCCGAGCCGACGCGCTCGAGCAGCTCGAACGACAGGCCGCTGTAGGCGGGGGTGAGGCTTGCCAGCTCCAGCAGCACCTCGCCGGCGTCGCGGTACTGGGTGGCGTAGCCCATGGCGTTCATCAGCCGCACCACGACCTCCCAGTCTTGCAGGCCGGCCAGCGGCGGCACCACCTGGCGCACCCGACTGACGCGGCGCTCGGCGTTGGTGAAGGTGCCGTCTTTTTCGAGCGCGGAGCTGCCCGGCAGCAGCACGTGCGCGTACTTTGAGGTTTCGTTGCGGTACAGGTCTTGCAGCACCACAAACTCCATGTTGCGCATGGCGGCGATGACGTGGTTCTGGTTCGGGTCGCTCTGCACCGGGTCTTCGCCCATGATGAACATGCCGCGAAAGTCGCCGCCCACGGCGGCGTCAAACATATTGGGCAGGCGCAGACCCGGCTCGGGGTCTAGGGCCACGCCCCAACCGGCTTCGAAGCTGGCGCGCACCTCGGGGTCGGAGACGAAGCGATAGCCCGAATAGACGTGTGGCCAGCTGCCCAAGCAGCTGCCGCCCTGCACGTTGCCCTGCCCGCGCAAGGGGTTGACGCCCACGCCTTCGCGGCCCAGCATGCCGCAGGCCAGCGCCAGGTTGCCCAAGCACATGACGCCGGTCGAGCCTTGCGAATGCTCGGTCACGCCCAGGCCGTAGTAGATGGCCGAGTTGGGGCCGGCGGCATAGCGCCGCGCCAGCGTGCGGATGGCCTCGGGGTCGAGCCCGGCCTCGGGGCCGGCGACTTCGGGGGCGTAGCGCGGGTCGGATACCAGCGCCTGCCAGCGCTCGAACTCGGGCCACTCGCAGCGCTCGCGCACAAAGGCTTCGCGGTACAGGCCTTCGGTCACGATCACGTGCGCCACGCTGTTGAGCACAAGCACATTGGTGCCCGGGCGCAGCGCCAGATGCACCGTGGCCTGGCAGTGCGGCGACGACACGGTTTCGGTGCGCCGCGGGTCGATCACCAGCAGCGTGGCGCCTTGGCGCACGCGGCGCTTGAGCAGCGAGCCAAACACCGGGTGCCCCTCGGTGGGGTTGGCTCCCACCACCAAAATCACGTCGGCTTGCAAGATCGAGTCGAAATGCTGGCTGGCCGCGCCCGCGCCGATGGTGGCCGAGAGGCCAAACTGGGTCGGGGAGTGGCAGATGCGCGCGCAGTTGTCGATGTTGTTGTTGCCAAACACGGCCCGCGCCAGTTTTTGCGTCAGGTAGATTTCTTCGTTGGTGCAGCGCGAGCTCGAGACCGCGCCGATCGAGCGCACACCGTGGCGCTGCTGCACCCCGCGCAGGCCGGCGGCGGCAAAGGCGATGGCCTCGTCCCACGAGGCTTCGCGCCAAGGTTCGTCGATCGAATCGCGGATGAGCGGCGTGCGCACCCGGTCCGGGTCGTTGTAGTAGTTGTAGGCAAAGCGGCCTTTGACGCAGCTGTGGCCGTGGTTCGATTTGCCCTCTTTCCAAGGCAGCATGCGCACGATGCGGCCGGCTCGGGTTTGCGCCTCGAGGGCGCAGCCCACGCCGCAGTAGGCGCAGACGGTGACGACGCTGCGTTCAGGTTGCAGTGGCAGTGGCATGATCGTTGGCTCCATCAAAAAGGCTTTTTTCAACTAGGGCTTGGCTCGGGCAGCTCTGCACACAGGCACCGCAGCTGACGCAGTCGGATTCGAAAAAGGGCTGGTTCTGCCCGGCCACGACTTGGGTGTCGAAGCCGCGCCCTTGCAGGGCCAGGGCAAAGGTGCCCTGGATTTCTTCGCAAGCGCGCACGCAGCGGCTGCAGACAATGCACTTGGCCGGGTCGAACAAAAAGTAGGGGTTGGACTGATCGACTGGCGCCCCGGCGTGGCTGGCCCCGTTGTGGCCGTAGGGGTGGCTGCGCACACCCACTTGCTCTAGGGTTTGGTGGAATTCGCTCCAGCCGCCCGCGATTTCGTCGGCCGGAAAGTCGGACAGGTACAGCTCCAGCACACCGCGGCGCAGCGCCTGCAGCCGCGGCGTGGCGGTGCGCACCACCATGCCCGCTTCCACCGGGGTGGTGCAGCTGGCCGGGTAGCCGCGCTTGCCCTCGATCTCCACCAAGCAGACGCGGCAGCTGCCAAAGGGCTCGAGCGTGTCGCAGGCGCACAGCTTGGGCACCTGCGAGCCGGCCTCGGTGGCCGCCAGCAGCACCGAGCTGCCCGCAGGCACCGTGACCGCCACGCCATCGATCTCTAGGGCCACCGGGGCGCCGTCGCGCGGTGGTGTGCCGTAGTCGGTATCGGCTTTGAGCCGGCGCAGTTCACTCCACATGGGCGCTCTCCTTGGCTGGGTTGGGGCGGGGCAGGCCGAAGTCGGCCGGGAACAACCGGATCGCCGAGCGCACCGGGTAGGGGGTCATGCCGCCGAGCGCGCACAACGAGGCGTGTTCCATGAGGTCGCACAGCGCTTCGAGTTCGGCCGCCCGTTCGGCGGCCTGTGCGGGCGCGTGCTGCATGCGTTCGATCAGCTCGCGCCCGCGCACGGCGCCGATGCGGCACGGCGTGCACTTGCCGCAGCTCTCGATGGCAGTGAAGTGCATGGCATAGCGCGCCAGTGCGGCCATGTCGGCGCGGTCGTCAAAGACCACGATGCCGCCGTGGCCGACCATGGCCTGATGCTGCGCCAGCGTTTCGTAGTCGAGCGGCAGGTCGAGCTCGGCCGCGCTCAGATAGGCACCGAGCGGGCCGCCGATCTGCACCGCCTTGACTGGCCGGCCACTGGCGGTGCCGCCGCCAAAGTCCTCGATCAGCTCGCGCAGGCTGACGCCAAAGGCCTTCTCGACCAGGCCCGGGGTGCGCAGGTTGCCAGCGAGTTGGATGGGCAGCGTGCCGCGCGAGCGCCCGGCGCCGTAGTTGGCGTAAAAGGCGGCGCCGCGCGCCACGATCACCGGCACGGTGGCCAAGCTGATGACGTTGTGCACCAGCGTGGGCTGGCCAAACAGGCCGCGCACAGCGGGCAGCGGCGGGCGCGCGCGCACGAGGCCGCGTTTGCCCTCCAGGCTTTCGAGCAAGGAGCTCTCTTCGCCGCAGATGTAGGCGCCGGCGCCCACGCGCAGCTCGATGTCAAAGGCAAAGCTGCTGCCGGCCACGCGCGCGCCCAGCCAGCCGGCGGCGCGTGCGCGCTCCAGTGCCTGCTTGAAGGTGGCGATGGCGTGCGGGTATTCCGAGCGCAGATAGACGTAGCCCGAGCTGGCGCCGACGGCATAAGCGGCGATGGCCATGCCCTCGATCAGCTGGTAGGGGTCGCCCTCGATCGCCATGCGGTCGGCGTAGGTGCCCGAGTCGCCCTCGTCGGCGTTGCAGACCACGTATTTGGGCGCTGCCGTTTGTGCCGCCACGGTGCGCCACTTGATGCCGGCTGGAAAAGCCGCGCCGCCGCGCCCGCGCAAGCCCGATTGCGCGATTTCTTCCACCGTGGCAGCTGGGCCCAGCTCGAGCGCGCGCAGCAGCCCGGCCCAGCCGCCGTGGCGCGCGTAGTCGTCTAGGCACAGCGGGTCGGTCAGGCCGGCGCGGGCAAAGGTCAGGCGCTCTTGGCGCTGCAACCAGTCGAGGCGCTCGACCAGCCCGATGCAGCTCGGGTGCGCGCCGCCATGCAGAAAGTCGGCGTCGAACAGCGCCGGCACCTGCTCGGCGCTGACGCGGGCGTAGCCCACGCGCCCAGCGGGCGTATCGACTTCGAGCAGCGGCTCGTGGCTGTATAGGCCGCGGCTGCTGTTGCGCACCAGCCGCAACGGGCTGCCGCGGCGCAGAGCGTGCAGCTGCAAGGCGGCGGCGAGCGCGTCGGCACCCAGCGCCAGCGCCACCGAATCGTTGGGTACATAGACAGTGGGGCTCATGCGCGCTGCTCCTCGGTGTGCTGGATCAGGGCCTGGGCTTGCTCCAGCCCGACCCGGGCGTGCAGTTGGCCATCGAGCATCAGCGCCGGCGAGGCCGCGCACAGCCCGAGGCAATAGACCGATTCGAGCGCCCAGGTGCCATCGGCGCGGGGCTGGTCGAGCTTGCAGCCCAGGCGCTGCTCGAGCGCGGTGGTGAGCGCTTGGCTGCCCATGGCCTGGCACGATTCGGCTTGGCAGACGCGCAACCGGTGCTGCGCCGGCGGTTGGCTGCGAAAATCGTGATAGAAGCTGATGACGCCGTGCACCTCGGCGCGCGAGAGCCCCAAGGCACGCGCGATGCGCGGCACGGTGCTGGAGGGCACGTAACCGAAGGCGGCTTGCACCTCGTGCAGCAGCGGCAGCAGGCCGCCGGGCACCTTGCGCCAGCGCTCGAGCAGCGGAGTCAGCTTGTCGGGCGCCGCTTGGTCGGGATGGGGTGCGGCTGGCGCGGCCGCGGGGCTTGGTAGGGTGCTCATGCGTCTCCTTGGGCTAGTTGTCGATGGGGGCGGTGAGGGAGGTGTAAATGGGTTCGAGCGCGGCGATGCGCCCGGCCGCGCTGTAGGCGGTGAACGAGCGGCCACGGGCAAAGCCGATCAGGGTCTGGCCGCACTGGTTGGCCAAGCTGACGCCGAGCTTGGTGGGTGCCGACACCGCCACCAGCACCGTGATGCCAAAGGTGGCGGCCTTTTGCACCATCTCGAAACTGGCGCGGCTGCTCACCAGGGCAAAGCCGCTGGCCGGGTCGGTGCCGCGCGCGGCCAGGGCGCCGATGAGTTTGTCCAGCGCGTTGTGGCGCCCCACGTCTTCGCGCACGCAGCAGATGCGGCCGTCAGGCTGGCACCAGGCGGCGGCATGCGTGGCCCCGGTGCGGTTGCGCAGCGCTTGCAGCGGCTCCAGCTCGGTCAGCGCGCGCTCGATGGCCTCGGTACCCAAGCGCGGGCCGCGACCGCGCAAATCGGGCAGCGGCCGCAGCACGCCGGGCAGGCTTTCGGTGCCGCACAGGCCGCAGCCGCTGCGCCCCACCAGGTTGCGCTGGCGCAGCGCCAGCAAAGGCTCCAGCGCCGGTGTGGCGATCTCGATCGCCAAGCGCGCACTGCTGCTGCCCACCCAGGTCTGCACGGATTCGTATTGATCCTGCCGTGCAATGCCTTCGCTGAGGGTGAAGCCGAGCGCCAGATCGTCTAGGTCGGCCGGGCTGGCCATCATCACCGCGAAAGGCGTGGCGTTGTATTCGATGGCCACGGGGATTTCCTCGGCCAGTTCGTCCAGCGCAGCCCGGCGCGTGCCGTCGCGCCAACACCAGACCGGTTGAGTGCTTGCACTAGAATAGCTCATGGGGGAAACCCTAATTAACGCATTCAAAAACCAAAGCTTGTATTCGCGGATTTTATCCAATAAAAAAACCTGCCGTGTTGTGTGTCTTTTGTAGGGTCGCGAAAGCGTCAACAAGATTGGCTTGCAGTGCGGATGCAAATGACCTGGAAGTCGCGAAAAATTCAGAAAAAGCTTATATATTTCTTTTCTGAGAACTTTAGTTCCGATTAAATAGATTGGGACTTTCCCTAGTGTGTTTTTGATGCTTCTAGGGCATATATTCGCACGTCCGCAGGGCAAGCCCAGCGGCGCGTTTAAGCTCTGGTCTTGCTGATCCATCCACTTGTCGCTGTTCGGGTTAAGTGTTGATGGGTGCTTGATGAATACCAGCAAGTCCCTGAATCACAAGGTTTTTTTCAATCAGATGTGGTAGGCGAACTGAGGGGCATCAGCTCACTTGTCCATGCCTAACCTGAACAGCGCCATCCACTTGAGGAGACACAATGAAATCCAACGCCTCCCCGGCCCCCACCTGGCTGGGTATCGATCTGGTTAAAAACCGCTGGATCTTTCCCCTATTGGGCGCGCTCACCACCTTGATCGGTGGCGCCGCCTATGCCTTTAGCGTGTTTGTGCGCCCGCTCGAAGCCGAATTCGGCTGGACCCGCGCCGAAACCGTTGCCGCCTTTTCCACCGCCATGTTCGTGTTTGGCATTCTGATGTTCGTCGGCGGTTATTTCGTGGACAAATACGGCCCAAAAATCGTGTTCTTTGTGGGCGCGGCCTTTTTGGCCACGTCGCAGATTCTTTCGGCGCAAATCGACACCGTGGTTGAACTGGTGCTGACCTTTGGCGTGGTCGGCGGCATCGGTTTGGGCCTGACTTACACCGCGGCCACGGTGGCGGTGAGCTCGCGCTGGTTCCCGGACAAAAAGGGCACGGCGATCGGCTTTGCGGTGCTGGGTTTTGGTTTGGGGGCGGCGGTGGCGGGGCCGGTCTGGACCGCCAGCATCGCCGCCATCGGCTGGCGTGAAACCTATATGTGGACTGGGGCCGTGTTTGCAATCGGTCTATTCATCATCGGCACGGTACTGCGCTTTCCACCCGCCGACTGGCATTTCGTGCCCGGCCGCGGCTGGGAGCCCATGGACGATGCCACCGCCGCTGCCGCCCGTGGCAAAAACGAGGTCGCCATCAACCCGAACGACCTAACCTTCGCCGAGGCCGCACGCACACCGCAGATGTGGCTCACCGGAGCCATGTTCTTCCTGAGCATCTTTGGTGGCCTGATGGCGGTTTCGCAACTGGCGGCCTTTGCCCGCGACGCCCAGCCGACCGGCATCGGCATGGCCGCCGCCGCCGCCGGCTTGGTGGTGATGACCATGGCCATCTTCAATGGCGCGGGGCGCCCGACTTGGGGCGCCATCTCCGACATCATCGGCATCCGCAACGCCTACATGATCGTGATCTGCCTCATGATCGCCGCCATGCTGACCCTGAGCATCGCCGCCACGCCGACCGTGATGTTCGTGGCTGCTGGGCTCACCGGCTTTGCCTTTGGCGGCATACTGGCCCTGAACCCGATCCTGACCACGGCCTTCTTTGGCTCCACCTACGTCGCGCGCATCTACGGCTTGGTGTATTTGATCGGCTTTGGCGGCGGCGGCTTCTTCGGGCCGATGGTGGGCGGCATGGTGCGCACCCAAACCGGCAGCTACGACATGGCCTTCCTGAGCGCGGCCGCCACCGCCACCGTGGCGCTGGTGCTGGCCTTTTTCCTGGTGCCTAAGAGCGGCCAGGAACACCTCAAGCGCCCGGGTGCGGCGCCTGCTCCGCGTACCGATGTGGCGGCCTGAGCCCCCACGGTTACACTCAAGAGCCGCGCCCACCACTGCAAGCCGTGCAGTGGTGGGCGCGCGCGCGGCGCACCAAAGGGCAGCCGCTTGATCAACGGCCTGAGGTGAGGCGCTGTCCATGGATGTTTTGCTCGAATTTTTCCACACCTTCCTGACCCAGTTCCAAACCCCCACGCTGGCGTTTTTGCTGGGGGGTATGTTGGCGGCGGCATTGGGCAGCAAGCTCGATATTCCAGACGCCATCTACCGCTTCTGCGTTTTCATGCTGCTGATGCGCATCGGCATTCAGGGCGGCATGGAAATACGCGGCGGCGACATCGGCGCCATGCTGTTGCCGGCCTTGTTCAGCGCCGTAATCGGCATGACGATCGTGGTATTGGGTTGGTTGACCTTGGCGCGCATGAATGGCGTAAAAAAAGACGATGCCCTGGCCACCGCAGGCCTATTTGGCGCCGTCAGTGCGTCCACCATGGCTGCGGCCATGTTTATGCTCGAAGACGAAGGCATTTATTTCGAAGCCTGGGTGCCGGCTTTGTATCCGTTCATGGATATTCCGGCGCTGGTGCTGGCCATCGTATTGGCCAATATGTACTTGAGCAAAAAGGACGGCTCCACCAAGCGGGTGGCGATTTGGCCCATCGTCAAAGAAAGCCTGCAAGGCCCAGCGCTGTCGGCCATGCTGCTGGGTGTGGCGATCGGGCTGTTTACGCGCCCCGAGGCGGTATTTGAAGGCTTTTACGACCTGCTGTTTCGTGGCCTATTGACGGTGTTGATGATCACCATGGGCATCGAGGCCTATCAGCGCCTGAACGAATTGCGCAAGGTCGCGCATTGGTACATCGCCTACGCCTTCGTGATGCCGATCGTGCACGGTTTGATTGCATTTGGTTTGGGTTACGTGGCGCACGTGCTGGTGGGTTTCAGCCCCGGGGGCGTGATCTTGCTGGCGATCATCGCTGCGTCCAGTTCCGACATCTCGGGCCCGCCCACGCTGCGCGCCGGCATCCCCACGGCCAACCCGTCGTCGTACATCGGCTCATCGACCGGCATCGGCACGCCGGTGGCGATCGCCATCTGCATCCCCTTGTTCTTGATCCTCGGGCGCTGGGTTTTTGACCTATGATAAGGATTTTGGGTACAGAAATGCTGAACAAGGCCAAGAAGGTGGTGGTGGTCACCGAAAAGATTTTGCTCGACAAGGTGGTGACGCTGGCCATGGCAGCCGGGGCCACCGGTTACACGGCGGTGTACGCCAACGGACAAGGGCACCGCGGTGTGCGCTCCGACGCCCTGAGTGGGCATGGTGAGATTTTTAGCAACGTCAAGATCGAATTCATCACCGCCAGGCCCGAGGTGGCGCAAAAGATCATCGATGGGGTGGTGTCGACCTATTTCGGCAACTACTCCGGTATCTCGTACGTGGAAGACGTCGAAGTGGCGCGTACAAGCCAGTTCTGACGGGCACCCTAGCGTGCCCTGCGCGGTCCAGCGACGGCGACAAAATCCAAACCAGCTTCGATGCAAGACCGCACCGCCAGCGACCATGGGCACTGGGCCCAAGCCCTGATACAGGGCCGACACAGCACCTCGCCTAGGCGCCTGTGCGCGCCGGGGCCCGACGCGGCGCAGCAGCAGCTGATCTTGGCGGCGGCGGCGGCCGGGCCCGACCATGGGCGCATTTTGCCGTGGCGCCTGATTGAGGTGCCGCTGGCGCAGCGCGCGCGCTTGGGGGCGGCTTTTGCGGCGGCCTTGCTGGAGCGCGACCCCCAAGCCAGCGCCGAGCAACTGGCGCAGGCCGCCGACAAAGCGCAGCGCGCGCCTTGGCTGCTGCTGGCGCTGCTGCGCCTGAATGCTGCGGGGGCCGAGATTCCCCAAATCCCCGATCACGAGCGCCTGTTGTCGGCCGGCGCGGCCTTGCAAAACATGCTGCTGCAAGCCAGCGCGCTGGGCTTGGGCTCGAGCCTCACCAGCGGCCAAGCGTTGCAATCGGCCCCGCTGCGGCGTTTGTTTGGCTTGGCCGACGATGAAATGGCGCTGTGCTTTGTCAACATCGGCCATGTGGTGCAGCCCCGGGCAGTGCGCGAGCGGCCCGCCGTGGACGCTTACTTTAGCCGCTTGGCTGCGCCGACTCCAAGCTGACGCGCCGCAATGACCTTGGCCTCTGATGCAAACTGGCCCGTGACGGCCTTGGTGCTGGCTGGCGGGCGCGGCAGCCGCATGGGCGGGGTGGACAAGGGGCTGGTGCGCTTGCAAGGGGTGCCGCTGGTGCAGTGGGCGCTGCAGCGCTTGCGCGCGCAAGTCACCGATGGCGCCGATGCTGGAGCCGGGCCGCTGCAACTGGCGATCAATGCCAACCGCGAATGGGCCGACTACGCCGCCTTCGGGCTGCCGGTGTGGCCGGATCCGGTGGGGCATTTTGCCGGCCCGTTGGCGGGTTTTGCCGCCGGTTTGCAGCACTGCCGCACGCCTTTGCTGCTCACGGTGCCCTGCGATGTGCCGTTGTTTCCGCTCGATCTGCTGCGGCGCTTGCACCACGCCCTGCTGCAGGAACAGGCCGACATGGCGCTCGCCGCTGCGCCCGATGAGTGCGGAACCCTGCGCTGGCAACCGGTTTTTTGTCTGATGCGCGCCAGTCTGCGCCCCAGTCTGCTCGATTACATCGCCCAAGGGGGCGGCAAGGTGCAGGCGTGGGCGCGCACGCAGCGTTGCGCCGTGGTGCCCTTCGATGCCCCCACCGACAACCCGCTGGCTTTTCGCAACCTGAATACGCCGCAGGAGCTGCGCGAGTTGGAGGCGCAGCTGGCCGCGCTCGGCGCGGGGGCCGGCCTCCCGTTGGACCGACCGATGGCACCGCAACCGGCGCCGGGGTGATCATTGCCAGGGCAATGCCTGCAAGCGCGCCACTTCTTCAACGTGGCGCAGCCGCGCATCGATGATCGACTGCTCGATGTGATCGGCGGCACCCGGTGCCTGTCCCAACCGGCGCGCGGCGCGCAACCGCTCCAGGGCGCCGGGGGCGTCGAGCAGGGCCAGCCGGGCCTCGGCTTCGGCGCGGGCGGCGCGCACGGGCTGCTGCTGCGCCAGATGCAGCCCGGCCAGGGTTTGCCAAGCCAAGGCGTCGTTGGGGTGCAAGCTGGTGCGCGCTTGAAGGCGCGCGATCGCCAGCCGCTGCAGTTCGGTGCCGTGCTGCAAGCTGGCTTGGGCCCCGAGCAGCAGCGCAGCCCGGCGATCTGATTGCAGCGCGGCTTGCAGCAGGGTGCCGAGCTGTTGCTGTTGTGCCAGGGGCAGCGCCTGCGCTGGCAGCAGCAGCAACAGCTCCAGCTGCAACCAGCGCAACTTCTCTTGGGTGGCGGGTTCGGTGGGGGCCAGCGCCTGCAAGCGCTGCAAGCCGTGCAGCGCCAGCGCCGGTTCGCGCAACCGCGCCGCAGCCAAGGTGGCGGCGTAGAGGCGGCCCAGTTCCTCATTCTCTAGGGCCGTTGGCAAGTGGCTGGCTGACCGCCCAGCGCTGGACGCGCGCAGGGTGGCGGCCAAGGCTTGCAGCCGATCGCTGCCGGTTTCAGACAGCACACGCGCCCGCGCGGCCATGAGCGCGTGCACCGGCGCCGGTACCGGGCTTTGGGCTTGGCGCGCCGGCCCCAGATCGTGCAACCGTGCTTCGATGTCGGCGCTGCGCTCGGCGGTCATGGGGTGGGTGCGCAGGTAGGGGAAGGACCCGCCGTCGTTGAGCCGCGCAGCGGCTTGCAGTTTGCTGAACAGGGTGACAAAACCGCGGCCATCGAAGCCGGCTTCGGCCATGATGTCCAGCCCCACGCGGTCGGCCTCGCGCTCCATGTCGCGCGAAAACGCGAGCTGACCTTGCAGCGCCACCGCTTGCCCGCCGGCCATGGCGGCGTTGGCGATGTCGGCGTTGCGCGCGGCGTTGGCGGCCAGCGCACCCAAAATCATGGCCCCGATCACCCACGGCGTTTGCTGCTGGCCGTGCTCGATGCGGCGCGCGATGTGGCGCTGCGACACATGCGCCAGCTCGTGCGCCAGCACGGCGGCGATTTCGTCGGCGCTGGTGCTGATGGCCAGCAGCCCCAAGTGCAGGCCCAAGTAGCCACCCGGCAGGGCAAAGGCGTTGACGCTGCGCTCGCGGCTGAACAGCAGCTCCCAGGCAAAGCGCTCGGCCAGCTCGGGCGAGACTTCGCCGCGGCGCTGGGCCGCTTGCATCAGCGGCTGCCAAATGCTTTGCAGGTAGTCGTGCAGCAGCGGGTCGTCGATGAAGTCGGGGCTGCGGTAGAGCGAGCGCGCGATTTCGTCGCCCAAGCGCCGCTCCTGCGCCAACGACAGCGCGCTGGCGCCGCCCAAGGCGGGCAAATTGGGGGTGGCCGCCGCAGTGGGTAGCGTGGCTGCAGGCAGCACCAGCACCGCCAGCCCCAAGACCAACAACCATGGGCGGCAGCGTTGCAACAGGTTCGTTCTCATGGCCGTATGATGCCAGCATGGCGCAAAAGTGCGCTCCATCCGTCGTCGCCAGCCCTCCAGGCCCCTGCACCACCCCTCTTGCCGCCAGAACATGTCCGAGCCATCAACCCATTTAACCCATTTCGACTCCCAAGGCCAAGCCCACATGGTCGATGTGGGGGCCAAGCCGGCCAGCCACCGCGTGGCGGTGGCTCAGGGCCTGATCCGGCTCGAAGCGGCCACCTTGGGGTTGATCGAGGCCGGCAGCGCGAAAAAAGGCGATGTGTTGGGCGTGGCGCGGCTGGCCGGCATCATGGCGGCCAAAAAAACCAGCGATCTCATCCCACTGTGCCACCCGGTGGCGCTGAGCCACGTCGGGCTCGATTTCGAGCTCTTGGCCGAAGGGCCGGCCGTGCGCTGCACCGCCCGCGCCGAGACGGTGGGGCCGACCGGGGTCGAGATGGAAGCGCTCACTGCCGTGCAAGTGGCGCTGCTGACGATCTACGACATGTGCAAGGCGGTGGACCGGGGCATGGAGATCACCGGCGTGCGCCTGCTGCACAAAGCCGGCGGGCGCTCGGGCGACTACCGGGCCCCAGACCGGCCCGCCGCAGAGGTTCAGTAGCTAAACACGCCGCGCCCGCTCTTGCGGCCCAAGCGGCCGGCGGCCACCAGTTCTTTGAGCAGCGGGCAGGGGCGGTATTTGCTGTCGTTGAACTCGGACACAAAGACGTTCATCACCGCCAAGCAGACGTCGAGCCCGATCAGGTCGGCCAGCGCCAGTGGCCCAATGGGGTGGTTGCAGCCCAGTTTCATGCCCGAGTCGATGTCTTCGGCGCTGGCCAGCCCTTCGGCGAGCACAAAAAAGGCCTCGTTGATCATCGGGATCAGCACCCGGTTGACGACAAAACCGGGCGCGTTTTTGACCGTGATCGGCGTTTTGCCGAGCTTGAGCGCGAGCGCATGCACGGCGGCATGGGTGGCGTCGCTGGTCTGCAGGCCACGGATGAGCTCGACCAGCGCCATCATCGGCACCGGGTTGAAAAAGTGCATGCCAATGAAGCGCTCGGGCCGCCCGCTCAAGGCCGCCAGCTGGGTGATGCTGATCGAGCTGGTGTTGGTGGCGACCACGGTTTCGGCCGGCAGCAGCGCGTCGAGCTGGCGCAGGATGCTGAGCTTGAGCTCGAGGTTTTCGGTGGCGGCTTCGATCACCAGTTGCGCCCCTTGCAGCGCGGCGTAGTCGGTGCCGACCTGGATGCGCGCCAGCGCGGCGTCTTTGTCGGCGGCGCTGATTTTTTCTTTTTTCAGCAAGCGATCGAGGTTGCTGGTGACGGCGGCCAAGCCTTTTTGCACCGCAGCGGCGTTGATGTCAACCATCACGACCGCGACGCCGTTGAGCGCGCAGACCTGCGCGATGCCGTGGCCCATGGTGCCGGCGCCAAGGATGCCGACGGTGTGGATTTCGCTCATGTGTGCTCTCCTGAAGGGTTGGATAAGGCGGTTGGCAATAGGGTCATTATGCCGTTGCGCGCTCCCCGAGCATGACAATTCGGTGGCGCCAGCGCGTCCCTTTGGCGCCATGCCGCGCGCCCAAAGCCAAAGCCCCGAGGGCGGTGACGCACTCGGGGCTTTGGGGCCACCTCACCAAGGCACGGAAATCATCCGGCCTAGGTGGGGAGCAGATCGGTGCCGATCAGGCAACCGATAGATCAGGCAGCCGATTTGCTGGAACGGGCAGCCGGTTTGGCGCTGGCAGCAGCGGTGCTGGTGACGGCGTTGAAGTTGGCTTCGGCCAGCTCGGTGGCTTGCTTGACGCCTTTTTGCACCAATTCCATGGCGGCGCTGGCGGTCGAGACGGCGCTTTTCACGGCAGCCACGGCCGACTCCGAACCCTGGGGCGCGTTTTTCACGGCGCTGTCCACGGCGGCGACGAACTGCTTTTGCGCGTCCGAGGCTTGGGCTTCGGCGACTTTGCTCAGCTCGGCGCCCATGCCGGTGGCGATTTCGTACAGGTGGCGGCTGTAGGAAGCGGCTTTTTCGGCCAGGGGTTGCAGTGCGGCGCTTTGCAGGGCGACCACGTCTTGCAGGTCTTTGGCACCCAGCACGGCTTGGGCGTGGCTGGCGCTTTCCGACAGCGAAGCGCGGGCGGCTTGCAGGTTCAGCTCGTTCAGGCGCTCGACGCTGGCCAGCGCCTTGCTGCTCAGATCAAACAGGGTGGAGACTTGGGCTTTTTGGGCGGCGAGGATTTGTTCAACGGTCAACATGGCAGGGTTCCTTAAAAAAAGGGTGAGGGCAAAAGATCTGACAGTTCGAAAACTGTAGCGCGCGTTTGCTTCAAAACCGTGTCAGCCCGGATTTGCTGCGCTGCAACATGAAACGAAGTATAGGGGCTGTGGCGCGCTTTGCAAGTCTTTTTTGTTGCGGTGCAACAAAAACCCCCAAAAACCCTCAGAGCACGTGCCCGACCGGCTTGTGCCACAGTCAAAGGGAACTCTGCCGCTGGGCGGTGTCGAATCGCAGCCTCTCAACCTCAACCTCACAGGATCTTTATGCTCTACGCCTCCCTCAAAACCGTGCACCTGCTGGCCATCATCGTTTGGCTGGGCGGCATGGTGTTTGCCATGTTCTTCTTGCGCCCGGCGCTGGCCACGCTCGAACCGTCGGTGCGCCTGCCGATCATGCACGAGGTCATGCGGCGCTTTGCCAACGCGGTGGTGGCGGTGTCGCTGGTCGCGCTGTTTACCGGGTTGTGGATGATCGGCAACGTGGCGCGCGCCGCTTCCGAGGGCGGGGGCAGCTTCACCATGCCGCTGGACTGGAAAGTGATGTCTACTTTGGGCGTTCTGATGCTGCTGATCGTCGGCCACATCCGCTTTGCCCTCTTTAAGCGCTGCGACAAAGCGGTGCAAGCCAAAGACTGGCCAGCCGCCGCGGCGGTGATGGACAAAGTGCGCACTTGGGTGCTGGTGAACTTGGCCATCGGCGTGTTCATCGTCGGCTTTACGCTGCTCAACTAAGCGCTGAACCCGCTGCCCCTTGGGCAGCAGGCTACAACCAGCCGCCTCCAGAACCCACCCGCAACGTGCCCTCAGAGCGTCTGGCTTTAGGCGCGTTGGGCGGTCTGCAGCGGCAGCTCGAGGTGGCGCAGATCCGGGTCTTCGGGGTGCACGCTGATGTGAAAGCCGAGCTTGCGCCCCAGCCCCAGCATGCCGTCGTTTTCGCGCAGCACCGCGCCCACGATGCGCTGGGTGCCGTGGGCGCGCAGGTAGCGGATCAGTTTGTCCATCAGAATCCAACCCAGCCGGTGCCCCTTCATGTCGGAGCGCACCAGCACGCCGAATTCGGCCTCGAGGTTGTCGGGGTCGCCTAGGCCGCGCACGTCGCCGATCATCTCCTCGCTGCCGTCGGGCAGGGGCAGGGTGGCGATGAAGGCCATCTCGCGCTCGTAGTCGATCTGCGTCATGCGCGCCAACTCGCTGTGCTCGAAGCTGCGCCGGCTGTAGAACAGGCGCAGGCGGATGTCTTCGGGGTCGAGTTGCTCAAAAAAGCGCTCCAGCAGCCCCTCGTCCTCGGGCCGGATCGGGCGCAGCGTGAGCGTGCGGCCGTCGGCAAAGGGCAGGGTTTCGATCAGCTCGAGCGGGTAGGGTCGGATGGCAAAGTTGGCCGCTCCGGCCGGGCGCTCGCGGCTCAGGCGTAGCCGCGCATCGAGCACCAGCGCGCCCTCGGGGTTGAGCAGCAGCGGGTTGATGTCGAGTTCGGCGATTTCGGGCACCTCGGCCAGCAGCTGCGACACCGCCACCAGGGCGTCGATGAGCGCCTCCAGCTTGGCCGCGGGCACGTTGCGGTAGCCCTGCAGCAGCCGCGCCACGCGGGTGCGCTCGACCAGCGAGCGCGCCAGCTTGCCGTTGAGCGGCGGCAGCGCCACCGAGCGGTCCGACAGCACCTCGACGGCGACGCCGCCTTGCCCGAACACCATCACCGGGCCAAACAGCGGGTCGATGCGCGCACCGATGATCAGCTCATGCGCGTGCTGGCGCCGCACCATGGGCTGCACGGTGAAGCCTTCGATGCGCGCCTGCGGCAGGAGTTGCAACACGCGCTCGAGCATCGAGCGCGCCGCTTGCTCCACTTCGGCGGCGTTGTGCAGGTTCAGGCGCACGCCACCGACATCGGACTTGTGCGTGATGTCGTGCGACAAAATCTTGAGCGCCACCGGAAAGCCCAGCGTGCCGGCAGCATAGACGGCCGCCTCGGGTTCGGGGGGCACGACCCGGGTGGGCGTGACCGGCAAGCCGGCGCGTTTGAGCAGTTCTTTGGTTTCGGGCTCGGTGAGCCACTCGCGCCCGTCGGCCAGCACGAACTCGACCAGTTCGCGGATGCCGGGCAAGTCCATGCGGCTGTGCAGCGGCGCAGCGGGCGGGGTCTCCATCAGGTCGATCTGGTGGTGCCGGTGCAGGCGCAGCGAGGCGAAGGCGCGCACCGCGTCTTCCGGGGTGTCGTAGTCGGGGATGCCGGCAGCACGAAACAGCGCGCTGGCCTCGGCCACGGCCTGCGTGCCCAGCCAGCAGCCAAGCACGCGCACCGGTTTTTCGCTCGCCAGCGGCAGCAGCGCCTGGGCGATGTCGAGGCTGGGCACGTGGCCGGTGGGGGCGTGCACCAGCAGCACGGCGCAGTCGCGCTCGCGCAGCAGGATGCGCAGGGCGTCGAGGTAGCGCTGCGGTGGCGCATCGCCGCCGATGTCCACCGGGTTGGCGCGCGACCAGCCGACGGGCAGCACCGCGTCGAGCTCGGCGATGCGCTCGGGGCTCAGGGGCGCCAGCTGCACGCGGGCGTAGTCGGCGGCGTCGGCGGCCAGCACGCCGGCCCCGCCGCCGTTGGTGAGCACGATCAGCTGTTCGCTGCGGTTGTCGCGAAAGCGCGCCAGCAGCTCGGCCGCCATGAACAGGTGCTGCAGCCGGAACACGCGCAACATGCCGGCGCGCGACACGGCGGCGTCAAAGACGCGGTCGCTGCCGGCCAGTGCCGCGCTGTGCGTCGAGGCGGCCTGCTGGCCCTGGCCCGAGCGCCCGCCCTTGACCACGATCAGCGGTTTGTTGCGCGCCGCCACCCGCGCGGCGGACAAAAATTTGCGCGGCTCGTCCAGCGTCTCGACGTAGAGCATGATGGCGCGCGTGCGCGCATCGCTGGCGAGGTAGTCGAGCACGTCGGCAAAATCGACGTCGGCGTGCTCGCCCAGGGCAATGAAGTGCGAAAAGCCGATCTGGCGCGAACTGGCCCAGTCCATCATGGCGGTGACCAGCGCCGCCGACTGCGACACGAAAGCCACCGACCCGGGTTGTGCGCCCACCTGCGTCAGGCTGATGTTGAGCCCCAGGTGGGGCACCAGCAGGCCGGTGCAGTCGGGGCCGAGGATGCGCAGCGCGTAGGGCTGGGCCGCCGCCAGCATGGCCTGCTTTTGCGCCGCGCTCAAGCCCGTGCTCACCACCACCGCCGCCTTGCAGCCGCGCGCGCCCAAGGCACCGATCAGGCTGGGTACGGTCGCCGCTGGGGTGCAGATCACGGCCAGATCGGGCGTTTGCGGCAACTCGGCCACGCTGTGCCAGACCTTGTGCGCGCCCAGCTGGCGCAGGCGCGGGTTGACGGCATGCAGCGTGCCCTTGAACTCGGCCGCAAGCCGGTTCCAGATCGCGGTGCCGTCGCGCTGTGGCCGGTCCGAGGCCCCAAAAACCGCGACGCTGCGCGGGGCTAGCAAGGCGTGCAAATGGCGGGTCATCATGGTGGTTTGCGCGGTGGCATCCAAGCGATCAGGGCCGAGCGCATGGCTTCTTCGACGCTCATGTCGATCGGTGTCAGCCAAGCGCGCGGAACGAACACAGTGTAGCCGCCGATCATGTAGCCCATGGGCAAATAGACCGCCACCCGGTCGCCCTGCAAAAAACCGGTGGGCAGGCCGGCGACGTGGTTGCGCGTGACCAAGCCCACCACTTCGAGCGGCTGCTCGGGCCAGCGCACAATCACCACCTGCTGCGTGGTTTCGCCGGGGCTTTGCGGTGAAAAATAGTCGGCAAAGCTTTTGAGTGAGTTGTAGATGCTGCGCACCACCGGGATGTTGGTGAAGGGCAGCTCGACCCAGTTGAGCAGGCGCGATGTGTCTTGGCGCGAGATCAGGTAGCCGGTCAGAATGATGATGCCGATGGCCACCAGCAGCCCCAAACCGGGGAGGTAGAGGCTGCCCAGCAGCGGGCGAATCAGGTAGGAAGCCAGCGACTCCGACCATGCCACCAAGGCAAACAGCAGATAAACGGTGAGCAACAGCGGCAAAATGGTGATCAGGCCGCGCAGAAAGTACTGCGGCAGGCGTTTGACGAGGGCGGTCGGGCGGGTGGAATCCATGTGAGGCGCTCGGTTGAAAGCCGCAAGCATGACAGTTTCATGCAGCAGAGCCGATTGTGCGCGATGATTGCAAGCCGGTGTCGATGGCACGCGGTCGGGTGTCTGTGGGTGGCAACGGGCCAATCGGCCAAGAAAGGGGATATGGGCAAATTGCTGGATGGCTTGGCGTGGCTGCTGGGCGCGTTGCTGCGCCTGGTGCTGTGGCTGTTTTTGATTGGGATCGGGGTTTTGCTGCTGGTCGTGGCGCTGCCTTTGCTGCTGCTGGGCGCTCTGTGGGCCTTGCTGCGCGGGCGGCGCGTGGCCGTGCCGCTGGCCGCCGAGCTGCTGCGCCGGCAGATGCAGGAGCGGATGCGCGCACGCGGGCGCGGTTGGGGTGGGCGGGCCGGTCGCGGCCCCGGCGCTGCCGCTGGGCGTGGCGACGAGGTGGTCGATGTGGAGGCGCGCGATGTCGAGGTGCGCGAGGGCCAGACCCCCAACCCGACCTTGCCCGGCGACGGCCCAAGCAGGCCCCCCGACGACCCGCGCCCATAACAGCGGCCGACGGCGCCACCACGCCGGCCCCTCTAGGCTGTGTGCGGCCGCAGGGCAGGGCGCAGAGGGCTTTGGCCTAGCTGGCTTGGAGCGCTTGGCGCTGCAGCGCCGCCTCGTAGAGCGCGTTGCGCGGCGCGCTGGTGATCTCGGCACACAGGCGCACGGCGGTTTTCAGGGGCAGTTCGGGCAGCAGCAGATCGAGCACGCGCAGCGCCTCGGCACCTAGGCCGGCATCTGGGCCGGCCTCGGGGTCGGTGGCCGGCGTGGCCTCGGGTGGGTGCAGCAGCAGGGCAAATTCGCCGCGCAGGCGCTGCGGCTTGGCCGCCAGCCAAGCAGGCAGGTCGGCGCAGGGCAGGGTGGCGATTTCTTCGAACTGCTTGGTGAGCTCACGGCCCACGGTGAGGCGCCGCGCACCCAAGGCCGCCAGTTCGCGCGCCAGCGCCGGGATGCGGTGCGGGGCCTCGAGCAGCACGCCGGTTTGCGGCAGCTGCGCCAGCCGGCGCAGCGCGCGCTCGCGCGCCGCCCCCTTGGCGGGCAAAAAACCGAGGAAAACAAAACCCGGCGCCGCCTCGCTCTCGACCCAACCGGCCACGCTGAGCAAGGCGGTGAGGCTGCTGGCGCCAGGCAGCGGCACGCAGCGCAGTCCGGCGGCGGCCACGGCCTGGCACAGCCGGGCGCCGGGGTCGCTGATGCCGGGGGTGCCGGCGTCGCTCACGTAGGCGATGCGCGCGCCGGCTTGCAGCCGCGCCACCACGGCGGCGGCGGCTTCGCGCTCGTTGTGCTGGTGCAGCGCCAGCAAGGGGCGCTCGATGCCATAGGCGCGCAGCAGCGCGGCGCTGTGGCGCGTGTCTTCGCAGGCCACGGCATCGACTTGCTGCAGCAGGTGCAGCGCGCGCAAGCTGATGTCGGCCAAGTTGCCGATCGGGGTCGCCACCAGGTACAGGGTGGCAGGCGGATAATGCTGCGCACCGGCCACTGCTTGGGCGGCTTGCAGGGCAAGTGCGCCCGAGGGGTTGACAGAGACCATGAGCGAAATCTTAAAACCGGCCACCGATGCGGCAACCAAGGCAGCGGAAACCAAGCCGAGGCCAGCCAAGCCAGCGCCAGCCGCCACGGGACAGAAGGCTCAGAGCACCAAAGCCCCAAGCACCAAAGAACGGGGCGCCGCCGCCGAGGCGCTGGCCCTGGCCTTCCTGCAGCGCCAAGGCTTGCGCCTGCTGGTGCGCAATTTTCGCACGCCGGGGCGTGGCGGCGGCGAGATCGACCTGATTCTGCGCGAGCGCGACGGCACGCTGGTGTTTGTGGAGGTGCGTCAGCGCCGCCAGCGCAGCCACGGTGGTGCGGCGGCGTCGGTCTCGGCGCTCAAGCAGCGGCGCCTGCTGTTTGCGGCGCGGCATTATTTGCTGCGCTGGGCGCAGCTGCCGCCGTGCCGCTTCGATGTGGTGGCCGTGCAAGGCGAAGGCGAGGCGCTGGAAATCGAATGGTTGCGCGCCGCCTTCAACGCCGACGGCCTTTAACGGATGCTGTCCGCAAACAAAGGGTTACGCCTGCAGCGCGGGGCCAAGGTGGGCGCTGCCCACCGCACAGGTATCATAGGCGGATTGATTCATCTGTAAGGAATTTGGCCATGGCTTTAGACAAGGGTTCGCACAACGCACGGCTGTTGGCGGTGGCGGCGCTGGTGCTGGCGGCGGCGATGGGCCTGTCGGCCTGCGCGCCGCTGATCGCGGGCGGCGCGGTGGCCGGTACGGTGCTGGTGGCCACCGACCGCCGCACCTCGGGCGCCATGGTCGAAGACCAAGGCATCGAAATGCGCGCCGCCAGCCGGCTGCGCGCCGAGATCGGCAACCGCGGCCGCGTCAACGTCACCAGCTACAACCGGCGCGTGCTCATCACCGGCGAAGTGGCCACCGAAGCCGACCGTGCGCTGGCGCTGCGCGTGGTGGCCGGGGTGGAAAACGTGCTGGCGGTGGTCGATGAGCTGGCCGTCATGGGGTCGCCTTCGCTCACCGCGCGCTCGGCCGATCTGCTAGTGAGCGCGCGCGTGCGCGCTGGCCTGATCGACGCCGCCGACCTGTCTTCCAACGCGTTTTTGATCGTCACCGAGCGCGGCACCGTCTATCTGCTGGGCCGGGTGACGGCGCGCGAAGCCGACCGGGCCACCGAAATCGCACGCCGCACCGCTGGCGTGCAGCGCGTGGTGCGGGTGTTCGAGCTCATCACCGAAGAAGAACTGGCGCGCATTGCACCGGCACCGGCGCCGGCCAGCGCGGCCCCCCGAACCCCCGCAGGCAACTAAAGGGCGCAGGGAAAGAGCGCAGGGAAAGGGCGCAGAGGCAGAGGAGACGCGCGGGCAACAAGCGCGCCCCGCAGCGCCTCTAGCGCAGCCGCCGCACCAGGCTCGAGGTGTCCCAGCGGCCGCCGCCTATGCGCTGCACGTCGGCGTAGAACTGGTCCACCAACGCCGTCACCGGCAGCGAGGCGCCGTTGCGCTGCGCCTCGGCCAGCACCAGCCCCAAGTCTTTGCGCATCCAGTCCACCGCAAAGCCGAAGTCGAAGCGATCGGCCACCATGGTCGGGCCGCGCTGCTGCAGCTGCCAGCTCTGCGCCGCGCCTTGGCCGATGACCTCGAGCACCTGCCCCATGTCCAGCCCGGCGCGCTGGCCAAAAGCCACCGCCTCGCTCAAGCCCTGCAGCAGCCCAGCGATGCAGATCTGGTTCACCATTTTGGTGAGCTGCCCGGCGCCGCAGGGCCCCATCAGCGTCACGGCGCTGGCGTAGGCCTGCAAGGTGGGGCGCACGCGCTCGAAGGCCTCGGGTGCGCCGCCGCACATCAGCGTGAGTTGCCCGTTTTGCGCCCCCAGTTGGCCGCCCGAGACCGGGGCGTCGAGAAAATGCAGCCCGCGCGCCCGTGCCAGCGCGTCGAACTCGCGCGCCAGCTCGACCGAGGCGGTGGTGTGGTCCACCAGCAGCGCGCCCGCGGCCAAGCCGGCCATGGCGCCGTGCTCGCCCAGCAGCACCGCGCGCACGTCGGCGTCGTTGCCCACGCAGCACAGCACCATGTCAGCCCCAAGCGCGGCCAGCCGCGGCGTGGGCTGGCTGGCGCCACCGAACTCGGCCACCCAGGCCTGCGCCTTGGCGGGGTTGCGGTTATAGACCGTGACCTGGTGCCCGGCTTGCGCCAGGTGGCCGGCCATGGGAAAGCCCATCGCGCCCAAGCCGATAAAGGCCAGCTTGAGCGGCGCCACAGCGGCGTGGGTTTTGGGGTTCAGACTGGGCATGGTGGTTTAGAGGATTTGCAGGTGTTCGGTGCCCGCCCCCAGATCGGTGTTGCGGGCGCGCTGGCTTTGCAGCTTGATGCGCAGCTTGAGGTCGTTTTGCGAGTCGGCGTTGCGCAGGGCTTCTTCGTAGCTGATCAGGTTGGCCTCGAAGGCCGTAAAGAGCGACTGGTCGAAGGTCTGCATCCCGACCTCGACGCTCTTTTTCATGGTCTCCTTGAGCTCGTTGATCTCGCCCTTCATGATCTGGTCGGCGATCAGGCCGCTGTGCAGCAAAATCTCGACCACGGCGTAGCGGCCCTTGCCGTCTTGGCGCGGCAGCAGGCGCTGCGCCACCATGCCGCGCAGGTTGAGCGAGACGTCCTTCAGAATCTGGGCGTGCACCGCTTCGGGGAAGAAGTTGATGATGCGCTCCATGGCCTGGTTGGCGCTGTTGGCGTGCAGCGTGGCCAAGCACAAGTGCCCGGTTTCCGAGAACGAGATCGCGTGCTGCATGGTTTCGCGGTCCCGGATCTCGCCCATCAAAATCACGTTCGGCGCCTGGCGCAGCGAGTTTTTGAGGGCAACGTCCCAGCCGTCGGTGTCGAGCCCCACTTCGCGCTGCGTCACGATGCAGTTTTTGTGCTGGTGCACGAACTCCACCGGGTCTTCGATGGTCACGATGTGCTCGTGCGTGTGCTCGTTGCGCCAGTCCACCATGGCGGCCAGCGTGGTCGATTTGCCCGAGCCGGTGCCGCCCACCAAGATGCAGATGCCGCGCTTGGCCAGCGCCAGGTTTTTGAGCACCTGCGGCAGCCCCAGGCTGTCGATGGTCGGGATTTTGGCCGGAATGGTGCGCATCACCAGACCGACCTTACCCATCTGCACAAAGGCGTTGACGCGAAAGCGCCCAATACCTCCGGGGGAAATGGCAAAGTTGCACTCCATGGTGCGTTCGAACTCGGCCGACTGCTTGTCGTTCATGAGCGCGCGCGCCAGCGCCTGCGTGTGCTGGCCCGAAAGCGGCTGCGGCGAGACCTTGGCGATCTTGCCGTCGACCTTGATCGCCGGCGGGAAGTCGGCGGTGAGAAACAAATCGCTGCCGTTGCGGCTCACCAGCAGGCGCAGCAGGTCGTTGACGAATTGGCTGGCTTGATCGCGTTCCATGGCGGCCTCTTTGGGGGGTAACTAAGCGGGGTTGGGGCTGGGCGGGGTTCAGCCGGGGAAGTTTTCCGGGATTTTGGCTTTGGCACGGGCCTCTGCCACGTGCACGCGGTTGCCACGCACCAGGTTCATCAGGCTCTGATCCAGCGTCTGCATGCCAAAGCCGTTGCCGGTCTGGATGGCCGAGTACATCTGCGCCACCTTGTTTTCGCGGATCAGGTTGCGGATCGCCGGCGTGCCCATCATGATCTCGTGCGCGGCCACGCGGCCGTTGCCGTCGGCGGTCTTGAGCAGGGTCTGCGAGATCACGGCCACCAGCGACTCCGACAGCATGGCGCGCACCATCTCTTTTTCTTCGGGCGGAAAGACGTCGATGATGCGGTCGATGGTCTTGGCCGCGCTCGAGGTGTGCAGGGTGCCAAACACCAAGTGCCCGGTTTCGGCGGCGGTCATGGCCAAGCGGATGGTTTCAAGGTCGCGCATCTCGCCCACCAGCACCACGTCCGGGTCTTCGCGCAGGGCCGAGCGCAGCGCCGCCGCAAAGCTCAGCGTCATGGTACTGACTTCGCGCTGGTTGATCAGGCTTTTTTTGGATTCGTGCACGAACTCGATCGGGTCTTCGATCGTCAGGATGTGGCCGTAGTCGTTTTCGTTGCGGTGGTTGACCATCGCCGCCAGGGTGGTCGATTTGCCGGAACCGGTCGGGCCCGTGACCAGCACCAAGCCGCGCGGCTTGAGCGCGAGGTCGGCAAAAATTTTGGGGCAGTTGAGGTCTTCGAGCGAGAGGATTTTGGATGGAATGGTGCGAAACACCGCCGCCGCGCCGCGCTTTTGGTTGAAGGCGTTGACACGAAAGCGCGCCAAGCCCTCGATTTCGAATGAGAAATCGACCTCGAGGAACTCCTCGTAGTGCTTGCGCTGGGCGTCGTTCATGATGTCATAGACCATGGCGTGCACCTGCTTGTGCTCGAGCGGCTCGACGTTGAGGCGGCGCACGTCGCCGTGCACCCGTATCATTGGCGGCAGGCCAGACGACAGGTGCAAGTCTGAGGCTTTGTTTTTGTGGCTGAAGGCCAGCAGCTGGGTGATGTCCATCGACTCGTCCAAATTTGATATGACCACAACATTATGACAACGATTGACCACCGGCTGCTGCAGGTGCGGGCGCGCATCGCCCGGGCCTGTGCCCAGCACGGCCGCGATCCGGCCGGCGTGGCCTTGCTTGCGGTGAGCAAAACCATGAGCCCGGCGGCGGTGCGGGAGGCGGTGCACGCCGGTCAGCGCGCCTTTGGCGAGAACTACGTGCAAGAAGGGGTGGACAAAATCGCCGCCTTGCGCGCCTTGGGTTGCACCGGTTTGCAGTGGCATTACATTGGCGCGCTGCAAAGCAACAAAACGCGTGCCGTGGCCGAGCACTTCGACTGGGTGCACGGCATCGAACGGCTGGCCATCGCCCAGCGCCTGAGCGCGCAGCGCCCGCCCGGGCTTGCGCCGCTGCAGGTGTGCATCCAGGTCAACCTCGACGGTGGGCGCAACAAGGCCGGCGTGTCCGCGCCCGAGGCGCTGGCGCTGGCGCAGCAGCTGCTGGAGCTGCCGCGCTTGCGCCTGCGTGGCTTGATGTGCATCCCCGAGCCATTGCCCGACTTTGCCGCCCAGTGCGCGCTGTTTGGCCAGCTGCGCGCGCTGCTGGCCCAGCTGCAAGCGGCGTGGCCGCCGGGTGCGGCCGCGCTCGACACCCTGTCGATGGGCATGAGCGCCGACCTCGAGGCGGCCGTCGCCAGCGGCAGCACGCTGGTGCGCGTGGGCAGTGCGATCTTTGGCCCGCGCGCTTAAGGGGTTGTGGCAGCGCCCGCCTCGGGCAAGGAGAAGTAGAAGGTGCTGCCTTGGTCGGGGGCGCTGTCGGCCCAGATGCGACCGCCGTGGCGCTCGACGATGCGCCGGCACAGCGCCAGCCCGATGCCCACGCCCTCGAAGTCGCGCGCGCGGTGCAGGCGCTGGAACACGCCAAACAGGCGCTCGGCGCGCTGGGTGTCGAAGCCGACGCCGTTGTCTTGCACCCAGAACACCAGCTCGGGCGCGCCCTCGGGGCTGGTCTGCGGGCGCCAGCCGACGCGGATTTCCACCCGCGGGCGCGGTCGGCTGTATTTGAGCGCGTTGGCCAGCAGGTTGTCCCACACCTGGCTGAGCAGCCGTGGGTCGCCTTGCACCTGCGGCAGCTCGGGCGGCAGCTGCCAGCACAGGCTGTCGCTGGGGCGTTGCAAGGCGGGGTCGTGCAGCACGCGGTTGCGGCTGGAGTGCAGCAGGTCGGTCATCGACAGCTCGCGCCGTTGCAGCGCCGAGCGGCCCAAGCGCGAAAAGGCCAGCAGACCGTCGATGAGCTGGCCCATGTGTTCGGCCGCCGAACCGATGGTGGCCAGGTGCCGCTGCACCTCGGGCCCCAGTTCGGGCCCCAGGTCTTCGCGCAGCAGCTCGAGGTAGCTGCTGATGTGGCGCAACGGTGCGCGCAGATCGTGCGACACCGAGGCGCTGAAGGCTTCGAGGTCGTGGTTGATTTCTTGCAACTGGCGCGTGCGCTCTTGCACCCGGGCTTCGAGCGCGCTGTTGAGCTGCTCGAGCAGCTCGAGCAGGCGCTTGGTCTCGGTCTGGTCGCGCATCAGGCAGGCGTAGCCCTGCAGCTCGCCCGCCTCCGGGTCGTGCAAGGCGGTGAGCACGGTCTGGGCCCAGAACAGGCTGCCGTCGGCGCGCTGCTGCCAGCCCGGGGTTTCGCTCTGGCCCAGCAGGGTGGCGCGCTCGATGCCCAGCGTCATCGGGTCGGCGGCGTCGTCGGCTTGCGGACCGGGCTCGGTGTGGGGCTCGGCACCGGGCTGCGTGCCGGGCTGGGTAGCGCTGGCCTGCGGCTGGCGCACCGGGGCAAAGCAGGCCACGCTCTGGCCCAGCATCTGCGGCGCGCTCCAGCCCAGCAGGCGCTCGGCGCTGGGCGTCCAGTCGCTGACGCGGCCGTCGGCGTCGAGGAAAAAAATGGCCGCGTCGCGCAAGGCCTCGGCCAGCAGCGTCCAGTGCTCGGCCCGGGTCTGGGTGCGGTTCAGAAGCGCTCCAGTTCGGGAAAGGCCAGGCGGCCGCCGCGCACCAGCATCTTGCCGTATTCGGCGCAGCGGTGCAGCGTCGGGATCACCTTGCCGGGGTTGAGCAAGCCCTTGGGGTCAAAGGCGCGCTTGACGCCAAACATCTGCTCGCGCTCCTCGGGGCTGAACTGCACGCACATGCTACTGAGTTTTTCCACCCCCACGCCGTGCTCGCCGGTGATGGTGCCGCCCATGGCGACGCTGGTCTCCAAAATGTCAGCCCCGAACAGTTCGCAGCGGCGCAGTTGGTCCGGGTCGCTGGCGTCGAACAAGATCAAAGGGTGCAGGTTGCCGTCGCCGGCGTGAAACACGTTGGCGCAGCGCAGCCCGTACTTGATCTCCATGGCCTGGATGGCGAGCAAGATGTCGGCCAAGCGCTTGCGCGGGATGGTGCTGTCCATGCACATGTAGTCGGGGCTGATGCGGCCGCTGGCCGGGAAGGCGTTTTTGCGCCCGCTCCAAAAACGCAGCCGCTCGGCTTCGTTCTGGCTCACGCTGATGGCACTGGCACCGCATTCGCGCAGCACCGCGCTCATGCGCCCGATTTCTTCTTCCACCTCTTCGGGCGTGCCGTCGCTCTCGCACAGCAGAATCGCCGCCGCCGACAAATCGTAGCCGGCGTGCACGAAGTCTTCTACCGCCGCCGTCATGGGCTGGTCCATCATCTCGAGCCCGGCCGGGATGATGCCGGCGGCAATCACCGCCGCCACCGCGTCGCCGGCGGCGCGCACGTCGGCAAAGCTGGCCATGATGCAGCGCGCCAGTTGCGGTTTGGGTGTCAGGCGCACCGTGACTTCGGTCACCAGCGCCAACATGCCCTCGCTGCCCACCAGCAGCGCCAGCAAATCCAGCCCCGGGCTGTCGAGCGCCGTGCCGCCGAAGCGCACCGGCTCGCCGGCCATGGTGTAGCCATCGACTTGCAGCACGTTGTGCAGCGTCAGGCCGTACTTGAGGCAGTGCACGCCACCCGAGTTTTCGGCCACGTTGCCGCCGATGGTGCAGGCGATCTGACTGCTCGGGTCGGGTGCATAGTACAGGCCATGCGCCGCCGCCGCTTCGCTGATGGCCAAGTTGCGCACCCCGGCTTGCACCACGGCGGTTTGCGCCAGCGGGTCGATGCGCAAAATGCGGTTGAACTTGGCCAGGCCCAAAGTCACGCCCAGGGTGTGCGGCATGGCCCCGCCCGATAGCCCCGTGCCAGCGCCGCGCGCCACCACCGGCACGTCCAGCAGGTGGCAGGTGCGCAGCACGGCCTGCACCTGGTCGTAGTTTTCGGGCAGCGCCACGCACAGCGGCCGCTCGCGGTAGGCGGTCAGGCCATCGCACTCGTAGGGCGTGGTGTCTTCGGGGGTGTAGAGCAGCGCGTGCGCCGGCAGCACGGCGGCCAGCGCGCGCACCACCTCGGCTTGGCGCTGGGCGCGCACGCCGGGGCCGGGTCGATTAGGGGTGAGGGTGGCGGTTGCCATGGCGGGCCTCTGGGGTTGGTTGCATGTTCCCTGCTCCTGACTGCTTTTTTGGGATTCTATCTGTCTGGTTGAGGTGTGGATTAGGCCAGGCCAAAGCGGACGAAATTGCGCTATAATTTGAGGCTTGATGGGTGATTAGCTCAGCGGTAGAGCACTGCCTTCACACGGCAGGGGTCACATGTTCGATCCATGTATCACCCACCACCAAGCCCTTGCTGCGCAAGGGGCGGCCAAGCCGATTCAGCGCTGGTGCCGGTGCCTTCTTCACATCCCAAATCCTGCTTCGCTTTTGGCGCAGCTGTGCCCGCGCCGCCCGCCTTGCCGGGGCTGCGCGCCGATCGAATCGGATCGGCTTTAATCCAAAGCTTTCTTGAGCCACTCGGCAAAAGCCGCACATTCCCAGCGGTCCATGGTGCCGGTGCGCCAGCACAGGTAGTGCGCGTGCGGGCTGGGCACCGGGGCGCGAAAGGCGTCGGCTTCCCCTAAGCGCACCAGCGCGCCGGTCTCGAGCCAGGGTGCGCCTAGGCGCAGCCGCACCAGCGCCACGCCCATGCCGGCGGCGGCGCCGTCGCACATCAGGCCGATGTCGTTGAACTGCGAGCCGTCGCTGGGTTCGGGCCAGTCGAGGTGCTGGGCCGCAAACCAAGTGCGCCAGGGCTCGAGCGGGCTGCGCAGCAGCGGCACGCCTTCGAGGTCGGCGGCGCAATCGAAGGGGCCGTGCGCGCGCACAAAAGCCGGTGAGGCCAGCGGCAGCACCGCGTCTTTGACCAGGCAGATGTGCTCCACGTCGGCGTAGCGCCCGGTGCCGAAGCGGATGGTGAGGTCGGCGTCTTCGGCCACCACGTCGAGCAGCGGGATGCTGATCTGTAGCGTTAGGTCGATCTCGGGGTAGGCTTGGGCAAACTGCTGCAACCGCGGCATCACCAGCGAGCGCGCAAAGGTGGGCGTGACCGCCAGCCGCAGCTTGCGCCGCCCCGGGCTGGGCTGGTGGCTGGGAAAGCGCTGCAGGGCCAGCAGGCCCTCGCGCACGTGCGCCAAGTATTCGCTGCCCTCGGTGGTGAGCGAAAAATCGGCGCGGCCAAAGAGCTTGACGCCCAAAATCTGCTCGAGTTGCTTGACGCGGTGGCTGACCGCGCTGGGGGTGACGCACAGCTCTTCGGCCGCCTGCGTGACGCTGCGCAGCCGCGCCAGCGCCTCGAAGGTGAGCAGGCACTGGATGGGGGGGATGCGGGCGGGCATGGGTCGGATTTTGTGGGTGCGATTTCGGCCGTTGGGCGCAGTTGCCTCTAGGCCCCTCAGCGAAAGACCACGGTCTTGTGGCCGTTGAGCAGCACCCGGTGCTCGCAGTGCCACTTGACGGCGCGCGCCAGCACCGCGCATTCGGTGTCGCGCCCCTGCGCGGCCAAATCGTCCACCGTGAAGCTGTGGTCCACCCGCGCCACGTCTTGCTCGATGATCGGGCCTTCGTCGAGCGCCGCCGTGACGTAGTGCGCCGTGGCGCCGATGAGCTTGACGCCGCGCTCGTGCGCCTGTTGGTAGGGCTTGGCGCCCTTGAAGCTGGGCAAAAAACTGTGGTGGATGTTGATCGCGCGCCCGGCCAGCTGCTCGCACATCGGGTCGGACAAAATCTGCATGTAGCGCGCCAGCACCACCAGTTCGGCCTGTTCTTGTTCGATGAGCTCGAGCTGGCGCGCCTCGACCTCGGCCTTGAGCCCCGGGCGCAGCGGCAGGTGGTGAAAGGGGATGTTGTAGCTGGCCGCGAGCTGGTAAAAATCGCGGTGGTTGCTCACAATGGCGCGGATGTCGAGCCGCAGCAGGCCGCTTTTCCAGCGAAACAGCAAATCGTTGAGGCAGTGGCCCTGCTGACTGACGAAGATCACGCAGCGCATGGGCTCGTGCCAGGCGTGCAGCGCGCAGCGCATGGCGTGCGCCTGCGCCAGCGCCTGCACCTGCAAGCGCAATTCGGGCTCGCTCAAGCGCGCACACACAAACTGCACGCGCATGAAAAACAAGCCGGTGGTGTGGTCGTTGTACTGCGCCGCTTCTTCGATGTTGCCGCCGTGCTGCAGCAAAAAGCCCGACACGGCGTGTACGATGCCGGGTTTGTCGGGGCACGACAGCGTAAGCACATAAGTCGCATTCATGGGCCGATTGTCGCCGAACGGGCTGGGCCCAAGAGTCCGCAAGCAATCTAAAAGGAGTATCTGGATGCAGGGTGTAGTCGATGTGGTGATCATGGCCGCGGGCAAGGGCACGCGCATGAAAAGCAGCCGCCCCAAGGTGTTGCAAACCCTGGGCGGGCAGCCGCTGCTGGGGCATGTGCTGGCATGCGCGGCCCAGCTCGGTGCGCGCCGCGCCGTGGTGGTGACCGGCCACGAGGCCGAGGCGCTGGAGGCGGCCTTGCCGGCTTTGCTGGCGTCGGCGTCGGCCAGCGTGCCGCTTGGTGTGCCGCCTGGTGCGGTGTTTGTTGCGGACTCTGCTGCGGCGCAGTCCCTGCCCGGCCAGCCCCTTGCGCTGCAAGCCGTGCGCCAGCAGCCGCAGCTGGGCACCGGGCACGCGCTGCAGCAGGCGGTGCCGCTGCTGGCCGACGACGGCCTGACGCTTGTGCTCTCGGGCGACGTGCCCCTGACCGAGCCCGCCACGCTGCGCGCGCTGCTGGCCGTGTGCACCGGCGCGGCCGGGGAAAGAGCAGCGCAGGCGCAAGGAGCCGGTGCCGGAGCCACAGCGCCCGCAGCCGAAGGCGCCGCCGCAACCGACGGCGCCGCCCTGAGCCTGCTCACCCTAACCCTGCCCGACCCCAGCGGCTACGGCCGCATCGTGCGCGGCGCGGGTGGCGAGGTGCGCGCCATCGTCGAGCACAAAGACGCCAGCCCCGAGCAGCGCGCGCTGACCGAAATCTACAGCGGCATCATGGTGGCACCGACGCGGCTGCTGCGCGGCTGGCTGGCGCGGCTCGACAACCGAAACGCCCAGGGCGAGTACTACCTGACCGATGTGGTGCGGCTGGCGGTGGCCGACGGCTGCCCGGTGCGCGCGCACCGCATCAGCGACGCGCTGCAGGTGGCCGGCGTGAACAGCCCGGCGCAGCTGGCCGAGCTCGAGCGCGCCTTGCAGCGCCGCCGCGCCCAAGCCCTGCTCGAGCAAGGCGTGCGGCTGGCCGACCCAGCGCGCCTAGACGTGCGCGGGTGCCTGCACTGTGGGCAGGATGTGGAGATCGACGTCAACTGCATTTTTGAGGGCACGGTGCAGCTGGGGGATGGGGTGCGCATCGGCGCGCACTGCGTGATCGCCAACGCCCGCATCGAAGCCGGGGCGCAGATTCTGCCCTTCACCCACATCGACGGCGGTGCCAGCGGTGTGCGCGTGGGGCCGCTGGCGCAGGTCGGGCCCTTTGCGCGCTTGCGCCCGGGCACCGAGCTCGGGCCCGAGGTGCACATCGGCAATTTTGTCGAAGTGAAAAACAGCCAGCTGGCCGCCGGGGCCAAAGCCAACCACTTGGCTTATTTGGGCGACGCCACGGTGGGCGAGCGCGTGAACTACGGCGCCGGCTGCATCACCGCCAATTACGACGGTGCCACCAAGCACCGCAGCGTGATCGAGGCCAACGTGCACGTGGGCAGCAACAGCGTGCTGGTGGCGCCGCTCACGCTGGGGGCGGGCGGCACCGTGGGGGCGGGATCGACCCTGACCAAAAACACGCCACCGGGCGCGCTCACCGTGGCGCGCAGCAAGCAGATCAGCCTAGCCAACTGGCAGCGGCCCAAGAAGGGCAAGGGCTGAGGCAGCGCTAGGCGCGCCCCCTGGGTGGCGCTGGCGCAAGCGGTGGCTACCAGCCCCAGAGCAGCTCGCTGGCCACCCAGGCGTTGCCGCGGCCGTCGGGGCGCTGCACCTGCACCCAGTCGCCTTGGCGGCGCACGGTGCGCAAAATGTCGCCATAGACGGCGGTGTGCACCACGCGGTGCTGGGTGCCGGGGCCGGCGCGCAGGTTGGCGCGCGGGCTGCGCACGATGTGGTGCGGGGTGTCGCCCACCACGCTGCGCGCCACCCAGCCTTGGTCGCCTTCGAAGTCTTGCACGCGCAGCCAGTCGCCACGGCGCTCGAGCACCTGCAGCGGGTAGCCTCGAGCAAGGCGCCAGAGCACCTCGGCATCGGTGCTGGGGGCGGCGCGCATGTTGATGGTCGGGTTGCGCGCGCTCACCAAGTCTTGCGCCCAAACCGGGGCCAGCGCGGCCAGCCCCAAGGCGGCGGCAAGAAACAGAAGGCGGATGTGGGCCAGCCAGGACATGCGTGAAACTCCTCGAGACACAGGGGGGGCGGGTCGGGCGGTGAAGCCGGGCGGTGCGCGCTGTTTTTGCCGTTAGCATCGTGACCTCTGAATTCTATTCTCAAGAAGGCTATTTCCTATGTGCGGCATCGTGGCAGCGGTTTCGGGTAGCAATGCGCTACCGATCTTGGTTCAGGGTTTGCAGCGGCTCGAGTACCGCGGCTACGACTCGTGCGGTGTGGCCGTGCACACCAGCGCTGGCCTGGTGCGCAGCCGCAGCACCGCGCGCGTGGCCGAGCTGCGCGCCCAAGTGCAGGCCGACGGGCTGGTGGCGGGCACCGGCATCGCCCACACCCGCTGGGCCACCCACGGCGCCCCGGCCGAGCACAACGCCCACCCCCACTTCAGCCACGGCCCAGGCTCGCTGGCCGCTGTGGCGCAGCAGCCGGCGCGGGTGGCGCTGGTGCACAACGGCATCATCGAAAACCACGAAGAGCTGCGCGCCGAGCTGCAAGCCCAAGGCTACGCCTTTGCCAGCCAGACCGACACCGAGGTGATCGTGCACCTGATCGATGCGCTCTACCAGGGCGACTTGCTGGCGGCGGTGCGCGCAGCGGTGGCGCGGCTGCACGGCGCCTACGCGATTGCGGTGCTGCACCAGGCCGAGCCCGAGCGCGTGGTGGGTGCACGCGCCGGCTCGCCGCTGGTGTTGGGTGTGGGTGCGGCCGATGCGCCCGGGGCCGCGCACTACCTGGCCAGCGACGCCATGGCGCTGGCCGGCGTGACCGACCAGATCGTCTATCTGTCCGAGGGCGACGTGGTCGATCTGCGCCTAGGCAGTTATCAGATTTTTGCTGGCAGCGGCCAGTTGCTCGGTGCCGCCGAGCGCCCGCTGCGCACGGTGCAGGCGCACACCGGCGCGGCCGAGCTCGGGCCCTACAGCCACTACATGCACAAAGAGATTTTTGAGCAGCCGCGCGCGCTCGCCGACACGCTCGAGGGCGTGGAATCGATCGGCCCCGAGCTGTTCGACGGCTTGGGCGAGCAACCGGCCAAAGCGGCGGCGGTGTTCGCGCAGATCGACCGCGTGCTCATTTTGGCCTGCGGCACCAGCTACTACAGCGGCTGCGTGGCGCGCTACTGGTTGGAAGACATGGCCGGTGTGCCGACCACGGTCGAAGTGGCGAGCGAATACCGCTACCGCACCAGCGTGCCCGACCCGCGCACGCTGGTGGTGGCCATCAGCCAGAGCGGCGAAACCGCCGACACCCTGGCGGCGCTGCGCCACGCCCAAAGCCTAGGGATGCGGCACACGCTGGCCGTGTGCAACGTGGCCACCAGCGCGCTGGTGCGCGAAACCGCGCTCAGCTACCTGACGCGCGCCGGGGTCGAGATCGGCGTGGCCAGCACCAAGGCCTTCAGCACCCAGTTGGCTGGGCTATTTTTGCTCACGCTGGCCTTGGCCCAAGTGCGCGGGCGGCTCGACGCGCAGCAGCAGGCGCAGCAGCTCAAGGCCATGCGGCATCTGCCGCTGGCACTGCAAGCCGTGCTGGCGCTCGAGCCACAGCTCATCCATTGGGCCGAGGCCTTTGCCCAGCACGAGCACGCGCTGTTTCTGGGCCGCGGCATGCACTACCCGATCGCGCTCGAGGGCGCGCTCAAGCTCAAAGAGATCAGCTACATCCACGCCGAGGCCTACCCGGCCGGCGAGCTCAAGCACGGCCCGCTGGCGCTGGTGACCAAGGAAATGCCGGTGGTGGTGGTGGCACCGAATGACGCGCTGCTGGAAAAGCTCAAGAGCAACATGCAAGAGGTGCGCGCCCGCGGCGGCGTGCTCTACGTGCTGGCCGACGCCGACAGCCACATCCGCAGCGCCGACGGTCTGCACGCGATCCGTCTCCCCGAGCACTACGGCCACTTGAGCCCGATTTTGCACGTGGTGCCGCTGCAACTGCTGGCCTACCACTGCGCGTTGGCGCGCGGCACCGACGTGGACAAACCGCGCAACCTGGCCAAAAGCGTGACGGTGGAGTGAGGGGGCTTGGGTAAGTGCGTACGGGATCAGTCGCTGCGCAACTGGCGCCGGGTGGTGCTGGGGCGCTGGCGACAATCCAGCACGCGCCAGACTTGGATCTCCTCGCCCTCGAGGCGGTAGTAAATGGCGTACGGAAAGCGGCGCGACAACGCGCGGTAGCAGCCCAAGACCTTGGCGTGCACGCCGGCGTAAAGCAGCAAGGATTCGATGTCGGAGTACAGGGAATCGAGAAAATAGTCGCCCAAGCCGGCTTGCTGGCGTTCGTAAAAGCGCCGTCCAGCGTCCAAGTCATCGAGCGCCAAGGACAGCAGGCGGATGGTCATGCCCGGCTGCGCGCACTCAAGATTTGTTTGGCGGCTTGCCAGTCGATGAACTCGGCTCGGCCCGCGCGCAGCGCAGTTTCAGCCTCCTGCAAGGCCTGCGCATGCCAATCCGGGGCGGCCTCGCTGTCGGGGGCGTCTAGGGTTTGGGACAGCGACTCCCACAGCGCCTCCATCAAACGCAGTTTTTGGGCCACCGGCATGGAGTCGATTTCGATAGCGTTCATGGAAGCAACCTATGGTGCGGTAGTGTGGTTTGGTGGCGCCATGGTAGCAAAATCCCATGCTGTTTGGGTTTTTGGGTGCGGGCCAAAAGCGTGACGGTGTAGCAGATCAATGCTTCCGTAAAAAACCCGCTTTGGTCGAAGAAGGCGCCGCCGCTGCTGAGAGCCTGCATGGCCAAGCGCTGCGCCTAGGCGAGGCTTTGGCGGTGTACCGAGCCGATGCAGAGCAGGCCCCAAGCGCACGGGCAGCGCAGCCCCAACGCACCCAGTCCACAGCCAAGGCACCCCTGCGGCTGGCGGCCAAGGCGGCCTGAGCCACGGCACCAGACGCAGTGCGACGCAGCGCGGGCTCTGGGCAGCGCAGGCTTTGGGCGGGCTGGGTGGACGGGGGCTAAAATGCATGTTTGGTGCGCTCGCACGGCGTGCGCGCACCCAGCCCGGCCCGGTCGGCCGCTTTATTGAACCGCTTGCGCCGCCGGACGCGAGACCAGCTTTTTGCCATGCCTCTTCAATTCCTGACCCAGCTCTTTGGCAACCGCAACGAGCGCCTGCTCAAAACCCACCGCAAGACGGTGGCCCGCATCAACGCCCTCGAGACCGAGTTCGAGCGCCTGAGCGATGCCCAAGTGCAAGCCAAGACGGCCGAATTCAAACAGCGGCTGGCGCAGGGCGAGACGCTGGATGCGCTGCTGCCCGAGGCCTTTGCCACCGTGCGCGAGGCCAGCAAGCGCGTGCTCAAAATGCGCCACTTCGACGTGCAGCTGATAGGCGGCATGGCGCTGCACAGCGGAAAGATCGCCGAAATGCGCACCGGTGAGGGTAAAACCCTGACCTCGACGCTGGCGGTCTATCTCAACGCCTTGGCCGGCCAAGGCGTGCACGTGGTCACGGTCAACGACTACCTGGCTGGGCGCGACGCCGAGTGGATGGGCCGCATCTACAACTGGCTTGGGCTCTCGGTCGGGGTCAACCGCTCGCAGACCACGCGCGAGCAAAAGCAGGCCGCCTACGCCGCCGACATCACCTACGGCACCAACAACGAATACGGCTTTGACTACCTGCGCGACAACATGGTCTATGAGGCCCGCGACCGGGTGCAGCGCGGGCTGTATTACGCCATCGTCGATGAGGTCGATTCGATTCTGATCGACGAGGCGCGCACGCCGCTGATCATCAGCGGCCAGGCCGAAGACCACACCGACGAATACATCGCCATCAACAAGCTGGTGCCGCACCTCGAGCGCCAAGAGGGCGAAGAAGACATGCGCACCGGCGAGGGCGTGATCAAGCCGGGTGATTTTTTGGTCGATGAAAAGGCGCAGACCGTCAACCTGACCGAGAGCGGGCACGAAAAAGCCGAGGCGCTGCTGGCCCAAGCCGGCCTGCTGCCCGAGGGCGCTTCGCTCTACGACCCGGCCAACATCGCGCTCATGCACCACCTGGTGACGGCGCTCAAGGCGCAGCACCTGTACCACCGCGACCAGCAGTACGTGGTGCAAAACGGCGAGATCATCATCGTCGATGAATTCACCGGCCGCCTGATGGTCGGGCGGCGCTGGAGCGAGGGCCTGCACCAAGCGGTGGAGGCCAAAGAGGGCGTGCGCATCCAGCCCGAGAACCAGACCCTGGCCTCGATCACCTTTCAAAACTACTTCAGGCTCTACGCCAAGCTCTCGGGCATGACCGGCACCGCCGACACCGAAGCCTTCGAGTTCCAAGAAATCTACGGTCTGGAAACCGTGGTGGTGCCGCCCAACCGGCCCAGCCAGCGCAAAGACGAGCTCGATCGCGTGTACAAAACCACGCCCGAAAAATACGTCGCCGCCATCGCCGACATCCGCGAGTGCCACGAGCGCGGCCAGCCGGTGCTGGTGGGCACCTCGTCGATCGAAAACTCCGAGATCATCGCCGATCTGCTCAAAAAAGCCCAGCTGCCATTTGAGGTGCTCAACGCCAAACAGCACGAGCGCGAGGCCGACATCATCGCCCAAGCCGGCCGGCCCGGCGCCATCACCATCGCCACCAACATGGCCGGGCGCGGCACCGACATCGTGCTCGGCGGCAACCTAGAAAAAATGTGCGCCGCCATCGAGGCCGACCCGGCGCTCGACGAAGCGGCGCGGGCGAGCAAGATCGCCGCTGCGCGCGCCCAATGGCAGCTCGACCACGAGCGCGTGGTGGCGCTGGGGGGCTTGCGCATCATCGCCACCGAGCGCCACGAGAGCCGGCGCATCGACAACCAGCTGCGCGGCCGCGCCGGCCGCCAGGGCGACCCGGGTTCGAGCCGCTTCTACCTCAGCCTCGACGACTCGCTGATGCGCATTTTTGCCGGCGACAAGGTGCGCGCCATCATGGAGCGCTTCAATATGCCCGAGGGCGAAGCGATCGAGCACCGCATGGTGACGCGCTCGATCGAGAACGCGCAGCGCAAGGTCGAAGCGCGCAACTTCGACATCCGCAAGCAGCTGCTCGAGTACGACGACGTGGCCAACGACCAGCGCCGCGTGGTCTATCAGCAGCGCAACGAGTTCATCGACACGCAAGAGGTGGGGCCACAGATCCGCAACCTGCGCAGCGGCGCGCTCACGCATGTCGTGCGCCAGTTTGTGCCGGCCCAGAGCGTGGAAGAGCAGTGGGACTTGCCTAGCCTAGAAAAAGCCTTGGCCGAGGAGTGGGGCCTGCCCCTGCCGCTGGTGCAAGAGGTGCACGCGGCCAGCGAGATGGACGACGCCGATGTGGTGGAGAAGGTGCTGCAAGCCGCGCACGCCCACTACGAGGCCAAGGTGCAGCTGGCCAGCCCGGGCAGCTTTGCCGCCTTCGAGCGCGTGGTGCTGCTGCAAAACCTCGACAGCCACTGGCGCGACCATTTAAGCGCCCTTGACTACCTGCGCAAAGGCATCCACCTGCGCGGCTACGCGCAAAAGCAGCCCAAGCAGGAGTACAAGCGCGAGGCGTTCCAGTTGTTCTCGCTGATGCTCGACCAAGTGCGCGGCGAGGTCACGCGCATCCTCATGAACGTGAAGGTGCAGACGCCCGAGCAGGTGAGTGCCGCCGCGCAGGAGCTCGAAGCCGCCGCCGAGCGCTTCAGCAACGTCACCTACACCGCCCCGAGCGAAACCGGCGAGGCCGAAACCGTGGCCGACCGTGGCCTGCTCGGTGGTCGCGCCACCCCGGCCGGCGCACTGCCGCGCGTGGGCCGCAACGACCCCTGCCCCTGCGGCAGCGGCAAAAAATACAAGCATTGCCACGGCAAGCTGGCCTGAGAGGTCTTAGTGGCCTAAGTGGCTAGAGCTTAAGCGGCCCAAAGGCCCAAAGGAGTAAAACCATGCCCGTCAACTGGAGCGCCCCTGCCGTCGAGAGCCTGCTGCCCGTGCCCGGGGTGCGCATCGGCGTGACCGAAGCCTGGGTGCGCAAGCCCAACCGCAAAGACCTGACCGTGCTGCTGCTCGACCCCGGCAGCGCCGTGGCTGGGGTGTTCACGCGCAACCGCTACTGCGCCGCACCGGTGCAGGTGTGCCGCGAGCACCTCGAGGCCGGCGCGGCGGTGCGCGCGCTGCTCATCAACACCGGCTGCGCCAACGCCGGCACTGGTGAGCCGGGCCTTGCGCACGCGCGCCAGAGTTGCGCCGCCCTGGCCGCGCTGCTGGGCCTAGCACCCGAGCAGGTGCTGCCCTTTTCCACCGGCGTGATCATGGAGCCGCTGCCGATCGAGCGCATCGTCGCTGGCCTGCCGGCAGCGCTGGCCGACGCCCAGCCCACGCACTGGCTGCGCGCCGCCGAAGGCATCATGACCACCGACACCGTGGCCAAGGCCGCCAGCCGCCAGCTGCAGCTCGGTGGCCAACGCGTGACCTTGAGCGGCATGTCCAAGGGCGCCGGCATGATCCGGCCCAATATGGCGACCATGCTCGGCTTCGTTGCCACCGACGCCTGCATCGCACCCGCGCTGCTGCCCGAGCTGGCACGGCGCTTGGCCGACGCCTCGTTCAACCGCATCACCATCGACGGCGACACCTCGACCAACGATTCTTTCATCCTGATCGCCACCGGGCAGGCCGGGCACGCCCCCATCACCGACCTAGCCAGCCCAGACGGCGTGGCCTTGCAGGCGGCCCTGACCGAGCTGGCGCAGACGCTGGCGCACGCCATCGTGCGCGATGGCGAGGGCGCGACCAAGTTCATCACCGTGCGCGTCGAAGGCGGGCGCCACGCCGATGAATGCCTGCAGGTGGCCTACGCCATCGCGCATTCGCCGCTGGTCAAAACCGCGTTTTACGCCAGCGACCCGAATCTGGGCCGCATCCTCGCGGCGGTGGGCTACGCCGGCATCGCCGACCTAGACCAAAACCGGATCGAGCTGCACCTCGACGACGTGCACGTGGTCACGCGCGGCGGCCGCCACCCCGGCTACACCGAAGCCGAGGGCGCGCGCGTCATGCGCCAGAGCGAGATCACCATCCGCGTCGGCCTGGGCCGGGGCGCGGCCACCGAGACCGTCTGGACCTGCGACTTCAGCCTCGACTACGTGCGCATCAACGCCGATTACCGTTCTTGATCCGCTCCTGATCCGCTTTGGATGCCCTTCGCCTAGCCCCAGATCAAAGCCCTGACCGCAACCCATGAACGAAGCCTTTGAACGCGTGCTGCTGCGCGCCGAAGCACTCCTGGCGCGCCTCGAGACCGTGCTGCCGCAGCCGCTGGCTGCCCCCGACTGGGGCGCCGCCGTGGCCTGGCGCTACCGCAAACGCGGCGGCCACGGCCTGCTCGAGCCGGTGCGCCACATCGGGGCCATGGCGCTGTCCGATTTGCAGGAAATCGAGCCGCAAAAAGAGCGTCTGGTGCGCAACACCGCGCACTTCGTGCAGGGGCTGCCGGCCAACAACGTGCTGCTCACCGGCGCGCGCGGCACCGGCAAAAGCTCGCTCATCCGCGCCTGCCTAAACGCCTTTGCGGCCCAAGGCCTGCGCCTGATCGAAGTCGATAAAGCCGACCTGGGCGATTTGCCCGACTTGGTGGCGCTGGTGGCCGAACGCAGCGAGCGCTTCCTGATTTTTTGCGACGACCTGAGCTTCGAGGACGGCGAGAGCGGCTACAAGGCGCTCAAGTCGATCTTGGACGGATCGGTGGCCGCCAGCAGCCCCAACGTGCTGATCTACGCCACCAGCAACCGGCGCCACCTGCTGCCCGAGTACCTGCGCGACAACCTGAGCCACCGCCGCGACGAGGACGGCGAACTGCACCCTGGCGAAGCGGTGGAGGAAAAAATCTCGCTGTCCGAGCGTTTCGGGCTGTGGATCAGCTTTTACCCTTTCGGTCAAGACGAGTATCTGAGCGTGGTGCACCAGTGGCTGGGGCACTTTGGCGTGCCCGAGGCAGCGATCGAGGCCGCACGATCGCAAGCGCTGGTCTGGGCGCTCGAGCGCGGCGCGCGCAACGGCCGCGTGGCCTACCAGTTTGCGCGCGATTACGCCGGCAACCACCCGAGCAGCGCCGTCGCGGGTTCGGCGCTGGCCTAGCCCCCTTATCCTCTAGCCATCCCCAGCCAGCCTGTGGCCCCATACATGAGCCTGCCGCCGCCGTTGCCAGAGTGGACCTTGCCAAACGTGCCACCGGCGCTGGTGGTGGACGCCGAGCGACCGCGCGCCCCGGGCCACGGGCAGCGCCTGATCGAAGTCGCGGTGGGCGTGCTGGTCGACGCCCAAGGGCGCGTTTTGCTCACCACGCGCCCGCCGGGCAAAGCCTATGCCGGTTGCTGGGAGTTCCCCGGCGGCAAGATCGAAGCCGGCGAGAGCCTTGAGGCGGCGCTGCGGCGCGAGCTGCAGGAAGAAATCGGGCTGCAGATCGGCGCCGTGCAGCCTTGGCGCAGCCTCGTGGTGGACTACCCGCACGCCTTGGTGCGCCTGCAGGTGTGCCTGGTGCGCGACTGGAGCGGCACCCTGCACATGCACGAAGGCCAAAGCTGCGCTTGGCAGAGCCTGCCGGTGCAGGCGGCACCGCTGTTGCCGGGTTCGGTGCCGCTGTTGCAGGGGTTGCAGGGACTGGTGCTACAGCCCCCCTTGGCCCCTTAAGCGCAGAGCGTGAACTCCAGCTCGGCCTCGCTCTCGCTGGCCAGGTGCAGCTTGCCGTCGACGCCGCGCTGCAGCAGGCGCACAGCAAACAGCATCCGGTTGCCGCTGATCTCGGGCACCAGGCTCAGCTCTGGGGCGATCCACAGCCGCAGCATCTGGTAGCTTTTGCCTTGGGCCAGGTTTTGCTGGAACTGGCCGTGGCTGGCCCAGACCTTTTGCGCTTGGGCCGAGTTGCGCAGCACGTTCATCAGCAGCTGCACCGGTTCGAGCAACGGTTCTAGGGTCTGCGCCCACGGCTGCAGATCTTGCTGGCGCAGCTCGGGGCTGCGCTGTTGCCAGTCGTGGTAGGCGGGCAAGTCGAACTCGAAGCTGCCGCCGGGAATGGCCAAGCGGCTGCGCACCGCTGTCAGCCATTCGTTTTCGGCCAGCGACTGCCCGACCTTGCCGCACTCCTGCAAGGCGGCGTAGCAGCCTTCTAGGCGGGCGATGAACTGCTCCAGCGCGGCCTCGGAAATGGCCGGGTTGCCGCGGTAGCCCAGGTACTGCTGCTTGAGGCGCTCGAGGTCTTTGAGGATTTCGGATTTCAAATCGGAGCGCGCCCCGATTTCGAGCAGCTCGAACAGGGTGTGCAGCGCAAAGTGGTGATCGAGGGCGCTGGGGCGCAGCAGCAACTGGCCCAAGCGCTCGGCCAAGCGCTCGAGCCGCAGGTAGGTGCGGATGCGTTCGTTGAACGGGTACTCGTAGAGGATCACCGCTCGATCATAGCCCGAAAAGCTGGCGCTGCCGGGCATAAGCCGCCGCCACTTGCGCTTGCAACTGGGGCAGGGTGGTGGTGGCGTCGTTGTCGAGCACCGTGTCGGCCAGCGCCAGCCGCTGCGCGCGGCTGGCTTGGGCGTCGAGCACGGCTTGTATTTGCGCCCGCGGCCAGCCGTTGCGCGCGCGCACGCGCTCAATCTGCGTTTGCGCGCTGCAGTCCACCACCCACACCGCATCGACTTGCTGCAGCCAATGCGCCGATTCGGCCAGCAACGGGATGTCGAGCACCACGCAGTCGCTGTGGCCTTGCAGCTGTGCGCAGGCCTGCTCGATCGCGGCGCGCACGAGCGGGTGCACGATCGCCTCCAGCCGCTGGCGCGCCGCGGGCTGGGCAAAAACCAGCGCCCGCATCTGCTCGCGGTCCAGCGCCCCGTCGGGCCCGATGTATTGCGGGCCAAAGGCGGCGCGGATGGGCTCGATGGCGGTGCCACCGGGGGCGGTGCAGGCGCGCGCCAGAGCGTCGGCGTCGAGCACCGGCGCGCCCAGCGCCTGCAGCATCGCCGCCACCGTGCTCTTGCCGCTGCCGATGCCGCCGGTCAGACCGATGCGCCAAGGGGGCTGGGGGTGGGCGCGCATGGTGGGCGGTGCGGTTTAAAGCCCGATCCAGCCCAGCAGCGTGGCCGGCCCCAGCGCCAGCGCCAGCAGGCCGCCAAAAGCCAGGAACGGCCCAAAGGGCACGTAGCCGCCCTCGCGCAAGCCGCTGCTGTACTTCATGGCGATGCCCACGACCGCGCCCAGCACCGAGGCCAGCAGCAGCACCGGCAGGAGCGCCTGCCAGCCCAGCCAGGCCCCGAGCGCGGCCAAGAGCTTGAAGTCGCCATAGCCCATGCCCTCTTTGCCGGTGAGCAGCTTGAAGGCCCAGTAGATCGACCACAGCGTCACGTAGCCCACCACCGCACCCCACAGGGCGGTGCCGAGGTCGATGGTGTTCCAGCCCAGCGCGGCCACGATCAGCCCGGCCCAAACCAGCGGCAGCGTGATGTCGTCTGGCAGCAAGGTGGTGTCCCAGTCGATGAAGGCCAGCGCCAGCACGGCAGCGACGAAACCCATCCAGGCCAGAGTGGCCAAGCCCGGGCCGTGCAGGTGCATGACCCAAGCAAAGCCGATGCCGGTGAGCAACTCCACCAGCGGGTAGCGCAGCCCGATCGGGGCCGCGCAGGCGCTGCAGCGGCCGCGCAGCAGGGCGTAGCTGAGCAGCGGCAGGTTGTGGTACCAGGCGATGCCGGCACCGCAGGCCGGGCAGCGCGAGCGCGGCGTGATTAGGTTGAGCGCCGGGGCTTGCGCCGCCGTGGCCGGGGCGGCCAGCCCTGAGCCCGGCAGGGTGGATGGGGCGGTGGCCGGGTGCATCTCGGCACACTCAGCGGCCCAGCGCCGCTCCAGCATGAGCGGCAGCCGGTGGATCACCACATTCAGAAAGCTGCCGATCAACAGGCCCAGCACGGCGGCCAAGGCGATGCCCAACGGGCCAGTGAGGGTGTCCAGTGGCATGGTGCGATGGTGGAGTGGTGGAGGTGTGGGGAGTGTAAACGGGGGTGGTGTGTCACAGGGCAGTTGATTAATGATAAAGTCACACGAGCAGAACGGCGCCTTCTGGGTGTCGTGCGCAGTTTGATAACTCTTTGATTTAATTATTTAAGCCGGTTTGTTTGAGGCTCATCGAACGGATTCAGGATGAAGAATCGCATCATCAACGTCAAAGGTACAGAGGTTACGATCGCCACCCGGAACGAGCACGACTACCTTTCGCTGACTGATATGGTGAGGAACTTCGACGGCGGCAGCGCCCTGATTGAGCAATGGCTCAAGAACAAGGACACCGTGCTGTTCTTGGGCGTGTGGGAGCAACTCAACAACCCAGGGTTTAATTCCATCGAATTCGAGGGAATTAAAAACGAGGCTGGGCGCAACAGCTTCTTCCTGTCGGTTAAAAAATGGATCGAGGGCACCGCCGCCATCGGCCTGCATGCCAAGGCTGGACGGTATGGCGGAACCTATGCCCACAAGGACATCGCTTTCGAGTTCGGCTCTTGGCTCAGCCCGGAGTTCAAGCTCTACCTCATCAAGGAGTTCCAGCGCCTCAAGGATGAAGAATCCCGCACCACTTCCTTGGAGTGGAGTTTTCAGCGTACCTTGGCGAAGGTCAATTACAAGATTCACACCGATGCCATCAAGGAGCGGCTGATCCCGCCGCTACTCACGCCGAAACAGACTGGCATCATCTACGCCAGCGAGGCCGACTTGCTCAATGTTGCCCTGTTCGGCATCACGGCGGCCCAGTGGCGACAAGTCAATGCAGACCAGAGCGGCAACATGCGGGATGCGGCCACACTGGAGCAACTGGTGGTGTTGTCAAACCTCGAAAGCATCAATGCGGTGCTGATTCACCAAGGGCTGGCCGCTCCAGAGCGGCTGGCGCAGTTGAACGCCATCGCCATCAGGCAGATGCGTTCGCTGGTTGGCCTCAATGAAATCAAGCAACTGAGTGGCCCCAAGGCCGGTGAAAGGCGTAGTCGGTGACTGAATTCGCTTTGACTGCCACCGCCCCCCTGCTACGCCAGCTCTTTGCCGCCGCCGTGGCCGCTGCGCAACCGGCGCTGTGCCTGCCGCCGCGATGGCGCAGGCGGTCGAGGCGGACTTTGCCGACAGCCCTCCAGTGCGCTTCGACTTACACCTGATTGCAGGCCTGAATCGATTTGATTGGAGTCAAAATTTCTCCTTTTTCATGAAAGGCGATCAAGTTGTCCGCCGCCAGCAGCGCCATGGCAAGCCGGGTGCCCCGGGTGGCGCTGGCGATGTGCGGCGTGAGCACCACGTTGATGAGCGCCAGCAGCTCGGGCCGCACCTGCGGCTCGCCCTCGTACACATCCAAGCCGGCGGCGGCAAGCTGGCCGCTTTGCAGCGCCTGCGCCAGCGCCAGCTCATCGACGATGCCGCCGCGCGCCAAGTTGACCAAGGTAGCGCTGGGTTTCATCTGCGCCAGCTCGGCCGCGCCGATGGCGTGGTGGTTGGCCGGCGTGTAGGGCAACACCAGCAGCAGGTGGTCAGACTGGCGCAGCAGCTCGGCTTTGCTCACCCAGCGGGCGGCGCAGGCGCGCTCGGTGGTGGCGTCGAGCGGGTTGCGGTTGTGGTAGATCACCTGCATGGCAAAACCGTGCGCGGCCCGGCGCGCAATGGCTTGCCCGATGCGCCCCATGCCCAAAATGCCGAGCGTGCTGTGGTGCACCTCGGCCCCCAGCAGCATGTCGGCGGCCCACTGCTTCCAGCGCCCGGCACGCAGGTAGCGTTCGCCCTCGGTGATGCGCCGGGCCGTGGCCAGCAGCAGCGCCAGGCCAAAGTCGGCGGTGCTCTCAGTCAGCACGTCCGGGGTGTTGCTGGCTTGCACGCCGTGGCGCTCCAGCGCGTCAAGGTCGAGGTTGTTGTAGCCGACCGCCATGTTGGCGACCACGCGCAGATCGGGGCAAGCGGCCAGCACGCTGGCGTCGATGCGATCGCCCTGCGTGGCCAGCACGCCCCACTGGCCTTGCAGGCGCTCGATCAACTCGGCTGGGCTCCAAACCACATCGTCCGGGTTGTCGCGCAGCTCGAAGTGCTCACCCAAGCGCTGCTGCACCTCTGGGAACAGGCGGCGTGTGATCAACACGCCGGGCCGTTGAGTCACCTTTTGACCTGAATAGTTTGATTCAGTTGGCATGAAAAAATCAATGAAGTGTTGTGAATCAATTAGCTGCCATAAATTTAATCCCCTACAATTTTTCTGGTTTCGATGATTTGCTTCCACCGACTGAATTCGGATTGTTGAAATGTAGCGAACTCTTCAGGAGTGCTTAGCACGATTTCCAAGCCTTGTTGGGTAAGTCTAGAGTGCATTTCTGGATTTCTAAGTGTAGCGGATAGAAGTTCATGCATACGACGCCTTGCCTCAGCTGGAATTCCTCTCGGGCTGGCAAATCCCTGCCAAGAATAAGAAGTAAAGTTAACACCTTGTTCCATTAACGTGGGCACCTGTGGTAGCGCAGATGATCTAGTGGCGCTACTGATAACTAGGGGACGAAGCCGGCCAGACTGAATATGAGGCATGACAGCGTTGATACTCATGAAAAGAGCATTAACTTCACCGCCCAGTACAGCAGTCACGGCTGGAGCGCCACCTCGATAAGGTATATGAATGCCAGTAGTCCGAGTTTCCTGCCAGAAAAGCTCTGCGGTTAGGTGGTCGCTACTGCCATTACCCGCGGATGCAAAAGATGCACTCCCTGGATTAGCCCGCTTCCAACTGATAAAATCCGAAAGATTTCTATGTGGAGAAGCTGTAGGTACAACTAGGACCTTCGCCGCCCGAACAACGAGTGAAATCGGTTCGAGATCCCGAACGGCATCATATTGAACTCTCATTAGGTGTGGCGCAGTCACAAATGGAGCCATGCCAGCAACCATGAAAGTGTAACCATCTGGAGGTGAGCGGCTGAGTTCGCTTAAACCGTGTACACTCCCATGGAGTTCATTTTTCCCAGGAAAATCAACATGGAACAAGCCCAGTACAAGCAGTTGGTGGCCAGCATCGAAGGTCTGACACAGGCGCAGCTTGATGAGCTGCGACAGACCCTGCGCCAGCGCCAGGAGGCCGACGGTGTGCAGCGCCTGCTCATGGCGCGCATGGCCGAACAAGGCTCTTGCCCGCGCTGCCAAAGCACCCGCAAATACAAGCACGGCACCGAGTTTGGCTCGCAGCGCTTTCGCTGCAGGGACTGTGGCAAGACTTTCACCGCCACCACAGGCACCCCGTTTCACCGTCTGCGCGACAAGGCCAAACTGCTGGAGAACGCCGCTTGCATGGCCGATGGTCTGTCGGTGCGCAAGACCGCTGCGCGCATGGATATCTCGGTGCAAAAGGCCTTTCGCTGGCGGCACAAGTTTCTGGCTTTCCTCAACCAGCAAAAACCCAGCGCCCTCGCTGGCATTGTGGAGGCCGATGAAACCTTCTTCCCCGTGTCCTACAAGGGTCAGCGCAAGGCCATGCCGCGACCACCGAAGGAGCGCGGCGGCAAGGCCCGGGACGGCTCTGGCACCGACAAGACCGCGGTGGTCGTGGCGGTGCAGCGTGGCACACAGGTCGCCTTTGACTAGGTGCTGGAGCGGGCAACGGCCCATGCGCTGACCGAGGCGTTGCGCCCGCTGCTGGGCGCAGATGCGGTGCTCAGCACCGACGGCAACGCCTCTTACTGGACGGTGGCCGAGCAACTCAAGGTGGAGTCTGGCTTCTTTGTTTCGCAGTATCACGGCAAGGGCGGAAATGGCCCTTGGCATGTCCAGAGCGTCAACCGCTACGACTCCAGTCTGAAGTCCTGGATGACGCGCTTTCGCGGTGTCGCCACCAAATACCTGGCGAACTACCTGGGCTGGCGCCGTCTCTTGGACCGCTTCAAGGACAACCTCACACCCGAACAATTCATGTTTCATGCGTTGCGGACTTCATATCAATGACGGTGTACACGGGTAACACGAACTCAGCCTTTTGTTGGCCATGCCATAGCCGTTGATGCTGCTATTGCAGATACTAAGCCAAAAAGAAATTTGCGGATAGTCATCAGTGTCTCCTTGATGTGGTTGAGCCGAGGCAAAGGGTGGTGAGAAATTTGAATCTGCGTGTTGTTTACTGCGGCGTTGGGTCGCAGCCCAGTGACTTTAGGCGTGCGTCAACCCAAGAAGTGTCATGCACTCCAGCAGCAATGTTTGCCATTGTTATTTGTTCTTGTTTTAGTTTCTCGAGTGCCGCTTGTAATACTTGATCTGCATCGTCGATTTTGATGCATAAAAATCCATCAAAATCACCAATAATAAGGTCGCCTGGATGAATCACCATGCCATCAATGGCAATCGGCACATTGATTTCTCCTGGGCCGTCCTTGTATGGGCCGCGGTGCGTCACGCCTGCAGCATAGACTGGTAAGCTGCTGGCTGCAATATCTTTTGCATCTCGGATTGCGCCATTCAGCACAATACCACCAATTTTGCGGGTAATTGCATAATTTAACATTATCTCGCCAAAAAGTGAATTGGTTAGATCGCCGCCAGCATCTACTACGATAATATCCCCGGGTGCAGCCATGTCCAGTGCCTTATGGATCATTAGGTTATCGCCGGGGCGCGTCTTCACTGTTAAGGCAGGGCCTGCAAGGCGGCCGCTTTTGTGCATAGGCCGAAGCCTAGGTCCACCAGATGTAATTCGCATCATGCAGTCGCTCACATTGGCAACCGGAATATCAAAGAAGGCTCGAATGAGTTTATCGCTCACTTGGCGGGGGCGATGGTGGATTTGAAAACCAATCATGTTATGAATCCTTTGATATAGAGCAGTGGGGTTGAAGGGAACTGTTTCAGAAAAATACCGAGCTGTTGGTTGTCTTGCGACATCAACTCAAGACTGCATCATGGTAAATCTTTACTGTCTCCTCCAAGGAGAAAACTTGCATCCAGTTCGCTTAAGTGATTGATGCCTAACATTGCCATATCACGCGATATTTCATCACGTAGTAGTGAAATACCTTTACGCACTCCGACCGAACCACCAACTGCACTTGCGTAGTTAAAAGGTCGGCCCAGAAAGACGAACTTTGCCCCGAGCGCTAGTGCCTTAAGTACGTCAGTACCACGTCGGAGACCGCTATCGATCATTACCGGAACCTCGGAGCAGGAACGTACGATTCGGGGTAGAACTTGTAGCGGTGCCACTGTGCCATCTAGTTGGCGACCGCCGTGGTTTGAAATAATGATGCCGTCAACACCGGAGTCCACCGCCAGTCGCGCATCGCGAAAATCTAGGATGCCTTTGATCACCATTTGGCCTGGCCACTGTTTGCGAAGCATACGTAAATGGCTCCAATTTAGGTGGCCACGATCAGAGAAATCCCGTGATACGTTGGGCGACATGATTGGTGCACCCCGGTGTGCAAAATTATTTTCAAAGTGTGGCATACCGTGGAGAGCGATCGTTTTAAGGAATGTGCCAAACAGCCAACGTGGGTGTGTGAGCCCCTGCCAAGCGAGAGAGAGGCTCGGACGCATCGGGGTAGAAAATCCAGCTCTGATGTTATGCTCACGGTTGGCGGCAATCGAAGCGTCTACTGTGATGACAAGGGTACGGTATCCTGCAACCTTGACACGCTCTACGAGTGCCAGGATATTTTTTTCGTCGCCAGGTAGGTATGCTTGGAACCAAGCGTTTGGGTTGACCTTTATCACTTCCTCCATCCGTATCAGTGAGGAGCCACTCATGATCATTGGGATATTTTCACGTTCAGCTGCCTGAGCTAAGACGATATCGCCGCGGTAAGCTGATAAAGCGCAAATTCCCATCGGGGCGATGCCGAAAGGTGCAGAATACTGCATTCCTAACACGGATGTTGAAGTGGTGCGCTTGGATATGTCGATCAAAACCCTTGGAAGGAACTCGTATCTCTCGAATGAGGTGGCGTTCGCTCGCAGCGTGTGGTTTCGTTCTACTCCACCAGAAATATAGGCGTAAATTGGCTTTGGAAGGTGCTGTTTAGCAGCCTTATCAAAGTCATCTAAGCAAAGAATGTGCTCAAGGCCAGATGGCATTTTTTTAATACCGTCAGAATGTGGTTTTGTATTATTGGCCTGTCTAGGCAAAGTGGCTACTTCGCTGATTGAGTGGTTCTGTTTTTTCATTGATGATGGCAATTTGTGAATAGTGCAATGTGATGCGGAAGGTTCATGCATTCAAAATTATACAAGTGTAGGAATTTCGTGCTCGTGTTTCATTTGCGTTACAGAGTTTTGATCAATAGCAGTAGATGGTGTTGCATCTAAAATCTTATCGCATTAACAGAGTGGGTAGAAACAGAACCAGTTCTGGCAGAAAGGTGACTGTAAGAAGAGTCGCGAGCAGCGCGAGCAGGAATGGCCATATCTCGCGTACGAAATCCAAGATATTTACCTTGAGGAGGTTGCATACCACAAACATCACGATTCCGAATGGCGGTGTCACTAGACCGATCATTAGGTTCAAGACAACCACCACACCCATGTGAACTGGGTCTAGGCCGAGTGCAGCAAATACCGGCACTAGTACAGGGACCACGATGATCAGAAGCGCAGTAGCATCAAGGAACATGCCGAGCACCAGCAGAATTGCGTTGAGGAGTAGAAGGAACACAATCTCGTTGTCGCCGATCAATGCCAGCATTTGCACCACATCTTGGCCCACTTGCTCGCGCGCTAGCAACCAGCTGAACGGGGAGGCGGCGGCAATCACAAGCATGATCACGCCTGTTTGGACGCTTGTTTCCAGCAGGACTTTGGGTAGGTCCGCAACTCTCAGGCTGCGGTAAAACATCGTCGTCAGGACTATGGCGTAAAGGACTGCCACCGCTCCAGCTTCAGTTGGAGTGAATACTCCTGAAAGAATGCCGCCGATTATGATCACCAACATCATCAGTGGTGGCCCTGAAGTGCGCAGCGCCCCTAAGATCCTACTCAAGTTAGGCTGCTCTCCGCGTGGTAAATTACGTCGGCGAGCAATCACATTTACTGCGATCATGAGAAAAACTCCCATCATGATGCCAGGTACGACACCTGCCAAGAACAGCTGTCCAATGGAGGTTCCTGCAATTGATCCGTAAATGATGAAGGGAATGCTGGGTGGGATCATAGGCGCAATTGCTGCAGACGCGGCGGTAAGGGAGGCAGCAAACCGGGGACTGTAGCCGGACTTCAGCATAACAGGCACCAAGATCTTACAATCAGACACCGCGTCGGCGATTGCTGAGCCGGTCATGCCTCCCATCATCATGCTGTTTACAACATTGACCTGTGCCAGCCCGCCTCGAAGGTGCCCCACCAGTGCTAGGGCTAGGTTGCTCAGTTTTTGTGTCAAGCCACCACTGATCATTAGGTTGCCAGCCAGCAGGAAGAACGGGATCGCCATCAGGGGAAAGCTGTCCGCGCCGGTCAGAATGCGTTGTGGAAGCACCATCAGAGGCACGTTGCCTAGGAAGAGGAAGGCGGCCGCTGCGCTTAACACCATGGCGAAGGCGACGGGCATGCCGATTGCGAACAGCAGAAGGCTGCTTACCAGTAGAATGGTGACCATGTTGCTGCGTTTCCTCAGGCAAGCGAAGTGGGCTTTGCGCTCTTGATTTTGCGAATGGTGCGTTCAACCTGGTAGGCCAACATAATGGCTGCGCTCACGGGGATGGCTGCGAACACCCACGACATTGGAATCTCTAGCATCGTCGCTTTCACGCCTGAAGTCACCTCCATGATTTTCAGACCTTGAACAAGCAAGATCAAGAGGGCAACCACGATCAGCACATCCACCACCCAAGCCAATATTGATTGCGCACCACGGGGTAACATCATTACGAGGGTGTCGATTACAATGTGACCGCCATGGCGGAAGGCTACCGCAGCGCCGAGAAAAGTGATCCACACCAACGAGTAGCGCGCTAATTCCTCGCTCCAAGCGAGCGGGTCGTTTAATACGAAACGAAAGAACACCTGCAAAATGATGGTGCCTACCATAATTGCCATCAAACAAGTGACAACTGTCTCTGTGCCCCAGCGCCATGCTAGAAGCGCAGCCTTCAGGGGAAGGCGGATCCATTCAGTGCCATCGTTTGGCTGCGGCTTGTAGTGAGGTTCCTGTTCTTTCATGATTTTAACCTCTGATGTAATTGGCAGCCAAATTTCAGATCAATGGGCTAAGCTTGGCCTTTGCTGATGCGCTCCTTGCAGCCGAAACCCTAGTGACAAGTATGCTTCAGGCTCATCCTGCGGTCCTGATGACCGCGTCCAGCAGACCGGGTAGCCATCTGTCTGCAAACCTTGGCGGTACCTCGCGTTGCACCACGGTTGAGAAGGCATTGATGTCGGGTTCAATAACGTTCATCCCTCTTTGACGCAAAGTTGCGAGCAGCCCGACTTCCCGTTGCGCAATTTGTTCATCTGCGTGCGCGGAGGCGTCGTTTACCGCCTGCTGCAGCAGCCTACGGTCTGCTTCGGTCAATGATTGCCAGAAACGCTCACTGGCGATCATCCAGCCATTACCGCGCACGTGTGTCGTCAGCACGAGATGCCTCTGCACTTCATGAAAACTATTTCCATGAATGGTCGACAACGGGTTCTCTTGGCCGTCGATCGTGCCCTGCTGAAGCGCAGTAAACACTTCAGGAAAAGCCATTGGGGTTGGGCTCGCCCCTAGAGCACGCCATGCAGCCAAATACACGGCTATTTCGGGTACACGCAGCTTAAGCCCCGCCAAATCAGCCGGAGTCCTTACGGGGCGGTTGCTGGTGGTAAGGTGGCGTGGTCCGCGGTTCACGATGCCCAGCACGCGTATGCCCCTCCGCGTTAGAAATTCTTGGTGCATGGCCTGACCGATCGGTCCGGAGAGCACGTTGCGCAGATGTTGCTGGCTGCGAAACAGGTATGGCATATCCAGTGCAGCATACAGAGGGGCAGCCACGCTGATGATGAGTGAGCCAGAACGGCCCATTTCAATGGCCCCGATCTGCATCGAGTCGTACATGTCTCTCTCCGCGCCAAGCTGACCAGAATGGGTGTTCTGCACTTGGATACGTCCGTTGGTGCGTTCTGCAAGCAGACTTTTGAGTTTCTCAGAAAAATGGTAACCGTCGCCACCTGGGCCGTCGGTATGGTTGAAACGGATGGTGATCTGACGTGCACCGAAGACAGGGCTACTGCTGAGTCCCACTGTTGCAGCGACACCCATCGCGGCGAGGACATTACGCCGATTAAGGCGCATCTGAAAGGACGTGTTCATCTTTGTCGTCTCCATTTTAATGACTTTGCTCATGAAAAAGAAAGTGGGCAGAGCCGTTCGGCTTCGGCGCACTGCTTTACGCGCCCAGCCACTGCCTTGGCTGTTTTCACTGTGTTTGACACGGTCAACCTTGGAAGTATGCAACCTTTAATTTGGTGAAGAATTCAAGATTGCTGTGGCCGATCGAGAAGGCACCTAACCCTGAGCCCTTCATGCCACCGAAAGGCATGTGTGCTTCGCTGTTGGTCCCATGGTTTACATGCACCATGCCGCTTTCGCTCTCTCGAACGAAGCGCAATGCCTCGTCAACATCACGGGTAAAAACGGATGCGGCGAGACCGTATTCGACCGAGTTCGCTACAGCGATCGCCTGCTCCGAGTCTCGAACGGTGATGAATGAAAGTACCGGGCCGAAGATTTCCTTGTTAGCCAGCAAGTTTTCCGGGGTAATGTTCTCAATGAGAGTAGGCTCTAGGAAGTTGCCCTGCGCTAGTTCGCCTTCTTCTGGTACGCGGCCGCCGTATCGGATGCGGGCACCTTGGTTGAGGCCAGCGGCAACGTTGCGCAGTACTGACGTGCGATGCTGATCAGATATGAGGGGCCCCATCGTGCTAGACGATTCCCATGCAGGACCGATCTTGATCAACGACATCTCCCCAACGAGTGCCTCACTTAATTCGTCCGCGAGGCTCTGAAGTACGATGACGCGGCTGATAGCGGTGCAACGCTGTCCGGAGGTGGTGAACGCGGCCTGCGCGATCTGTCTTGCTATGGTTCCAGCGTCCCTGTAGCTCAGAACGATGGCTGGGTTCTTGCCGCCCATTTCGAGTTGAGATTGAACCATTCGTTGCCCGGCTAGAGCGTTGATGTCAGACCCTGTCTTTGTTGAGCCCGTGAAGCTTATACCACGCACGTGCGGGTGCATGACCAGTGCCTCACCAACCTCTCGACCAGTTCCGAGCACCAAGTTCACTACACCCTTCGGTGTTCCAGCTTCCCGGAACAGCTCGACCAGCTTAACCGAGCACCATGGGGTTTGATTGGAGGGCTTCAAGACTGTCGTGCAGCCGTAGGCCAGCGCTGGTCCAATTTTTCGGACCGGCGTTAGCAACGGAAAGTTCCACGGTACTATAGATGCAATGACACCCACAGGCTCTCGAAAGCTCATGGCTAGGCCATTGCGCTTTTCACTGGGAAGGGTGTAGCCCTCCATGCGGCTGGCCTCACCAGCAACGAATCGCAGCTCTTTAACCGCTCGGATAACTTCTCCTCGCGACTCGGATAAGATCTTGCCCTGTTCGGCGGATACAAGAAAAGCAAATTCATCAGCGCGCTTCTCAATCATTTCAGCTACCCGAAACAGAATAGATCCGCGCTCAGGGCCAGGTACATTGCGCCATTCCTTCCAAGCACAGTAGGAAGATTTGACAGCGCGGTCAACGTCTTCCCTTGTGCCTTCGGTGAAATGGCCGAGTATTTGGTCGCGGCGGGCTGGGTTGGTCAATGTCATCGCATTAGACCTTGCCTCTTCCCATTCGCCATCGATGTAGTTGCCGTAACGCTTACCTATGTGATCGTTGAGCCAAGTTTGCATATCCATGGGGGGGGTTCCTCGTTATTGGTGTGCTACAGCTCGGCGCGTAGCAGCGTTTTGATATCTTCCAGCGTAGGCTGGCGCGGATTGACCGGGACATTGCCCGATAACATTGCATCTGCCGCTACGTCATTCAGGTCGGACTCGGTCATGCCGAATTCACCGAGCCTAGCGTTTATACCTATGTCCAATTTCATCTTTTCAATGGCGGACACCGAGCGCTCGGCCGCTTGCTGCAGGCTCAGCCGCTCTATGGGTTCACCGAATATTTGCGCGATCCGCGCGAACTTGGCCAAGCTTCCCGGTAGGTTGTAGCGCATTACCCCGGGTAGCATGATTGCGTTGACCAGCCCATGAGGGATATGGAAGCGTGTTCCGAGCGGCATGGCGAGGGCGTGTACCAAGCCGAGTCGGGTACTGTTAAATGCCATTGCAGCGATGGTGCTTGCCAGCAGCATATCGGCACGAGCTTGGCGGTTGCCCGGTTGCATGACGGCCAAGCGTAGGCTGCGGGCAATCAGTGTCATCGACTGCTCCGACATCGCTTCAGAGATTGGCTGAGTCGTCGTGTTTACGTACGACTCCAGCGCGTGGGTCAAGGCATCGATGCCAGTGGCGGCCGTGATGGCAGGCGGTAGCGACATCGTCAGCTCGGGGTCTAGCAGGGCAATGCGCGGACAGTTTAAGATGCTACCAATACCAAATTTCTGGTTTTTCTCCCGGTCGGAAAGCACCGACCAGATAGTCATCTCACTGCCCGTACCAGAGGTGGTTGGGATCGCGATCACGGGAACGCCGGGCTTGCTGATCTTCCCCATGCCGGCGTAATCGCGGATGTTGCCTGGGTTGGTTAGCATCACCCCGATCGCCTTGGCTACATCCATTGCGCTGCCACCGCCAATACCTATGATCACGTCGCAATTCCAAGGCTTCGCCAGTTTTACGCCAGCGTCAACAGACCGGGCATCGGGGTCGCTTTCAACCTCTGTGAAGGTTATTACCGGAATGTCGTCACCCAAGGCAGCTATCACCCGGTCTACTAGGCCGGCCTTGTGCACGCCTGGGTCGCCAACCACCAGTGCCCGTTTGCCGCCGAGGTTCTTCACGAGTTCAGGGAGGCGGGCAAGTGCACCCATGCCAAACTCGATCGCCGTTGGGTTGTGGAAAGAAAAGGGGGCAATGCAAGCACTCATGCTGTCTCCGGTCTTTTTTGTTTGGCATTGCTGCTTTTCGAGCAGCCAGTCATCAGAACTTTATACTGCACTAGAACTAAAGTCCAATGCATAATATGTGGCGTATTGATGCGCTAAAAGCATCAATGCGGGAAGAGACTGCCTGCGCCCTGTGGACGCGCCATGCGTCGTATGCGATAGGGCGGGGGGTTATGACCTTTGCGTTCTTACTTGGTCTTTACCGCCAAGCTGGGCTGCCACTGCTAGTGTTACCTCGCGAAAGACGCGAATGGATGGCGTGTCTCCCTTGCCGCGCAACCAGCTGAGCCCGACCTGCAAGGGTTCAGGGCGGTCAAGGATCTCAAGGAACTGGACCCCCTGCGGCTGCAGATTGCGGGCGGAACCAGGGATGATTGCTAGGCCGACACCAGCACTGACCAGTCCAGCTACAGTGTGAATTTGGGTGGCTATTTGTGCCACGCGTGGTGTGAACCCAACACGTTCGCACATCGCCACTATCCGAGAATGAAACAGCGGGCTTCCGCGTGAGGAGAACATCACCATCTCTTCTCCTTTGAGCTCTGACAAGCTTACTGCGGTCTGCGCCGCCAGCCGGTGCGAGTGTGGTACGGCGACGAGGAAAGGGTCCTCCAGCACCGGTTGAAACTCCAAATCAGCAGGTGCTGGTTGAATCCGCAAGAGCCCGATGTCGATCACGCCCCGTACGAGGGCCCCATGCTGTTCAACAATGGTCATTTCTTGCAGTTCGAGTTCGATGGCCGGATAGAGGTGGCGGAAGCGCTCGATGATCAAGGGAAGTATCCCGTAAGTTGATGAGTGAATGAAGCCTACCAACAGACGACCCAGCTCCCCGGCGCCCGTGCGCCGCGCATCGATCACCGCTCGCGCCACGTCTTGGAGTACCAAGTTGCTTCGGTCTAGTAGCAGTTGTCCAGCCGGCAGCAGCTCAACGCGTCTTTGTGTGCGCAGCAACAGTGGTGTCCCGATTTCAGATTCCAACTGCTGAATTTGTCGTGACAGCGCAGGTTGTGAAATGTGCACCCGTGCAGCCGCTCGCCCGAAGTGGAGTTCTTGGGCGACGGCTTGAAAATACCGAAGATGTCGTAGGTCTATCATTTGATGCCATATTATGTGAGATCAGGGTGAGTACCTTAACAGCACGCTGCGCTTTCGGCTACAGTGGTAACGGTGTACTTAACCCACCCGCAACCTATGACCACCACTTCGCACACTGAAACATTGCTGCATTCTGCGCATGTTGCAACCGACCACTTTGGCAGCGCCCCCGCCCCCCTGCTGCGCCAGCTCTTTGCCGCCGCCGTGGCCGCTGCGCAACCGGCGCTGTGCTTGCCGCCGCACCTGCCGCGCGCGGCCGAAATCGGCTCTGGCCGCCTGTGGGTGGTAGGGGCGGGCAAGGCCTCGGCGGCGATGGCGCAGGCCGTGGAGGCGCACTGGGATGGCGACCCGCAGGCCTTGGGTGGCTTGGTGGTGACGCGCTACGGCCACGAAGCGCCGTGCTCGCGCATTGAGATCGTGGCTGCGGCGCACCCGGTGCCCGACTTGGCGGGCTGGCGTGCCGCCGAGCGCGTGCTGGCCAGCGTGCAGGGTTTGAGCGCCGCCGATACCGTGCTGTGCCTGCTCTCGGGCGGGGGTTCGGCCTTGTGGCCGCTGGCGCTGCCCGGCTTGGGGCTGGCCGAGCAGCAGGCGCTGGCGCGCGCCATGTTGGCCAGCGGGGCCCGCATCGGCGAGATCAACTGCCTGCGCCGCCACCTCTCGGCGCTGCAGGGTGGGCGGCTGGCGGCGGCTTGCTACCCGGCGCGCGTGCTCACACTGCTGATCTCGGATGTGCCCGGCGACGACCCGGCCGACATCGCCTCCGGCCCCACCGTGCCCGACCCCAGCACCTGCGCCGATGCGCTGGCGATCGCGCAGCGCTACCGCCTGCCCCTGCCAGCGGCGGCGCTGGAGCTGCTGCACAGCGGGCGCGGCGAAACGATTAAACCGGGTGATGCGCGGCTGGCACGCAGCGAGCTGCGCTGGCTCGCCACCCCGCAAATGGCGCTGGAAGCCGCGGCCAGCGCCGCGCGCGCCGCCGGTTTTGAGGCGCACATACTGAGCGACGCGCTGCAAGGCGAGGCGCGCGAAGTGGGCAAGGTGCTGGCGGCGCTGGCGCGCCAGATCGCGCAGCGCCAGCAGCCCTTTGCCGCGCCGTGCCTGCTGCTCTCGGGCGGCGAGACCAGCGTCACGCTGCGCACCCCCAGCCCCGGCCAAGGCGGGCGCAACGTCGAGTGCCTGCTGGCTTGCGCGCTCGAATTGGTCGGCCAGCCGGGTGTGCATGCCTTGATGGCCGACACCGACGGCATCGACGGCAACGGCCCCGCCGCCGGAGCCCTGATCGGCCCCGACACGCTGGCGCGCGCGCAAGCCCTGGGGCTGGATGCGCAGCACATGCTCGACCAGCACGACGCGCACGGCTTTTTCGCCGCCTTGGGCGACGCGCTGCACAGCGGCCCCACGCGCACCAATGTGAACGACTTCCGGGCGCTACTGATTGCTCCGCCCTGATCAGGCCCGCGCCGGCCGGACTTCGGTGACGGCTGCGCGCACAAAGGCGCGCTGCGCGGCGGCGTAGTCCCATTGCTCGATCTGGCAGCAGCCCGGGCTTGCATGCGGTGCGCCCCAACGCAGCAGATTGACCGAATTGGGCAGGCCTTCGCGCACCCGCGCCGACACCGCCGTGCCCGCCTGCACCGCCCACAGCGGCCGCGCCAGCCCGTCAACGGCCCGCACATAAGGCAGGTGGATGTGTCCGCCCAGCACCAGATCGGCACCGGCGGCGGCCCAGCGCTGCAGCGCCGCTTCGTGCCCGCGCAGAAGGTTCACCACATCGCTGCTCCGGATCACGGCCACCGGCTGGTGCACCACCACCACGCGCAACTGCGCCGCAGTGGCCGCTTCGAGCCGCTGGGCCACGCGCTCGATCTGTGCCGCCGACACCTCGCCATGCTTGTGCCGCCAGGGCCGTGTGGTGTTGAGGCACAGCACCAGCAGCTCGGGCGAACTGTGCAGGGGTTCGAGTTCCGGCCCAAAGGCCGCCAGATACCTGGCGTAGGGGCGACGCAGGCGCGTCCAGAGGTCGAGCAGCGGGATGTCGTGGTTGCCCGGAATCGCCAGCAGTGGTGCGCCCAGCCGGTCCATGAAGGCGCGGGCGGCGCGAAACTGCCCCGGCCGCGCGCGCTGTGTGATGTCGCCCGAGAGCACCGCCAAATCGGGGCGCAGCTGCTGCGCCAGCGCCGCCAGCGCCTCGAGCACCGGGGGCTGTTCGGTGCCAAAGTGCGTGTCCGAGACCTGCAGCACGAGGCTCACGGCTGCGTCCTAAGGTCGGGGGCAGGGGGCGGCTTGAGCAGCAGCAGCGGTTGTTCCAGCACGCGAAAGTCGAGCGGTGCGCGCATGCGCGTCACTTACAGCACCAGCGTGCGCACATCGCGGGCCTCAATGCCCTGTTCGATGTGCAGGCGCAACTGGCGCTGCGCGCGCAGCAACGTGACGCAGGCAGACCAGAACGCCACCCAGCGGCTGCGCCCGAAGCGCGCCTTGTAGGCCTCGCGGTCTTCCAGCAGATCGGTGTACAGGCCCATGCTGGCGTTGACCAGGAACAGGCGCTGGTTGATGGCCGCCACCTGCACCGGTTGCGCGGCCCAGCCCAGCAGCCCACGCACCGCCTCGGCCGGGTCGGTGGGTATGCCGTGCGTGCGCGCAAAGTAGTTGAAGGTGCCTTGGGGCACGGCCCCCATGGGGCAGCCGGCCGCGTGCGCGTACTGCGCCACCGTGTTCAGGGTGCCGTCGCCGCCCACGGCCACCACCGCCGTGCCGGTGGCCAGCGCCTTGGCCGTGGCTTGTTGCGCCACCGCGCTCAGCTCAGCCGGCTGGCAAAAATGCAGCTCCCCGCGCCGTCCAGCGGCCTGCAACACGCTGTCGATGAGCGCGCCCTTGGCGTCGGCGGCGCTGCGGCCCGAAGCCGCGTTGATGACGAGCTGCAGCGCCGCGGCGGGGTCGATGGTGGGGCTGGGGCTCATGGCGCGCACGCCATCCGGGTGGAGACGATCGGATGCAAGCGAATTCAATCGTGGCGCAGCAGGTCGCCAAAGACGGTGTGCTCGCCCTCTCGGCGATCGGCACCGGGTGCGTCGTACAACACCAGCCAGCTGGGCTTGCGCCCCGCAAGGTCGGCCGGCAGATCGCAGATCGCTTCGGCGCGGTTGCTGCCCTGGCCATGCGGCAGCACCACCGATTCGCTCAGCGCCGACTCGAACCGCACCGGCTCCAGGTTGGCTTCGAGAAGCAGCCGCGCGGCCGGCCATTTATAGACGCGGATTTCGCCGTTGAGCACCATCGTCGGGCCGGCCAGCAGGTACAGGTCGTCGCCAGAAAAATGCAAATCGCGCACACCCAAGCCATCGAGCTGCAAAAAGTGTTTGCGCAGCAGCGTGCCGTTGTCGTCCAGCGGTACCAGGCGCAGTTCGTCGCCGCGCGCCTGCACTTCGATCTCGAGCAGCGCCGACCAGCCGCGCAGCACCGGCCCGCGCAGGCCCAGCAGCAGCCGGCGCCCGAACACCGCCAGGCCTTCGATGTCAAAGCCGTTGTCCTTGCCCGGGATTTGCAGGTAGGGCCCGAAGTGCGGGTCGTCGGCCAGCGCCCGCGTGAGCAGGTTGTGTTGGGCATCGCCCTTGATGCGCAGGGCGCGGCGGCCGTCGGCGGCCAAGCGCACCAAGCAAGGCGCGCCGCTGGCGTCGGGCTCGATCGGCAGGCAGGCCAGCAGGCGCCGGTTGCCGTCTAGGGCCAGCTTGGCCAGCCGCCGGGCGTTGTCGGCGTGGCTGCGCTCGGGTTTGGCGTTTTTGCGCTTCAGGCCATGCGAGCCCACCAGCCACAAAAAGCCGTCCACCACCGCCATGCCCTCGATGTCGGCCTCTTCGTCGGGGGCGCCGGGCAGATCGAGCAGGTCGGCCAGCGGGAAATCGCACACCTCGCCAAAGCGCAGCGTCTCGCGTCCCACCGGCTCGAGCCGGCGCAGGCGCTCGACGCCACAGGCTTCGTCGCCCGCCACCCAAAGCCAGTCGCCCGTAAAGGCCGCCCCCGAGAGGTTGGTTTTAACCAGGCAGTCGGCGCTGAACTCCAGCCGCACGGCATTGGCGCTTCGGGTGTTGGGCATGGGGGGCTCCGGGGTTGGTGGCGTGCACGGACGCACGGTTTAGCGCTGTATAGCATACATTTTGCGCCAGCGCGCCAGCAGCGGCCACAGCAGCAACAGCAGCGCCAGCCCCAGTGCCGGCAGCACCAGCGGTTGCGCCAGCAGCACCAGCCCATCGCCGCGCGCGTGCATGAAGGCGCGGCGCAGGTTGTCCTCGAAGATCGGCCCGAGCACGACGCCAAAGACGATCGGGGCCAGCGGATAGTCGGCCTTGCGCAACACATAGCCCAGCAGACCAAAACCGGCCAGCAGCGCGACATCGAAGGCCAGCCGGCTTTGGGCATAGACCCCAAGCACGCCCACCAGCACGATCAGCGGCGTCAGCCAGCCCAGCGGCAGCGCCAGCAGCCGCACCCAGAGCCCGATCAGCGGCAGATTGAGCACCAGCAGCGCCAAGTTGGCCAGCACCATGCCCCAGATGATGGCCTCGAACAGCTCCGGCGAGCGCTCGAACATGACAGCGCCGGGGGCGATGCCGTGCAGCATGAAGGCCCCCAGCAACACCGCCATGGCCGGGTTGCCGGGCAGCCCGAGGCCGATCAGCGGCACCAGCCCGGCTTGGGCGCTGGCGTTGTTGGCGGCCTCGGGCCCGGCCACGCCCGACAGCGCGCCGTGCCCGTACTGGGCGCGGTCACGCGCCACGCGCCGCTCCAGCGCCAGGCTCATCATCGAGGCCAGCAGCGTCTTGCCGCCCGGCAGCATCCCCACCAGTGCGCCCACCGCCGTGCCGCGCAGCGCCGGCGCCAGACTGGCACGCAGTTCGCTCACGCGCGGCCAGATGCGGCCGATGGGGGCGATGCGCGTGCCGGCGCGCAGCCCGGCGTGGCTGGCCAGCACCTCGCCCAGACCAAACAGGCCGACGATCAGCGGCACGAGGCCGATGCCGTCGCGCAGTTCAGCCAGCCCGAGGGTAAAGCGCGGCGCCCCGCCGCCGAAGTCGGTGCCCACCAGCCCGAGCATCAATCCCAGCAGCAGCATGGCCAGGGCCTTGAGGCGCTGCGGCTGGCCGATGCAGACCAGCGCCACCGCCGCCAGCAGCACCAGCGCGGCCACATCGGCCGGCCCCAAGCCCAGCGCCAGCCGCGCCAGCGCCGGTGTCAGCGCCGCCACCAGCGCCGCGGTGATGAGGCCGGCCAGAAACGAGGCCAGCGCCGCCACCGCCAGCGCCACCCCGGCCTGCCCCTTGAGCGCCAGCCGGTGCCCTTCTTCGGCCGTGACCACGCCCGAGGCCTCGCCCGGCAGCTTGAGCAAAATGGCGGTGGTCGAGGAGCCATACTGGGCCCCGAAATAGACCCCACACAACAGCACGATGGCCGCCTGCGGCTCGAGCAGAAACGAGGCCGGCAACAGCAAGGCCATGGTGGCCGCCGGCCCGATGCCGGGCAACACCCCAACCAGTGTCCCCAACCCGGCGCCGAGCAAGGCCGGGCCCGCCAGCGCCCACGCCAGTTCGAGGCTCATCATGGATGCAAGGCCGCTGCCAGGGCCGGCGGCAGCAGCTGAAACGGCACCTGCAAGCCGAGCACAAACACCAGCAGCCAGAGCAGGCTCAAGGCCGATCCGATCAACAGCGCGTGCGGCCAGCGGTTGGCGGCGGCGCGCGCCGCCAGCAGCGCCAGCAACCAGGTGGCCAGCGCCACCCCCAGCACGGGCACCAGCAGAGCAAAGCCCAGCACCGCGGCCAGCGTCAGAGCGGCGGCGCGCGGCTGGCCGGCGTTGGGGGCCTCGGCGGCGCAGACCGCCGATTCGGTATCAGCGGCGCAGACCGCAGATTCGGTCTCAGCAGCGCCGGCCGCCGTTTCGGCCTTGGCCCAGCCGGCCCGATGGCTGCGCCAGAGCAGCAGCAGCGCCACGCCCAGCAGGGCAACGGCCAACAGCCCCGGCCAGTAACCCGGCCCCATGCGCGTGAAGCTGCCCAGCGCCAGTTCGGGCCGCTGCCCGACCTGCGTCAGCACCCACACCGCCAGCAACAGCAGCGCCCAAGCCACCGCGCGCAGGCCCCAGAGCTGGGCGGTGGGTGCGAGCTCCAAGGGACCTAAGGGGGCCGAGGAGGTGACGGTGTTCCTACTGCCGGCCGCATCGCCGCTGCCAGACCAAGCCCAAGCCGCAGCGCCAACCGTTGTGTGGGCCGGGCTGCAGGGGGCATCGGGTGGGGGTGCGGGCGCGGGGTTATCTGACGGCCGCATACTGATCAATAACAAGAACCATTCGCATTAGCGTTATTTTATGGTCTAATGCCGTTTCCGTCAAGGGACAGACTGTGGCCGTTTGCGCTGCCGATCGTCGCCTCACCCAAAGCTAATTTTTTCGGAGTTGTCTGCATGAGCACCCGCCGTACCCTACTCAAATCATCGGCCGCTGCGGCGGCCCTGGTCGTCGCCCCAGCGATTGTGCGCGCCCAGAATTTTCCTTCGCGCCCGCTGCGCCTGATCGTCGCTTCGGCGGCCGGTGGCAATGCCGACGTGGTCACGCGCCTGATGGCGCCCGAGCTCGAGCAGCGCCTCGGGCAGCGCATCGTGGTTGAAAACCTCGCCGCTTCGTCGGGCATGCAGGGCACCGAGGCGGTGGCGCGCGCCGAGCCCGACGGTCACACGCTGCTGGTGGGCACCGCCTCGCAACTGGTGTTCAATCTGGCGCTGTTCGACCCCATGCCCTTTGACCTCGTGGGCAGCTTGCGTGGCGTGGCCATGATCAACAAGGTGCCGCTGGTCATGCTGGTCAACCCCAATGATCCGGCCGCCAACATGCGCGACTACATCGCGCGCCTGCGCGCTGCACCGGGGCGTTACCAGTACGGTTCGGGCCCGCGCGGCACCACCACCCACATCACTGGTCTGATGTGGGCGCGTGCGGCCGGGGTCGAAGTCCAACACGTGCCCTACCGCGCCGGCGCCGAGGGGCTGCGCGATCTCATGGCTGGGCGCATCTCGCACCAGTTCGACGTCGCCGTGACCGCCATCCCGCACGTGCAGTCGCGCGCGCTGCGTGCGCTGGCCGTGACCAGCCGCCGCCGCTTGCAGGTGCTGCCCGATGTGCCCACGGCCGCCGAACAGGGCCTGCCAGGTTTCGAGGGCTTTACCTGGAACTCGATCGCCGCGCCGGCGGGCACGCCGCAGCCCATCGTCGAGCGCCTGAACCGCGAAATCGCGGCCGTGCTCGAAGTGCCGGCGCTGCGCGAGCGCCTCGTGGGCTGGGGCAGCGAGTTCACCGGTGCCATGAGCCCGTCGCAGGTCGATGCCTTTTACGCCGAAGACCGGCGCATCTGGGTGCCGCTGGTGCGCGAAGCCAGCCGGGCGGTTTAGGCGCTTCGATTCACCCCAGCAGGTGCGCAGCCGCAGGCGCATGCATCTGCTTGGGCTCTTGCACCTGTGCGCGCTCCCGGAGATGCCGGCGGTTACAGGACCGTGTTGGTGTGCAGGCCGCCGGGGGGCCTAGCCGCCGTTGCAAACCACCGCCTGCGCCGGCGGTGCGCCAGCCGCAGCGCCGCGCTCGAAGGTGACGACGTGATCCACCGCCGCCTTAATCCCGATCCACTCGCCGACGGCGTGGTCGTGGTGCGAAGGCACGTGCGTCATCACCGTCTCGCCGCTGTTCAGTTGCAGGGTGTAGAGGAACTCGGAGCCGCGAAACGATTTGCGCACGATGCGCGCCTTCACCGGTGCGGCGTCGTCGTGCACGATGTCGTCGGCGCGCAGCAGCACGTCGCACAGGCCGTCGGGGTAAGCGCTGGGCAGCGGGCACGCGGCCACGTCTTGCAGCGGCCCTAGGGGGGTTTGCACCTGCACCTCGGCGCCCAAATGGGCGATCTGCGCCGGGGCAAACACGCCGTGGCCGATGAATTCGGCCACGAAGCGCGTGGCCGGGCGGTGGTAGAGCGTGTAAGCGCGGTCCCACTGGTGCAGCTCGCCCTGGTGCATCACGCCGATCATGTCGCCAATAGCAAAGGCTTCGAGCTGGTCGTGCGTCACCAGCAGCGCGGTGGCCCCGGCGGCCTTCAAAATCCCGCGCACTTCGTGCGCCAGGCGCTCGCGCAGGTCCACGTCGAGGTTGGAGAAAGGCTCGTCGAGCAGCAGCAGGCGTGGGCTGGGGGCGAGTGCGCGCGCCAGCGCCACACGCTGCTGCTGGCCGCCCGAGAGCTCGTGCGGGTAGCGCCCGTGCAGCCCCTCGAGCCCGACCAGCGCCAGCACCTCTTGCACCCGCTGCAGCCGCGCTGGCTTGGGCAGATGGCGCAGCCCGAAGGCCACGTTGGCGCGCACGTCAAGGTGCGGAAACAGCGCGTAATCTTGGAATACCATGCCGACGCGGCGCTGCTCGGGCGGCATATGCGTCTGGGCGTTGCTGACCACTTCACCCCCAAGCGCGACTTGTCCACCGCTGGCGCGCTCGAGCCCGGCCACGGCGCGCAGCAAGGTGGTTTTGCCGCAGCCCGAAGGGCCGATCAGCACCCCGATCTGGCCCGCCTCGAGGCCGAAAGAAACAGAGCGCACCGCAGGCTGGGCGGTGTGGGGGTATTGAACCGAGAGTTGGGACAGGGTCAGGAACATGGTGCTTTATTCTAGACGATTGTTGTTCTCATTCATAATGATGAAAGAGCGTTTCTCGCCTCCGTTTACCCTGCGTCGGCCCACCTCCCGCTTTATACTTTGAGGGCATTTACGCGCCGCTCAACCCGATTCCCATGGCCAAACCCAAGCTGAAAAAAATTCCGACTGCCCAAGTGCGGCTCGGTATGTACATCGAGGGTTTTTGCGGCTCTTGGATGGATCACCCGTTCTGGCGCAGCAAGTTCGTCATCACCGATGCGCACGATCTGAGTTTGGTGCACGGGTGCGCGATCAAGGAGGTGCTGATCGACGTCAGCCAGGGCTTGGATGTCGCACCAGCCGCCGCCACCAACGCCGATCCCGCTTCCGTCGCCGCAGAGCCCCAGCCGCCTGCCGCCAGCCCTGAGGTGCTTGCCAGCTCCGACACCGAGGCGGTCTCGATGCGCGACGAGTATCAGCGTGCAGCCGCCATCTGCAAAGCCGCCACCGGCGCGGTGCGCCACATGTTCGCCGAGGTGCGCATGGGCCGCGCCATCGACCCAGAGGTGGCGCGCCAAGTGGCCGAGGAGATCACCGATTCGGTGTTGCGCAACGGCGGCGCCCTGATCAGCCTCGCGCGCCTGAAAAGCGCCGACGGCTACACCTACATGCACTCGGTGGCGGTGTGCGCGCTGATGGTGGCGCTGGCGCGTCAGTTGGGTTTGAGCGCAGCCGAGACGCGCGCGGCGGGCTTTGCGGGCCTGATGCACGACCTAGGCAAGGCCGACGTGCCGCTGGAGGTGCTCAACAAAGCCGGCCGCCTGACCGAAGCCGAATTTGCCCAAGTGCGCCTGCACCCAGAACACGGGCACCGGCGCTTGCTCGCCGCCGGCGTCGATGACCCGATGGCGCTCGACGTCTGCCTGCACCACCACGAGCGGCTCGACGGCAAGGGCTACCCAAAGCGGTTGGCGGGCGAGGCCATCAGCCGCATGGCGCGCATGGGGGCGGTGTGCGATGTCTATGACGCCATCACCTCGAACCGGCCCTACAAAGAGGGCTGGGACCCGGCCGAATCGCTGGCCAAAATGGCGCAGTGGACCCACGGCCACCTCGATGCCGCGATTTTTCAGGCCTTTGTGCGCAGCCTCGGCATTTACCCCACGGGTTCGCTGGTGCGGCTGAGCAACGGCAAGCTGGCGGTGGTGGTGGAGCAGTCCAAGGCGTCTTTGCTCAAGCCGGTGGTTAAAACCGTGTTTTCCACCACGAGCAATTAGCGCGTGCAGCCGCAACTGATCGACCTCTCGGCACCCGACTGCCGCTGGCAGATCGAAAAGCGCGAAAACCCCAAAGACTGGAAAATCCCCGACCTCGACGCGGTCTGGATGGATGAGCTGGCGAATCCACAGGGCGCATAGGGTGGGTGCAGCAATAGCGGCACCTGGATCCGAGAACTGGCAGGGTGTGGCCCCACCGACAGGAATCGAACCTGTATTTGCCGCTTAGGAGGCGGCCGTTCTATCCATTGAACTACGGCGGGTGGTAGCTGCGCAAGATTATCCCCGATGCCCGCTGCTGAGGGCGACATTGCTGGGGGCGCTATTTCGAGAGCACCCGCGTGGCCTCTTCGAGCCCGCGCAGCGTCAGCGGGTACATGCGCTGGCCAAGGATTTGCTGGATCAGCTCGATGCTGCGCTGGTAGGGCCACAGGCCCGCCGGTTGCGGGTTGATCCAGGCGTGGCGCGGGTAGTGGTGCGCGAGGCGCTGCAACCAGTCGGCCCCGGTTTCGGCGTTGGCGTATTCGACGCTGCCGCCGGGCTGCAGGATTTCGTAGGGGCTCATGGTCGCGTCGCCGACAAAAATCAGCTTGTAGTCGCGGTGGTAGGTGTGCAGCAGGTCGAGTGTGGCGGTGCGCTCGCTGTGGCGGCGCTGGTTGTGCTTCCAGACGAAGTCATAGACGCAGTTGTGGAAGTAGTAGATTTCGAGGTGCTTGAACTCGGCCTTGGCGGCCGCAAACAGGGCCTCGACCTGATGCACGTGCTCGTCCATGCTGCCGCCCACGTCGAGCAGCAGCAGCACCTTGACCAGGTTGTGGCGCTCGGGCACTTGGCGCAGCTCGAGCCAGCCGGCGTTGGCAGCGGTGGCCCGGATGGTGTCGGGCAAGTCGAGCTCGAGCGCGCTGCCTTGGCGCGCGAATTTACGCAGCCGCCGCAGCGCCAGCTTGAGGTGGCGCGGCCCCAGCGGCGCGCTGTCGTCGTAGTCGCGCCAGAGGCGCTGCTCCCACACCTTGAAGGCGCTGCGCTGGCCGCCGGGGCCGCCGATGCGGATGCCCTGCGGGTTGTGGCCGCCGTGGCCAAAGGGGCTGGTGCCGCCGGTGCCGATCCACTTGCTGCCGCCGGCGTGGCGCTCGGTTTGCTCGGCCAGCCGCTGCTGCAGGGTGCGCATGAGTTCGTCCCAGTCGAGCTTCGGGGCGTTGGCCTTTTGCTCGTCGCTCAGCAGCCGTTGCAGCTCCTGTCTTAGCCAGTCGGCTGGGATGGCGCGCGCGCCCTCGCCCGCCACGGCCTGCACGCCTTTGAAGTGGGCGGCAAAGGCGCGGTCGAAGGGGTCGAACAGGGATTCGTCCTTGACCAGCGTGGTGCGTGCGAGGTAGTAGAAATCATCGAGCGAGCAGGCGTCGGGGTTGGCCGGGCCCACGAGGCCGGATTGCAGCGCCTGCAGCAGCGTGAGGTATTCGCGCACCGACACCGGCAGCCGGGCGGCGCGCAAGGCATAGAAAAAATCGATCAGCATGGGTGGGCTGGGCTGGGTTGAGGGCGCCAAACCGCCTCAGCGGTGGCGCTGGTTCATGAACACCAGGCGCTCGAGCAGGCCGGCATCCTGCTCGTTTTTGAGCAGCGCGCCCGCCAGTGGCGGCACCACCAGCTGCTGCTCTTTGCCGTGCAGCGCCTGGGGCGGGATGTCTTCGGCCAGCAGCAGCCGGATCCAGTCGAGCAGCTCCGAGGTACTGGGCTTTTTCTTCAGGCCCGGCAGCTGGCGCAGCTCGAGAAAGGCTTTGAGCGCCGCCGTGAGCAGCTCGTCTTTGAGGCCGGGAAAGTGCACGCCCACGATGCGGCGCAGCGTGGCCGGGTCGGGGAACTGGATGTAGTGGAAAAAGCAGCGGCGCAAAAAGGCGTCGGGCAGCTCTTTTTCGTTGTTCGAGGTGATGAACACCAGCGGCCGGTGCCGCGCCCGGATGGTCTGGCGCGTCTCGTAACAGTGGAACTCCATGCGGTCGAGCTCGCGCAGCAAGTCGTTGGGGAATTCGATGTCGGCCTTGTCGATTTCGTCGATCAAGAGCACCAGCGGCTGCTCGGCCGTGAAGGCCTGCCAGAGCACGCCTTGCACGATGTAGTGGCCGATGTCGCGCACGCGCTCGTCCCCGAGCTGCGAGTCGCGCAGGCGGCTCACGGCGTCGTACTCGTACAGGCCCTGCTGCGCCTTGGTGCTGCTCTTGATGTGCCATTGCAGCAGCGGCAGCCCCAAGGCCGCCGCCACCTCTTCGGCCAGCAGGGTTTTGCCGGTGCCGGGTTCGCCCTTGATGAGCAAGGGCCGCTGCAAGGTGATGGCGGCGTTGACCGCGAGCAACAAATCGGGGCTGGCGACGTAGTGGGGGGAGCCGGAGAATTTCATGGGCAAGAAAGGAGCTTCAAGGAGGTGGGCTGGGTTGGCCAAGGGCCGGAGGAGCCCATTGCTGGCGGGTGGTGCAGGTCGTTGGCGGGGTGCCAAGCCAGATGGTAGGCAGGAAGTGGGTAACTTGCAACAGCCTATGGTAGCGCCAAAGTACCCAAGCAGCATAGAATCACAATTTCCATCTTCCAGCCCCCCCCTTGCAGCGCATCATGCAGCCACCCAGCCCCAGCCTGCGGCCACCTGCCGCCTGCCACCGGCCCTGCAGCCGTGGTGAATGCGCCAGCCTGCGCGCGCATCAAGCTATGCAGGCATGGATGAGCGTGCTGGTTTTTTTGGCCACGGTTGCGGGCGCGACGGTGCATGCCCAAGCCCTGCCCGGGGCGGCCGATTCTGCGCAAACGCCCCTACTGGCCCAAGGAGTACAAGCTTCCCAGTTTGATTTGATGGCGCAAGCCGAGCCCGATTTTTTTGCCGATCAGGCGCCGCTGCAGGTGCTGTCGGTCACGCGCTTGGCACAGCCGCTGGCCGACACCCCCGGTGCCGTCACGGTGCTCGACCGCCAGACCCTGCGCCGCTCGGGTGCGCGCAATATCACCGAGGCGCTGCGGCTGGTGCCGGGTTATATGGTGGCAGGCCTAAACGGTGCCAACTTGGTGGCGGCTTACCATGCGCCGGTGGACGAATACGGGGTGCGCAGCCTGATTTTGGTCGATGGGCGCTCGCTATACAGTCCCAGTTACTTTGGTGGCGGCTTTAGGGCGCTCAACGCGGTGCCGATCGAGGAGGTCGAGCGCATCGAGGTGCTGCGCGGCAGCAACTCGACCGCTTTCGGCGCGCACGCCCTGTTTGGCGTCATCAACGTGGTGACGCGCCACACGCTCGACACGCTCGGTCAGGCGGTGAGCTTCACTGCCGGTGGCGGTGGTGTGGCCGACGTCTACGCTCGCATCGGCTGGGGAGCGCCGGGGCTGGCGCAGCGCCTGAGCGTGAACCGCAGCGCCGACCACGGCCTGCGCGACCTGCGCGACAGCCACGAGCGCGTGCAGCTGCTTTGGCGTGCCGACCTTAAGCCCCGCCCCGCTACCGAGTTGATGTTCCAAGCCGGCTTGAGCGAGTTGGATGCTGGTCATGGGTTTGCGAGCAATCCCGACGACCCGCAGCGTGACGTGGCGTTGCGCAAATCCCACGCGCTGCTGCAATGGCGCCATGCCGATGGCCCTGAGGCCACGTGGAAGGCCACCTTGTCGTGGGACGAAGAGCGCCTCAGCGATCCGAGCCAGACGGATTCGATTGGATTTAGTTTTTCGCCCACACCAGACATCGCCGACCTAATCTACCACGAGCAGCGGCTGGCGCTGGAGCTTGAGCACACGCGCGTGATCTCGCCGAGCTGGCGCTGGGTGCTGGGGGGTGGTGTGCGCGACGACAGCAGCTTTGCGCCGGTGTTGTTTACCACCACCGAGCGCGTGGGCGTGCGCGATTGGCGGGTGTTCGGGCATGCGGAATGGGCGCCGGCACCGCGGTGGCTGCTCAACGCCGGACTGTTTGCTGGCTACCGCAGCGACACCGGCAGCTACTTGGCCCCGCGCCTGATGCTCAACCACGAGCTTGCGCCCGGCCACACGCTGCGCGCCGGGCTGACGCGCGCCGAACGGCCGCCGCTGTTGTTCGAGCGCAGTTCCGATGTGCGCGCTTACATCAACCGTACGCCAGTCGGTACGGTCCACCGCCCGAACCCGGCTTTGCGCAACGAGGTCTTGCAAGCGCAGGAGCTGGGCTACCACGCCAGCTTGGCCGAGGGGCGCGTGAATCTGGATGTGCGGCTATACCAAGAGCGCATGGGCGATTTCATCCAGTTTCGCTCAGGTGTGCCGCGCCAGTACGTCAACGCCCCCGGCTTCACATTGCGCGGGCTCGAGTACCAGCTGATCTGGCGCCCCAGTGAGCGCACCGAACTGCGCCTGAACCAGTCCTTCAACCAGATGCGCTGGCACCAAGCCGGGCCTATAGGCCGCGAGCCGCCCGCCCGTCTGAGCACCGTGGCCTGGTTTCAGCGGCTGGACGACGGCTGGGACGTGGCCCTGATGCTGCACGAACACAACGGCATGTCGTGGCGCCCACCGGCCAGTGCGGTGGGATCCGTCACCCGCGTCGATGCCCGCCTAGCGCGCGCGTTCGACTGGGGTGGCGCGCGCGCCGAAGCCGCCTTGGTGGTGCAGTCGCTCGGCGGCGACATCGACGAATTCGTGCCCAATCGGCTTAGCAACCGGCGCGTCTATGCGAGCCTGCGCCTCGAATTCTGATCCCGAACAGCCCGCCCGGCGCATGGGTTTGCTGGCCGGCTTGGGGCTGCTGGGCTTGGGCCAGCTCGCCAGTGCCGACCTGTGGGCGCAAGGGATAGCCCCCGCTGTGGCGCAGCCCGCCACAAATCCAAATCCTTCGCCCCTGTGGGTGGTGATGTCAGAGCGCAACGCGGCCCAGGACGAGGCGCTGCGCGTGCTGCGCAGCGGTGCGGCGCTGCCCTTGCAGGCGGGCCTGTGGTCCGATTGGGCGCAGTGGGAGCAGCTGGCTTCGGGTTCGGCCCTGATGCTGTTGGGTGCGCGCGCGCTGGCGGCCTGGGCGCAGCGCCAGCCCCCCGCCTTGCCAGCCATGCCGTGGGTGGCGGGGCTGCTGTCGCAAGCGGCATGGGCGGGATTGCCCGCTGCGCTGCGCGGCCGCACCCACGTGGCTTGGTTGGATCAGCCGCTGCCGCGCTTGGCCGAGCTGCTGCGGCTGGCCTTGCCCGATCGCTCGCGGGTGGCTGTGCTGTTTGGCCCCGCCACCCGCGTCTGGCGCGAGCCGCTGCAAGAGGCCCTGCATGCGCGCCACTGGCAGATGCAAGCGGCGCAGTTGCACGAATCCGACGGGCCGGCCGAGCTCTTTGCCGCCCTGAGCCGTGTGCTCGATAGCAGCGAGGCGCTGCTGCTGTTGCCCGACGCCCAAGTGGTGCAGCCCAGCCAATTCCAGAATTTGCTGATCGCAGCCTACCGCCAGCGCCTGCCGGTGGTGTCGTTCTCCCAGGCCCATGTGCGTTCGGGAGCCTCCTTGGGCTTGTACACCACCCCCACCCAAGCGGCGCTGCAGATGCTCGACCTGCTGCGCAAAGCGCAGCAGCCCGGGGTGCGCTTGCAACAGCAGTGGGCCAGCCAGTTCGAACTGGCCATCAACGAGCCGGTGGCACGTTCGCTCAACCTCCTGTTGCCCTCGGTGGCCATGCTGGCCGGGGCGCTGATGCAGCGCACCGGTGCCGCGCCAGAGGGGGGTGCTCGATGAACCCCGACCCCATGCTGCGCCAGATGCGCCTGCGCCTGTGGCTGGCTGCCGCCTTGCCGGCGGTGCTGGTGATGTTGGTGCTTCTGGTGCTGTTCGTGCAGCGCCACAGCTTCGAGCTCCTCCAAGCCCAGCAGCATCAGGCGCAAGCCGTGGCCAAGCAACTGGCCAGCCAAGCCGAGTTTGCTCTGTTTGCCGCCGACGTGCAGACCCTGCAGCGCCTGGCCGGCGCCACCAAAGACAGCGACGACGACTTGGTGGCGGTGGCGCTGCGCGCCGCCAACGGGCATTTTCAGGCCGGAGCAGGGCGCTTTGGCGCCCAATTGCCCGATTTTTCAGGCAACCGCGTGCACCTCAATGGCGACCGCTTGTGGGTGATCTACGAGGTGCGTTCGCAATTGATGGCGGTCGATGATCCGCTGGCCGCCGGCTTGCTGGAGTCTGGGGTGGCAGAGTCGGTGGTGCTCGGTTACGTGGCGCTCGAATACGACCTGAGCGCGCTCCAGCGCAGCAGCCGGCAGTTGCTGCTTTGGGCGCTGGCGGCCACCGGCCTAGCCTTGGTGTTGGCGGCGCTGCTGTCGGCCCTGATCGCCTCCAGCGTGACGCGGCCGGTGGCCCACATCAGCGACGTGGTGCGCCGCATCGGCGGCGGGCAATTGCAGGCGCGCGCCGACGTGGAGCGCTGCGGCCCGATGGCCCAGTTGGCCAGCGGCATCAACCGTATGGCCAGCCAGGTCGCCGTGACGCAAGAAGAGCTCATGCAGCAGGTGCAGCAAGCCACCGACGAACTGCGCCTGCAAAAGCTCGAGGCAGAGCGCACGGCGCGCACCGATGGCCTGACGGGTTTGCTGCGCCGGCGTGCCTTCATCGAGTTGGCCGAGGCCGAAATCCAGCGCAGCCTGCGCTACGAAGATCCGCTCTCGTTCATCATGTTCGACGTAGATCATTTCAAGTTTATCAACGACAACCACGGCCACCCCTGTGGCGACGCAGCCCTGGTGCACTTGGCTGAGCTGTTGCGCGAGCAGATGCGCGATTCCGATCTGCCTTGCCGCTGGGGTGGCGAGGAGTTCGTGGTGTTGCTGCCGCGCACCAGCGCCGACGTGGCGCGCCACGCGGCCGAGCGCATCCGCAGCCATTTTGAGGCCAACCCGGTGCGCTGGAAAGATCGCAGCCTGCGTGTGACGGCCAGCTTCGGCGTGGCCGCCTTTGATGCGCGCGACATCAGCCTGTCGAGCATGGTGGCGCGCGCCGACACAGCCCTGTACCGCGCCAAACGCAACGGTCGCAACCGGGTCGAGGTGGCCGAAGGCGGTTTTGCTGCGGGCTTGGAGCAGCCGACGGCTTAAGGCGGCTCGCGCAAGGGACACCGCGCAGCAGCAGCGGCGCGGTTTTTAGGTGGGTGTGGTGGCCGGTGCATCCAACCCGAGCCGCGCGCGCTGGCACGCCAGCTGCAGCCGCACTTGGGCCGGCGCCGTGCCGCCCACGGTCGAGCGCGCCTCGAGCGAGCCGCGCAGGCTCAGGCAGTCATAGACATCGGCCTCGATCAGCGGGTGAAAGCCTTGCAGCACCGCCAGCGGCAGCTCGGCCAAGCCGCAGGCGTGGCTGCTGGCGGCCTTGACGGCGTGCGCCACGCACTCGTGCGCGTCGCGAAACGGCAGCCCCTTTTGCACCAGGTAGTCGGCCAGGTCGGTGGCGGTGGCGTAGCCTTTTTGCGCCGCCTGCTCCATGGCAGCGGCGTTGACGCGCAAGCCCCCTTGCTTGAGGCCGGTGGCCGCATCGGGCGTGCCACCGATCATCTCGGCAAAAATGCGCAGCGTATCGCGCAGCGTGTCCACGGTGTCGAACAGCGGCTCTTTGTCTTCCTGGTTGTCTTTGTTGTAGGCCAGCGGCTGGGCTTTCATGAGTACCAGCAGGCCCATCAGGTGGCCGATCACGCGCCCGGTCTTGCCGCGCGCAAGTTCGGGTACGTCGGGGTTTTTCTTTTGCGGCATGATCGAACTGCCGGTGGTGTAGCGGTCGGCCAGCGCCACAAAGCCAAAGTTTTGGCTCATCCAGATGATCAGCTCTTCGCTCAGGCGGCTCAGGTGCACCATGCACAGGCTGGCGGCGGCGCAGAACTCGAGCGCAAAGTCGCGGTCGCTCACGGCGTCGAGGCTGTTGAGGCACAACTGCGGCTGGCCGTGCTCATCGACCATGCCCAGCGTGCGCGCCACGCGCTCGCGGTCCAGCGGGTAGCGGGTGCCGGCCAGCGCCGCGCTGCCCAGCGGCAGCCGGTTGGTGCGCCGGCGCACGTCGGCCAAGCGCTCGGCGTCGCGCGCAAACATCTCGACATAAGCCAGCAGATGGTGCGCAAAACTCACCGGCTGCGCCACTTGCAGGTGGGTAAAGCCGGGCATGATCACGTCCACGTGCTGCTCGGCCACCTCGACCAAGGCGCGCTGCAGTTGTTGCAGCAGCGCCTGCAGGCCGTCGATCTCGTCGCGCAGCCACAGGCGCACGTCGGTGGCCACTTGGTCGTTGCGGCTGCGCCCGGTGTGCAGGCGCTTGCCGGCGTCGCCCACGAGCTGCGTCAGGCGCGCTTCGATGTTCAGGTGTACGTCTTCGAGCTCGAGCTTCCACTCGAAGCGCCCAGCTTCAATCTCGGCCGCGATGCCGGCCATGCCGCGCTCGATGGCGGCCCAGTCGGCGGCGCTGATGATGCCTTGCGCCGCCAGCATCTCGGCGTGCGCTAGGCTGGCGCGGATGTCGGCGCGCCACAGGCGCTGGTCAAATCCCACGCTGGCGGTGTAGCGCTGCACCAGCGCGCTCACGGGTTCGCTGAACAGGGCCGACCAGGCCTGGGTTTTGGAGTCGAGTTGGCTGGCAGTCATGGTGCGGGTGTGGGGCAGGGTGGGGGCAGGGTGCGGAAGCTCAGGGCGTGCAAGGCGAGCGGGCAACAGGGCGCGGGCAGGGCAAAATTGGCGAAAATGGATGCGGCTGTAAACGCCAGCCCGAATTTTACGTGGCCCGGCTGGGCTGAGCAGGCTGAGCAAGCCGAGTGGGCTGAGCAGGGTGTACGGGCTGTACGTGTGCGGAGAAAGGGCTGCCGTGGTGTTGCGGGTGTTGCTGGTGGATGACGAGGCGCTGGCGCGGGCGCGGCTGCGGGCGCTGCTCGATGAGCTGAGCTTGGCCGAGGCGGGCGCGCCGCTGGAGGTGGGCGAGGCCGCCAACGCGGTGCAGGCCATGGAGCGCTTGCAGCACGCCGCTTGGGATGTGCTGCTGCTCGACATCCAAATGCCAGGCCTCAACGGGCTGCAACTGGCCGAGCGCTTGCGCCATTGGCCCAGCGACTGGCCGGCGCCGCCGGCGCTGGTGTTCGTGACTGCGCACACCGCGCACGCGCTGGCGGCCTTCGAGCTGCAGGCCATCGATTACCTGACGAAACCGGTGCGGCGCGAGCGCCTGCAGCAGGCGCTGGTCAAAGCGGCGCGCTGGCGGCAGGCGGCTGGGCAGGCGGCGGCTGGAGTGGCCGTGGCTGATGTGGCGGCTGCCGCAGCTGCCGTGGCGGGCGGCTCCCCGCCCCCCGCGCCGGCGCCCGCCCCGCTGCCCGAGGCGCTCACGATCCACGACCGCGGCAGCCTCGTGCGTGTGCCGCTGGCCGATATCCTGTACATCAAGGCCGAGTGCAAGTACCTGACGGTGCGCACCGCCGCCCAGAGTTACCTCTACGAGGGCGCGCTGAACGAACTGGACCAGGCTCACCCGGGGCGCTGGCTGCGCATCCACCGCAACGCGCTGGTGGCGCGGCACCGCGTGCGCACGCTCGAAAAAGCCGGTGCGCACAGCGGCCACGACGAGCCCGAGGGCTGGTGGTTGCGCCTCGATGCGGTGCCCGAGGCGCTGGCAGTATCCAGGCGCCAGTTGCCGCTGGTGCGCGAGCTGCTCAATGGCTCGCGCCCGCAGGCTGGGGCCGACAAGCCCGCCAAGCCTGGTGCCGGCAGCGGATAATTGCAGGCGTAGGTCCCAAGTCCTACGGTCGGGCGTGGTGCCTGCGCTGCGGCCCCGACCCGTATTTGGCCCCATTTTTCGCTTGTGCCCGCCCTATGACCCTTGTCGCCTCCCGCTCACTTACCATCGCCACCCGCGAAAGCCGCCTAGCGCTGTGGCAGGCCGAACACGTGCGCGCCCTGCTGCGCCAGCGCGGGCACGTGGTCGAGCTGCTGGGCATGACGACGCTGGGCGACCAGATCTTGGACCGCTCCTTGAGCAAGGTCGGCGGCAAGGGCCTGTTCGTCAAAGAGCTGGAGCTGGCGCTGGAGCAGGGCCGTGCCGACTTGGCGGTGCATTCGCTCAAAGACGTGCCCATGGAGCTGCCACCCGGCTTCGAGCTGGCGGCGGTGCTGCCGCGCGAGGACGCGCGCGATGCCTGGGTCTCGCCGCACTGCGCCAGCTTGGCCGAATTGCCCCGTGGTGCCGTGGTGGGCACCTCGAGCCTGCGCCGGGTGGTGCTGCTGCGCGCCCTGTTGCGCGATCTGGGCCGCGACGACGTGCGCATCGAGCCCTTGCGCGGCAACCTCGATACGCGGCTGCGCAAGCTCGACGCCGGCCAGTACCATGCCATCGTGCTGGCGGCGGCGGGCCTCGTGCGGCTGGGGCTGGAGGCACGCATCCGGCAGCGCTTCGAGCCCGAGCAGATGCTGCCCGCCGCCGGGCAGGGCGCGCTGGGCATCGAGGTGCTGTGCAGCCGCCCCGAGCTGCTGCAGGCGCTGCAGCCGCTGGCCCACGCGCCCACTTGGGCGGTGGCGACGGCCGAGCGCGCCGTCTCGCGCACCTTGGGCGGTAGCTGCTCCATGCCGCTGGCGGCCTACGCCACTTGGGCGCAAGCGCCCGCGCAGGAGCACCTGCCAGCCGGGGGCACGCTGCATTTGCAGGCCGCCTGGGGCGAACCCGAAGGTGCTGCTGCTGGGCAGCCGCCGCTGCTGCGCGCCAGTGCCAGCGCTTGGGTCGATAGCCTGGAGGCGGCAGACGCGCTCGGGGTGCAGGTGGCGCAGCAGCTGCTGCGTGCCGGAGCGCGGGCGGTGGGGGCGTTGGGTGTGGCCGCCCAGGCCCGCGCCAGCGGCGCTTGAGCGCCCCCGAAGCCGAAATCGACACCTTCCTCGCCCCACAAACGCGGCAAACCCCCCGTCACGCCAGGCCAGACTTCTTTCATGCCTCAAGATAGCCCTGCGACCCGCCTTGCGAGTGGCCACTCCCACCGCCGCATGTTGCTCGTGACGCGGCCGGCGCCCGAGGCCACCGCCTGGGTGCAAGCCGTGCAAGCCGCCGGTTGGCCGGCTGAGGCGCTGGCGCTGATTGAAATCTCCTCCGCGCTCGACCCGCAGGCCCGCCACCAAGCGCACCTGCAGGCGGCGGGCTGCGATGCCCTGATGTTCGTCAGCACCCAAGCAGTGCGGCACTTTTGCAGCCCCGATGGGCCACCGATCACCGCGCGTTGCTGGGCGCCGGGCCCGGGCACGGCGGCCGCGTTGCAAGCGGCCGGAATCGCGCCCGAGCAGATCGACCAGCCGCCGGCGAATTCGGCGCAGTTCGACTCCGAAGCCCTGTGGGCCGTGGTGCAGCCCCAATTGCACCCTGGCCACCGCTTGTGGGTGGTGCGCGGTCAGTCGGCCGATGGCCGTTTGGGCCGCGACTGGCTGGAGCAGCAATGCCGGGCGCACGGCGGGCAGGTGCACAGCTGCGTGGCCTACAGCCGCCGCGCGCCGCAGTGGGATGCGGGTACCGCCGAACGGGTGCGCGAATGGGTGCGCAACGGGGCGGTGTGGTTGCTCAGCAGCTCCGAGGCGATACAGCATCTGCAGCAACTGCTGCCCGATGGACCGTGGGCGCAATCGGTGGCGCTGGTGTCGCATCCGCGCATCGCGGCGTCAGCCAAACGACTGGGTTTTGGCGAAATAATGGCTCACCGCCCGACAATCGACGATTTGTTGCGCGCCTTGTCCGAATTGCCTGCCCCATGACCGAACCACCCAGCCCCGATCGGCCCGCGGCCCCTCCTGCTGCTGCGGCCCCCGCGCCGTCGCCAGAGCCGGCGCGGGCGTACAGCGCGAGCAGCCTCAGCGGCCCAAGCAGCGGCGAGGGCACCAGCGCGACCCCGCTAGCCGCCGCCGCCGCTTCGCGCCCAGAGCGAGCCAGTGGGTTTTCGTCCCCGACGTGGCTGCTGGGCTTGGCTTTGGTGTTGGCGCTGGTGGCATTGGCCTGGACCTACACGCTGGTGCAACGGGTGGAGCGCAGCGAGCAGGAGATGGCGCGCCGCGCCGCCGACAGCTTGGCCGAGGCGGTGGCGGCACGCGAGCTGGCTGCTGCGGCCGAGGCACAGTCCAAAGACCTGGCAGCGCGCTTGGGCTTGGCCGAGTTGCGCTTGTCCGAAGTGGCGTTGCAGCGCAGCCAGCTCGAGGAGCTCATGCTCGCCGTGGCGCGCACGCGCGACGACTCGCTGGTGCACGATCTCGAGTCCAGCGTGCGCTTTGCCCAGCAGCAAAGCCAACTCACGGGCAGCGTGCAGCCGCTTATTTCGGCCTTGCGCGGAGCCGAGCAGCGCATCGCCCGCGCAGCGCAGCCGCGCCTCAATCCGGTGCAGCGCGCGATCGCCGCCGACATCGAGCGCCTGCAAGCCGCCCAATGGGCCGATGCCCCCGCGCTGGCGCAGCGGCTGGACGCGCTGGCGCGCCGAGTCGATCAGTGGCCGCTGCTCAATCAGCCCTTGCCGGCTGCAGCGCTTGCCCCGGGCCCTGCAACGCTGCTGCTGGCCGCTCCAGCGGCCCAGGCCCCTGCCGAGGCAGCGGTTGTGGCGGCCAACGCGGCGGCCCCAGCGGCCAATGAACCGGCCCCGGTTGCCGCCGATCCGACCCCAGCAGTTCCCGAAGAGGCCTCGATTTGGGCCCGCGCCTGGGGCTGGGTGGGGCAGACGGGCAGCGGCGTGGGCGCAGCGCTGTGGCAGCAACTGCGCCATAGCAGCGCCGACCTGATCCGCATCAGCCGCATCGACGAGCCCGAGGCGGCCCTGTTGGCGCCCGAGCAGGCCTATTTTTTGCGTGAGAACATCCGCATCAAATTGCTCAGCGCGCGCTTGGGCGTGTTGACGCGCCAGTTCGACGCCGCCCGGGCCGACGTGCAAGCGGTGCAGGCGCTGATGCAGCGCTACTTCAACCCCGACGCCCCCGAGACCCAACGCGCGCTCGAACAACTGGCGCAACTGCAAGCCGACATGCAACAGCCCGATCTGCCCCGGCCCGACGCCACGCTGGCGGCGCTGCAGATCGCCGCGGGCGGCCGCTGACCACGGGGGCCCGGTACCGACATGAAAAACGTGCTCTGGTTTTTGCTGCTGGCCGCCGTGGCGGTGGTGGCAGCCTTGCTGCTGGGTGACAACCAGGCGATCGTGAGCGTTTTCTGGCCGCCGTGGCGCGTCGATTTGTCGCTCAACCTGGTGCTGATCGGCTTGCTGCTGGGTTTCGTGCTGCTGCATCTGGCGCTGCGCGGCATTGCCCTGCTGCGCGCCTTGCCGCAGCGGGCCCAGCGCTGGCGCCAGCGCCAGCAAGAAAAGGCGGTCTATGTCGGGCTGCTCGAGGCCTTGGTCCAGCACTGGGCGGGGCGGTTTGTGCGCGCCCAAACCAGCGCCGAGCAGGCGCTGCAGGTGCTCGAGCGCTTGCCCGAAGGCACACTCGCGCACCAGGGTCGCTGGCTGCTGCTGGCCCGCCTGCTGCTGGCCGAGAGCGCCCACAGCTTGGGCAACACCGGGCGGCGCGACGCCACCATCGAAGCCGCGCTGGCCGGCGCTGGACCCGATGCGGCGGCGGCGCGCGAGGCCGCCCTGCTGCGCGCCAGCGCCTGGGCGATCGAGGCCCGCGACGCGGTGCAAGCGCGCCACTGGTGGCAGCAATTGCCCCAAGGCGCGGCGCGGCGCATCCAGGCGCTGCGGCTGCGCCTCAAGCTGGCGCAGCTCGAGCGCGACAGCGTGGGCGCGATCGAGATGGTGCGCCAGCTCAAAAAACACAAGGCTTTTTCCAGCGCCATCGCCGCGCGCTTGCTGCACACGCTGGTGAGCGAGGCCTTGCAGCAAACCCACGACGCCGAGCAGTTGCTGCGCGTCTGGAAAGGACTGGACGCCCGGGAGCGCGCCGATGCCGGGCTGGCGCTGGAGTTTTTGCAGCAGGGGTTGCGTCTGTGGCCCCAGGGGTCTGAGGGAAGCGATGGGGTTGCCGGCGTTGCTGCGGCTGTGCCCCTGCCCGAGGCCTATCGCTGGCGCGACGAGGCCCTGCAAACCCTGCTGGCGGCCTACCCGCAACTCGAGGGCTTGGCGCAGCAGCGCAGCATCCGGGTGTTGCAAGACTGGCTGCCCGCGCTCGATGCGCGCTGGTTGGCGCAGCTGGATGCGGTGCAGGCCGCCCGCCCAGCCGACGCCGGGCTGCAGTACCTCTGCGGCCTGGCCTTGCTGCAGCGCCAGCTCTGGGGCAAGGCGGGCCAGATGCTGCAACAAGCCAGCCGCAGCCTGCAAGATGCCGGATTGCGCCGCCGCGCTTGGTGTGCGCTGGCGCAACTGGCCGAGCAGCGCGGCGACGAGGCGGCGGCGCAACAGGCCTGGAAGCAAGCCGCTGCCTGCTGAAGGAGGAACCCGCCGGCGGCCGAGTCAATCGGGGTTGCGCATTTTGCGCAAGCGCTGCCGGCGCGCTAGGCGCACCCGCAGCGTCCAGATGGCGCTGACCCCAAAATACACCGTCAAACCGAGGGTAACGGCCAAGATCGACAGCCCCAAGATCAGCGGTCTGCCTATTTCGCCCAATCTGCTCCAGCCTTGTTGGATCTGCTGTGTCAGGGTCAGCTCGCCGGCCTGCACGTGGTCCTCGGCTTTGCGCTCGACGATGCGGGCCAACTCCTCTTCGGTGGCGGCGCTCTCTTGCAGGATCACCCGGCCCAGTTCATACGCGGCGTAGTACACCGGGGCAAAGGTGACGGGGTTGGTCACCAGCGTGCTGGCCGCCGCCGCAGGCAGGTGCGCGCGCAGCAGCACCGAGACCACCGCCGAGGCCGGAATTTGCGCCACCGGGATCAAAAGCCCAAAAAAAACCCCGATCGCCATGCCCAGCGCCACACCCTTGCGGCTCAGGTGCCACAGCCGTGGGTGCCCCAACCAAGGCCTTAGCCAGCGCAGCCAGCGGTTTTGCTGCAGGCGTTCGCGCTCGGGCATGAGCTTTTTGAGGCGGTCGAGCATGGAGGGGGAGGGATAAGGCGCTGGCTTGCGCTCAGTCCACCTATTGTCGTCGAAGGGCTATCAGGGCAGACGGCGCAAAACGGAAAAATCGGCCCCACAGAGCACAGCTGTGGCATTGGCGCCGGTCAAAGCCCGCTATGCTCGCCCCCATGCAACTGCAAGAAATTTTGTATAGCCAAGGCTTTGGCACGCGGCGCGTGTGCAGCGGACTGGTCGAGCAAGGTTGGGTGGCGCTGGGCGAGCCCGCCCAGATCTGCCGCGACCCGTGGCTGGAGTGCGAGCCCGAGGGGCTGGTGTTTTGGGTGCAAGGCCAGCGCTGGACGCACCAGCGTCTGGCGTATCTGATGTTGCACAAGCCCGCCGGCTACGAATGCTCGCAAAAACCGGGCGCGTGGCCCAGCGTTTATAGCCTGCTGCCCAGCCCCCTGCGCCAGCGCCCGGGGGGCGCGGCCAGCGGCGTGCAGGCGGTGGGCCGGCTCGATCAAGACACCACCGGCCTGCTCTTGCTCAGCGACGATGGCGCCTTCATCCACCGCATGGCCTCCCCGCGCCACCACGTGCCCAAGGTGTACGAGTTGACTTGCAAACACCCGCTGCAGGCGGACCAGATCGAGCGCCTGCTGCAAGGCGTGGTGCTCGACGACGACCCGAAGCCGGTGCGGGCCGCGGCCTGCGAGGCGGTGGACGCGCACCACCTGCGCCTGACGCTCACCGAGGGAAAGTACCACCAGGTCAAGCGCATGCTGGCGGCCGTGGGCAACCGGGTCGAGGCCCTGCACCGCAGCCGCATCGGCCCCGTGACCCTGCCCGACGACCTTAAAGCCGGCGAGTGGCGCTGGTTGACGCCGGAGCAGGTGCAGTCCTTGCAGGCCCGTCAATCCACCCCCCTTGTGGCGGCGGCGCACGTGCACCCCGACGCTATCTGATACACAATGGTTCCCTATGCGCTTGGCCCTCGACTCCTTCTGGCGCGCGCTGGCCTATAGCCTGCACCCGCGCGTCATCGCTTGGTCTCTCATCCCGCTGCTGCTGATGGTGCTGGCGGCCTTTGCGCTGGCCTATTTTTTTTGGGATGGAGCCATCGCTTCGGTGCAGCTCTGGCTCGAGCAGTGGGCGCTGGTGGTGTTTGCCCTGCAGTGGCTGGAGTCGGTCGGGCTGGGTTTTCTGCAAGCCGTGCTGGCGCCGCTGATCGTGCTGCTGCTGGCCACGCCGCTGATCGTGCTCGCCACCTTGCTGCTGGTGGCCGTGGTGCTCACGCCGGTGGCGGTCGAGCTGGTGGCGCGGCGCCGCTTTGCCACCCTAGAGCGGCACCGGGGCGGCTCGTGGCTGGGCAGTTTGGGCTGGTCGCTGGGGCACACCGTGCTGGCGCTGCTGGCGTTGCTGGTGTCGCTGCCGCTGTGGCTGGTGCCCCCGCTGGTGCTGGTGCTGCCGCCCCTGATCTTGGGCTGGCTGAGCTACCGCGTGCTGGCCTTCGACGCGCTGGCCGAGCACGCCAGCCGCGCCGAACGGCACGAGCTGCTGCGCCGCCACCGCACCGTGCTGCTGCTCATGGGCGTGTTCAGTGGCCTGCTGAGTGCGGCCCCCGGTTTGCTGTGGGCCTCGGGCGCCATGTTCATCGCCATGGCCCCGCTGCTGGTGCCGGTGGCGGTGTGGGTGTACACGTGGGTGTTTGCGCTGGCCGCGCTGTGGTTTGTGCACTACTTGCTGGCGGCGCTGCAAGCGCTGCGCGCTGAAACCATTACCAGTGCCGCCTTGCAGCCCGATCTGCAACTGGCCCACGCCGCCACGGTCGAGCCCGAGCCAGAAGCTGCCCAGCCCGCCGCCCTGCCATTCAACCCGCCCGACGCCGCGGCCCCGGGCTTGCCGCCACAGCGCCCATGAGCCCGGTTCCGCGTTTTGGTTTGCTCGTCGTCGGCGATGAGATTTTGTCGGGCAAGCGCGCCGACAAGCACATGCCGCGGGTGATCGAGCTGCTGGCCGCGTGCGGTCTGGCTTTGGCTTGGGTGCGCTTTGCACCCGACGACCGATCCGCCCTGACCCACACCTTGCGCGAGGCATTGGCGGGCCGCGACGTGGTATTTGCTTGCGGCGGCATCGGCGCCACACCCGATGACCACACCCGCCAAGCGGCGGCCAGCGCGCTCGGGGTGGGGCTGCAGTTGCACCCGCAGGCGCGCGAGCTGATCGAGGCGCGCTCGCGCCAGTTGGCGGCACTCAAGGGTCACGCCTTTGAGCCCGAGCACCCCGAGCACCTGCAGCGCCTGCAAATGGGCGAATTTCCGCAGGGCGCGCGCATCATCCCCAACCCCTACAACCAGATTCCGGGTTTCAGCTGCACCAGCCCCAGTGGTGCCACCTTGCACGCCGTACCCGGCTTTCCCGTCATGGCTTGGCCGATGATCGAGTGGCTGCTCGAGCAGCACTACGCGGCCCATTTTCAGCGCGGCGCGCAGGGCGAGCGCTCGGTGATCGTGTACCAGGGCATCGAGGCCCAGCTGACGCCGCTGATGCGGCAGATCGAGGCCACGCACCCGCAGTGCAAGGTGTTCAGTCTGCCCAGCGTGGACCATCCCGAATACGGCCGCCACCTCGAGCTCGGGGTCAAGGGGCCGTTGCAGGCCGTGCAGGCCGCCTACGCCGATTTGCTGGCCGGCTTGCGTGCCGCTGCCGCCCACCTAGGCCCCGAAGTGGTGCGCTAGGGCCGCTGGAGCGCGTGCGCCCCACGGTGGTGCGCGTGCGCACCAAAAAAGTGCGCAAGGGCGGCTTGTGCGCGCGATGGCTTGTCCGCCGCAAAGCGCCGCACCGGCCGCTGGGCAGTCACCAAGTTGGCACAGTTGCTGCTATAAACTGTGCACAGATTTCTGGCCCCCCTTTTTTCAACGCAACCGGAGTATCCCAAATGAGCAAAAGCGTCGCCGACGTGATGAGCATGGTGCAAGAAAACGAAGTCAAGTTCGTTGACTTTCGCTTCACCGACACCCGTGGCAAAGAGCAGCACGTCACCGTGCCGATTTCGCACTTCGACGAAGACAAGTTCAGCTCGGGCCACGCCTTCGACGGCTCGTCGATCGCTGGCTGGAAGGGCATCGAGGCCTCGGACATGCTGCTGATGCCGGACCCGAACACGGCCCAGATCGACCCGTTTTTTGAAGAAACCACGGTCTTCATCCAGTGCGATGTGGTCGAGCCCAGCGACGGCAAGGCCTACGACCGCGACCCGCGCTCGATCGCCCGCCGCGCCGAATCCTACCTTAAGGCCTCGGGCTTGGGCGACACCGCCTACTTCGGCCCTGAGCCCGAGTTTTTCCTGTTCGACAACGTGCGCTGGAGCACCGAGCCCGGCCGCAGCTTCTACGAAATCGAAGAATACGAAGCGCCTTGGAACACCGGCACCAAGCTCGAAGGCGGCAACCGCGGCCACCGCCCGCGCACCAAGGGCGGCTACTTTCCGGTGCCACCAGTCGATAGCACGCACGACATGCGCGCCGAGATGGTGCTGATCCTCGAGAGCCTGGGCATCCCGGTCGAGGTCTTTCACCACGAAGTGGCCGGTGCTGGCCAGTGCGAGATCGGCACCAAGTTCAGCACCTTGGTCGAGCGCGCCGACTGGACGCAAAACCTGAAATACGTGGTCTGGAACGTGGCCAACAGCTACGGCAAAACGGCGACCTTCATGCCCAAGCCCTACCACGGCGACAACGGCAGCGGCATGCACGTGCACCAGTCGGTCTGGAAAGACGGCAAAAACCTGTTTGCCGGCGACGGCTACGCCGGCCTGAGCGATTTTGCGCTCTACTACATCGGCGGCATCATCAAGCACGCGCGCGCCCTCAACGCCATCACCAACCCCGGCACCAACAGCTACAAGCGCCTGGTGCCGCACTTCGAGGCCCCGGTGAAGCTGGCGTACTCGGCCAAAAACCGCTCGGCCTCGATCCGCATCCCCTACGTGGCCAACCCCAAAGGGCGCCGTGTGGAAGCGCGCTTCCCCGATCCGCTGATGAACCCCTACCTCGGTTTTGCCGCGCTGCTGATGGCCGGGCTCGACGGCGTCGAGAACAAAATCCACCCCGGCGAAGCCGCGACCAAAGACCTCTACCACCTGCCGCCCGAAGAGGACAAGCTGGTGCCCACGGTCTGCCACAGCCTCGATCAAGCGCTGGACTACCTGGACAAAGACCGCGCCTTCCTGACCAAAGGCGGTGTGTTCAGCGACGCCATGCTCGACGCCTACATCGAGCTCAAAATGGGCGAAGTCACGCGCGCCCGGGTCGAAGTCACGCCGACCGAGTTCGATCTGTACTTCAGCAACTAAAGGCGGGGCGCGCCGCCTGCTGCTATCATGGCCGGATGATGAGCAAGGCCTTGAAAACAGTGGGTGCGCGCAGGCTGCGGCTGCTGGCTGGGGCGGCTGCTGCGGCCGCCGCTGCCATTCTGGTGGCGCCCCCGGCGCTGGCGCAGGGGCAGATCTGGCGCTGCGGCAACGAGTACACCAACCAGCCCGGCGAGCGGCCGGAAGCCCGCGGCTGCCGCTTGCTTCAAGGTGGCAACCTGAGCATCGTCGAGGGCCGCCGTCCGGCAGCGAATCAGGCGGCGGGTGCGGCTGCCAGCAGCCCCGTTGCCTCCAATTCCGCTCCGCGCGCTCCAGCCAGCACCGAGCCGCGCCCCCCGAGCCAGCGCGTGGATCGCTCCGAGCAACAAGCTCGGGACCGCGATGCGCGCCTGATCTTGGAAACCGAACTGCGCCGTGCGCAAGAGCGCGTGCGTGAACTGCAAGCCGAATTCAACCAAGGTCGACCGCAGCCGCTGCCCAGCGAGCGCGGCGACGAAGCCCGGCTGGCGCAGCGCACCGAGGAGCTGCGGCGCCGGCTCGAGCGCGCCCAAGGCGACGTGACGGCGATCGAGCGCGAAATCGGCCGCTTGCCGTCGGTGCAAACGACCGCTGCTGCTGCTCAGGGTGGCGCTGCGGCGGGCCCCTCGGCCAGCGTGGTCGGTACTGGAACTGCGGCGCGGGCGGTGGCTGGGCCAGCGGCTGGGCAGTTTATTCCTCTGCCCGCAGCGCCCTCTGCGTCTGGCCCTGCCCGTTAGGTCCGGCGCATGAAGGCCACCACGCGGCCACGTACTGTGCCCGCCGTCGCCGGCGGGCCCCATTACCAAGCCCTGGATCGGCTCGCCACCCTGGTGGCGGTGGTCGATGCCGGCGGCGCCATCCGCTACGCCAACAACGCGCTCGAAGACGCGGTGGGTCTGTCGCGGCGCACGCTGGCAGGCTTGCCCCTGGCCGACTGGTTTACCGAGCCAAACCTGCTGCAAAATGCCGTTTCAGGCGCCAACAGCCACGAATACGCCGTCATCCGCTACGACGCGTGGCTGGTGCGGCTCAACAACGAGCCGCTGCCGGTGCATGTGGTGCTGGCCAAAACCGAGCACGGGGGCGAGTTGGTGGTGGAGCTGCTGCCGCTGGAGCAGCAAACGCGCCAAGAGCGCGAGCAGCGCCTGCTCGAGCAGGCGCACGCCAACAAAGAGCTGATTCGCAACCTCGCGCACGAGATCAAAAACCCCCTGGGGGGCATCCGCGGCGCGGCGCAGTTGCTGCAGCTCGAACCCGATGCGCGCGAATTGGCCGAATACGCCCAAGTCATCATCCACGAAGCCGACCGGCTGCAGGCCTTGGTCGATCGCTTGCTGGCGCCGCACCGGCGTGCCCGGGTGGTGGACGATGTCAACATCCACGAGGTCTGCGAACGCGTGCGCGCGCTGGTGCTGGCCGAGTTTCCGCGCGCCTTGCGCGTGCAGCGCGATTACGATCCTTCGATCCCCGAGTTTCGCGGCGACCGCGAACAGCTCATCCAGGCCGTGCTCAACCTGGCGCAAAACGCCGCCCAAGCGCTGCGCGCACGCATCGCCGCCGGCGACGCCGAGATCGTGCTGCGCAGCCGGGTGCTGCGCCAGGTCACGTTTGGGCGCCAGCGCTACCGCCTGGCATTGGAATTGCATGTGATCGACAACGGGCCCGGCGTGCCCGAAGCGATCAAAGACCGCATCTTCTACCCCCTGGTGTCGGGGCGCGAAGGCGGTTGCGGCTTGGGGCTGACGTTGGCGCAGACCATCGTGCAGCAACACCACGGTTTGATCGAGTGCGACAGCGCGCCGGGCCGGACCGATTTCAAGCTGCTCATCCCCCTGCCTTGAGCGCGTGCCGGCTGCCGGTTCAGGCCGCAACCGAGGCCGCAACCGGGCTGGCTGCAGGGGGGCACCCAAACGACGAAAGGAACGCAGGCATGAAACCCATCTGGATCGTCGATGACGACCAATCGATCCGCTTCGTGCTCGAAAAAGCGCTGCAGCGCGAGGGCCTGCCCACGCGCAGCTTCAGCCAGCCGCGCGAGGTGATGGAGGCGCTGGTGGCGGGCGACGACGCCGGCCCGCAGGTACTGGTGAGCGACATCCGCATGCCGGGCGGCTGCGGGCTGGAGCTGTTGCAACAGGTCAAGCAGCACCTGCCGGGTCTGCCGGTGATCATCATGACCGCCTATTCCGACCTCGACAGCGCCGTGGCCTCGTTCCAGGGCGGGGCCTTCGAATACCTGCCCAAGCCCTTTGACCTGACGGCGGCGGTCGAGCTGATCCGGCGCGCCATGCAAGAGAGCCAGCGCGAGCAGGTGGCCGATGAGGGCGCGGCCGGCGCGCCCGAGATGCTGGGCCAAGCCAGCGCGATGCAAGACGTGTTTCGCGCCATCGGGCGCCTGAGCCAAAGCCTAGTCACGGTGATGATCACGGGCGAATCGGGCACCGGCAAAGAGCTGGTGGCGCGGGCGCTGCACAAGCACTCGGCGCGCGCGCGCGGGCCGTTCGTGGCCATCAACACCGCCGCCATCCCCAAAGACCTGCTCGAGAGCGAGCTCTTTGGCCACGAACGCGGTGCCTTCACCGGCGCCCAGACCATGCGCCGCGGCCGCTTCGAGCAGGCCGAGGGCGGCACCTTGTTCCTCGACGAAATCGGCGACATGCCTTTTGAGCTGCAAACGCGGCTGCTGCGCGTGCTCTCCGACGGGCAGTTCTACCGCGTCGGCGGCCACAGCGCCGTCAAGTCGCAGGTGCGGGTGATCGCCGCCACGCACCAAAACCTCGAGCAGCGGGTGCGCGAAGGCGCCTTTCGCGAAGACTTGCTGCACCGCCTCAACGTCATCCGCCTGCGCCTGCCGCCGCTGCGCGAACGGCGCGAAGACGTGCCGCTGCTGACGCGTTTTTTCTTGCAGCAAAGCGCCAAGCAGCTCGGGGTCGATCCCAAGCGCATCAGCACCCCAGCGCTGAACGCCTTGGCCGCCTTTGATTTTCCGGGCAATGTGCGCCAGTTGGAGAACATCTGCCATTGGCTCACCGTCATGGCGCCGGCCCAAGTGGTGGAGCGCAAAGACTTGCCGCCCGAGGTGCTGCAGGCCTTGGCGGCTTCTGGAGCGGGTGCTTCGGCTGCGGCTTCGGCTGCAGTGGGAGCGGGGGCTGGCGCGGCTGGGGTAGGGGATGGGGTTGGTGCGGCCGGTGCGGCGGATGGGGCGGGCTCAGCAGGTGGGGTGGGTGCAGCGCTCGCCGCCAGCGGCACGGGCTGGGTCGGCGCGCCACAGGACAGCGCATCGCCGGGAAGTGCGCCGCCGGGAAGCGCATCCCAGAGCAGCGCACCATCGGCCTGCGCCGACGGCGCGGCGTGGGAGGTGGGCCTCTATGCCCAGGCGCAAGCCCTGCTGGCGGCCGGCCACGACGGGGTGTGGGACGAGCTGCTGCACCGTTTCGAGGCGCGTTTGCTCGAGGCCGCGCTGGCGCACACCCAAGGCCGGCGCATCGAAGCGGCGCAGCAGCTGGGCATCGGGCGCAACACCCTGACGCGCAAGCTGCACGAGCTCGGTCTGGGCTAGCAGGGAGCCAGCCCCCCGGATCAAAGCCCTTGCAACTGCACCCACAGCGGCGCGTGGTCGCTGGGTTGTGGGTTTTTGCGCGGGCTGCGGTCGATCTGGCAGGCCGTGGCCAGCGGGCGCAGCGCATCGCTGAGCAAAATGTGGTCGATGCGCAGGCCGCGGTTTTTTTGAAAGCCGAGCTGGCGGTAGTCCCACCACGTATAGCTCTTGGGCGGCTGCGCAAACAGGCGGTGCGCGTCGTGCAAGCCCAGCGCCAGCAAGGCCTGCAACTGCGCGCGCTCCACGCTGCTGCAGTGGATGCTTTCGCGCAGGCCCTCCGGGTCCCAGACGTCGGCGTCGTCAAAGGTGATGTTGAAGTCGCCCAGCAGCAGCAGCCGTGGGTGGCGCCGCATTTCGTCGGCCAGCCAAGCGCGCAGCGCCTCGAGCCAGCGCAGCTTGTAGGCAAACTTGTCGCTGCCCAGCGCCTGCCCGTTGGGAAAATAGGCGCCGACCACGCGCAGCGCGGGCGCGCTGGCGCCCCCTTCGCTGCCTTGCGTGTCATCGGCGCCAAGGGTGGCGGCGATCAGCCGCGCTTGCTCATCCTCAAAGCCGGGGAGGTTGCGCTGCACCGCGTTGAAAGGCGAGCGCGCCAGCAAGGCCACGCCGTTGTAGGTTTTTTGGCCGTGCCAGACGGCGTGGTAGCCGGCCTGCTCGAAAGCGGCGGCGGGAAACTTGTCGTCGCTGAGCTTGAGCTCTTGCAGCGCCAGCACCTCCACCGGCGCACCGGCGCTGGCCTGCGCCGCCAGCCAGTCCAGCACCTGCGGCAAGCGCACGGTGAGCGAGTTCACGTTCCAGGTGGCGATTTTCATGGTCGAGGCAAGTATAGGGCCCCGGCAGATAGCGCTGTGTGCGGCTCCTAATCGCGCGTCCAGACAGGGTGCGCTCTGGCCACAGCGCACGCCCCAAACGCCTGCAGCCAAGCCGCGATCGGCCACAATGGAGCGTGTCCCTGCACCAGACGCCCATGAAACCCCCCGCCACCCTGCCCGATTTTCGCAACCTTGGGGTGTGGCTGCGCATCTTGCTGCTGGCGCAGGCGCTGCGGTTGGCTTTTGTGGTGCTGGGTGGGCCCGGCGGCCAGCCGTGGCTGGAGCAGCTGCTGCAGCAGTCGGTGCGTTTTGATCCGCCCTTGTTGGCGACCGTGTTGCTGCTCTATCTGCTGCAGCCGCTGCTGGCACGAACCAGCTACCGGCGCGGGCTGGTGCTGGTGCTGTTGCTGGCGGCGAGCGTGGCGGCGCTGTGGCACGTGGCGGTGGAGCAGGGGCTGGGGCTGGCGCTGGCCGGGTCGGCGGCGCACAGCGCCAGCGTGGCCGCGCTGCTGACCGGGGCGCTGTTGTTTTATTTCGATTGGCGCCAGCAGCGCCTGTCGCCGGCGCTGGCCGAGGCGCGGCTGGCGGCGTTGCAGGCGCGCATTCGGCCGCATTTTTTGTTCAACAGCCTCAACAGCGTGCTGGCGCTGCTGCGCCGCCAGCCGCAGCAGGCCGAGGCGGTGCTGCACGATCTGGCCGATTTGTACCGCGCGCTGCTGTCGGATGCGCGCACCCTGGTGCCGCTGGGGCAGGAGCTGGCGCTGGCGCGCGCCTACATCGAGATCGAAACCCTGCGCTTGGGCGCGCAGCGTTTGCGCATGCAGTGGCGCACCGAGCACGCGCCGCTGCAGGCGCTGGTGCCGCCGCTGCTGCTGCAGCCCTTGCTCGAAAACGCGGTGCGCTACGGCGTCGAGCCCGCGCCCGAGGGCGCCGAGGTGTCGTTGGAGGTGTACCTAGACGGCAGCGAGCTGCGCCTGTTCGTGCGCAACACGCTGGCGCCGGGGCCGTTGGCGGCGGCAGCGGCTGCCGCCGGGGGCAACCACATGGCGTTGGGCAATATCCGCGAACGGCTGCAGCTGCATTTCGATGCCGAGGCGCAGATCAGGCGCTACCACACCGACTGCGAGCACGTGGTGCTGGTGCGGTTGCCGCTGCGCAAGGGCGCGGCTGAATCAGCGGCTGAATGAGTTGCTGCAAGGGCGTAAAACCGACGGCAGGCGGGTTCAATGCGCCAGCACAGCCTCGGTCAAACACAGCTCACCGCGCAGCGAATGCGCCCGCGCCTCGGTGATGCGCACGTCCAGCAGCTGCCCGATCAGGCGCGTGCCTTGGGTGCCGGCGTCGAAGTTGACGCTGCGGTTGCACGCGGTGCGGCCGGTGAGCTCGTGCGCGTGTTTGCGCGATGGGCCTTCGACCAAAATGCGCTGCACGCTGCCCACCAGGCGCTCGGCGATGGCCTGCGCTTGCTGCTCGAGCAGGGCTTGGAGTGTGTGCAGGCGCTGCAGCTTGAGCGCCGGCGGCGTGTCGTCGGGCAGATTGGCTGCCGGGGTGCCGGGGCGCGGGCTGAAGACAAAGCTGAAGCTGGAATCGAAACCCACATCGCGCACCAGCTTGAGCAGCTGCTCGAAATCGGCCTCGGTCTCGCCGGGGAAGCCGACGATGAAGTCGCTCGACAGCGCCAAGTCGGGCCGCACGGCGCGCAGTTTGCGCACCGTGCTTTTGTACTCGAGCGCGCTGTAGCCGCGCTTCATGGCCGCCAGCATGCGGTCGCTGCCGTGCTGCACCGGCAGGTGCAGGTGGCTCACCAGCTTGGGCAGGCGCGCGTAGGCTTCGATCAGGCGCGGCGTGAACTCTTTGGGGTGGCTGGTGGTGTAGCGGATGCGCTCGATGCCGGGGATTTCGTGCACGCACTCGAGCAGCAGCGCAAAATCGGCAAAGTCGGCCACATCGGCGCTGGGCGCCATGGCGCCTTGGTAGGCGTTGACGTTTTGCCCCAGCAGCGTGACTTCTTTCACGCCCTGCTCGGCCAAGGTGGCGACTTCGAGCAGCACCTCGTCGAGCGGGCGGCTGAACTCCTCGCCGCGGGTGTAGGGCACCACGCAGTAGCTGCAGTACTTGCTGCAGCCCTCCATGACGCTGACAAAGGCGCTGACGCCTTCGACCCGCGCCGGCGGCAGGTGGTCGAATTTTTCGATCTCGGGAAAGCTGATGTCCACTTGCGGCCGCTGCTGCGCCGCCCGCGCCTGCAGCAGCTCGGGCAGGCGGTGCAGGGTCTGCGGGCCAAACACCACATCCACATAGGGCGCGCGGCGGATGATTTCCTCGCCTTCTTGGCTGGCGACACAGCCGCCGACACCGATGAGCACGCCCTTTTGCTTCAGGTGGCGCACCCGGCCCAGGTCGGAAAACACCTTTTCTTGCGCCTTTTCGCGCACCGAGCAGGTGTTGAAAAGAATCAGGTCGGCCTGTTCCACGTCGCTGGTGGGCTCGTAGCCTTCGGCGGCGGCGAGCACGGCGCCCATTTTGTCCGAGTCGTACTCGTTCATCTGGCAGCCGAAGGTTTTGATATAGACTTTTTTGCTCATGGCGGGCAGCGGTTCGTGGTGTAGATCCAGAGGCTGTCGGGGGGCAGCAGGGTCGCGGATTTTAGCCCGGGCTGGCGGCTTCCTGCGCGGCGCGCTCCATGGCTGCGGCCACGCCTTGCATGAAGCCCAGCAAGGCGGGCGGAGCGTGGGTGTGTTGCTGCAGCAGCAGGGCCAGCTGCCAGGCGTCGCGCGCCTGCCCGATGCGGGTTTGCCACAGGGTGGCATCCTTGACCCACTGCTGGCTCTGGCGCAGTCGCTTGGCCGGAAGGGTGCTGGCCATGGCCTCGCTGCCGTAGCGCAACCGTTTGGCCAGCAGGCGCGCTTCGTGCAGGGTGGCCACGTCGAGCAACTGGGCCTTTTCGCCTTGCAGCAGGCGGTGCAGGCGGCGGTTCCAGCTTGCGAGCCTTGCGCCGATAGCGCGTTTTTCGATCGCCATGGGTTGCTGCCCCGCCTGCCACAAATAGCGCGTCAGCGCCAGCAGCGCTTGGCCGGTGGCGGGCTCGAGCAGGGTCTGGCGCAAGCGCGTGCGCTGGGCGCTGCGCGCCGCTTGCAGCTCGGCCAAGGCTTGTGCGCAGGCGTTGGTGGTGGCGTCATCGGGCGGGGGCGACAAGGCTGCCTCGCCGCCGGCTGCGCCGGCCTGCGCACAGGCCCAGGCACCGCTCCAAGCGGGCAGGGTTTCGCTGCAGCCCACGTCGAGGTTGCGCTGTGCGCCCAAGGCATCGAGCAAAGGGCGCAGCTCGGTGAAATCGGGGCCGGGCCCCACCCACGGGCGCAGCAGGCGCAGCAGGCTGCGCCAGCGCCGCCAGCCCACCCGCGCCTGGTGCACCCATTCGGGCGCATCGCTGTGCAGCAGGCCCTCGAGGTTGCGCAGAAATTGATCCTGCGCCTCGCCCAGCACGCGCAAGGCCAGCGCCGGCAGGGCCTCGCCGCGCTGGCGCTCTAGGCGGCGCGCGCGCACCGGCTGCAGCAGTTGCCCGTTGGCCAGCAGACCGGCGCGCTCGGCCTTGCTCAGGTTGCAGGGCAGGCAGGGCAGGCGCCGGGCCAGTTCGTCGGCCAGATCGAACAAGACCGTGGGCGCGCCGGCCAAGAGTTCGAGCTCGAGCTCGAGCAGCGGCTGCGTCTGCCCGTCGGCGAGCACTTCGCCGGCGTCGAGCGAGACTTCGAGCAGCGTGCCGTCGCGGCGCGCCACCAGCCAAGTGGTGCGCAGGCAGCGGGTTTCGAAGCAGGGTTGCAGGCGCTCGAACAGCGCGCCATCGGGGTCGAGCGCGTCCCAAGCGGTGCCGCGCAGCCCGGCGCGCTCGGGCTGGTCGGTTGCCACCAGGCACTCCCACTCGCCGCGCTGGCTTAAACCCGCGCTGGATGAGCCCGCCGTCTTGAGGGTTTGCACCCACACCGAAGCGCCCGTGATGGTGTCGCCCTCGGAGCCCGTGCCGGCGTGCACGTCGCGGCGCTGGCGCACGCGCAAGGCGCAGCGCTGCTGCTGCAGCAAGCGCTCGGGGGTGTCGAAGTAGCGGTTCACCAGCTGCTGCTGACGCAGCTTGCGCCGCGCCAAGCTGGGTGCGCGGCGCAGCAACTGCAGGGCCGCCGCGGCCGTCAGGCCCGGCACCAGCAGCTTGAGTTCGATTTCTTGCGGATTGCTCATGTCGGGTCTGTGGTGCTTGGGGGCCGAAGGTTCCTCTGCCTGTTCATTATGGGCCGGCGGGTGGTCTTTTGGCAAGCTCAAAGCAGCGGCCAAGCACGGGCTAGGCAACGGCCAAAGGGATGCGCTTGCGGCACAATGCGCAGCATGGATGCGACCCCACCACCCCAACCGACCCCAACTCAGCCCACCCTAACCCCAGCCGAGCGCGCCGCCGTGCTGGCCGAGCTGTTGCCCAGTTTGCGCGCGCAGCAGGGCCAGACGCTGGTCATCAAGTACGGCGGCAACGCCATGACCGAGCCCGCGCTGCAGCTCGCTTTTGCCCAAGACGTGGTGCTGCTGCAGCTGCTGGGCATGCGCCCGGTGGTGGTGCACGGGGGCGGCCCCCAAATTGAAAACCTGCTGCAGCGCCTAGGCAAGCAGGGCCGTTTCGTGCAGGGCATGCGCGTGACCGACGCCGAAACCATGCAGGTGGTCGAGTGGGTGCTGGCCGGCCAAGTGCAGCAAGAAATCGTCGGCCTGATCAACCAAGCCGGGGGCCGGGCGCTGGGGCTGACCGGGCGCGACGGCGGCCTGATCCGCGCCCAGGCGCTGCGCCTGCCCGACGCCACCGACCCCAGCCGCTGGCACGACATCGGGCAGGTGGGCGATATCGTGGCCGTCGATCCGGCTTTGCTGCACACCGTGCAGGCGCAGGGCTACATCCCGGTGGTGAGCCCGATCGGCTATGGCGCCGGCAACGAGCGCTTCAACATCAACGCCGACGTGGTGGCGGCGCGGCTGGCCACCAGCTTGCAGGCCGACAAGCTGCTCATGCTCACCAACATCCCCGGCGTGCTCGACCGCCAGGGTCAACTGCTGGCGCGCCTGAGTATGGCGCAGATCGAGGCCCTCATGGCCGACGGCACCATCAGCGGCGGCATGATCCCCAAGATCGCCGGCGCGCTCGAGGCCGCCCAGAGCGGCGTCAAGGCGGTGCACATCATCGACGGCCGGGTGCCGCACGCCATGCTGCTCGAGGCGCTGGGCCAGCACGCCTGCGGCACCACCATCTGCGTGGATTGAGCATGGGCCCCGCCACGGGCCAGCAAAGCCGAAAATTTAGGGAAAACCCTAGGCATATGGGGTGCGCTGCGCGCCTTGACAGGCTGCGGCTTGGGCATAAAATAGCACGATCGTTCGTATTTTTTGCCATGCCCTTGATGCCTCCCGTCCCTAAAGCCCAAAACGCAGTCGCCCAGCGCTCGCGCAGGGCGGCCGCTGTGGGCGCCCGTGCCGGGCGGGCGTTGCAAAAGGGCCAGCAAACGCGCGCCGCCATTCTGGATGCGGCGCTGGCGCTGGCGGCGCCGGTCGGGCTCGAGGGCTTGAGCATCGGGGCCATCGCCGAGGTGATGGGCATGAGCAAGTCGGGCGTGTTTGCCCATTTTGGCTCGCGCGAAGAATTGCAGATTGCGGTGGTGCGCGAATACCACCAGCGCTTTGAGCGCGACGTGTTCTACCCGGCGCTGCAGCAGCCGCGCGGGCTGCCGCGGCTGCGCGCCCTGTTCGATTTGTGGATGCACCAAACGGCGATCGAGATCGATGCGGGTTGCGTCTACATCAGCGGCGCGGTCGAGTTCGACGATCGCCCTGGCCCGGTGCGCGACGAGCTGGTGCAGACCGTCAAAACCTGGCAGGATGCCATCCGGCGGGCGGTCGAGCTGGCCATCGCCGAAGGACATCTGAAACCCAGCGCGCAGCCGCAGCAGATCGCTTTCGAGATCCATGGCCTGATCCTGGCGCTGCACTACGACGCCCGTTTTTTGCGCAATCCGCAAGGGTTGAGCCTGGCTCGGCAAGGCTTTGAGCACTTGCTCGAGCGCCACATCTGTTGACTCCCTTTCCACCGTCCTTTTCCATCAGGAGATCTGTCCCATGCCCGCTTACACCCCGCCGCTGCGCGACATGCAGTTCGTGTTGCACGAAGTGTTGCACGCCGTTGATGCGCTCAAGGCTTGCCCGGCGCACGCCGACGCCGATGTCGATACCCTCAATGCGGTGCTCGAAGAGGGCGGAAAATTTGCCGCCGAGGTGGCGTTTCCGCTCAACCTCAGCGGCGACCAAGAGGGTTGCACGCTGGACAAAACCACGCACGAGGTGCGCGCGCCCAGCGGTTTCAAGGCCGCCTACGAGCAGTACGTGGCCGGCGGTTGGCCAGCCCTGAGCTGCGACCCCGAATACGGTGGCCAAGGGCTGCCGTTCGTGGTCAACCAGTGCTTTTACGAAATGCTCAACAGCGCCAACCAGGCTTGGGCCATGTACCCGGGCCTGAGCCACGGCGCCTACGAGTGCCTGCACGCCCACGGCACCCCCGAGCAGAAAAAAACCTACTTGGCCAAGCTCGTGAGCGGCGAGTGGACCGGCACCATGTGCCTGACCGAACCGCATTGCGGCACCGACCTCGGGATGCTGCGCACCAAAGCCGAGCCGCTGCCCGATGGCACCTACCAGATCAGCGGGCAAAAGATATTCATCAGCGCCGGTGAGCACGACCTCACCGCCAACATCCTGCACTTGGTGCTGGCGCGCTTGCCCGGCGCTCCGGCGGGCAGCAAGGGCATCAGCCTGTTTCTGGTGCCCAAATACCACGTGCAGCCCGACGGCTCGCTGGGCGCGCGCAACCCGATCTACTGCGCCGGTCTGGAGCACAAAATGGGCATCCACGGCAACTCCACGGCGCAGCTGGTGCTCGACGGCGCCATCGGCACGCTGGTCGGGCAGCCCAACAAGGGTCTGCAAGCCATGTTCGTGATGATGAACGCCGCCCGCTTGGGCGTGGGCAACCAGTCGCTGGGCCTGACCGAGGTCGCGTACCAAAATGCGCTCGCCTACGCCAAAGACCGCATCCAGATGCGCTCGCTCTCGGGCGTCAAGGCCAAGGACAAACCGGCCGACCCGATCATCGTGCACCCAGACGTGCGCAAAATGCTGCTCACCGCCAAGGCCTACGCCGAAGGCGGGCGCGCGCTCATGAGCTACTGCGCGCTGTTGCTCGACCAAGAAATCAACCACCCCGACGAGAAAGTGCGCAAAGACAGCGCCGAGCTGCTGGCGCTGCTCACGCCGATCGCCAAAGCCTTCGTGTCCGACAACGGCTGGCAAGCCACGGTCATGTGCCAGCAGGTGTACGGTGGCCACGGCTACATCAAAGAGTGGGGCATGGAGCAATACGTGCGCGATGCCCGCATCAACATGATCTACGAAGGCACCAACACGGTGCAAAGCCTGGATCTGCTTGGGCGCAAAGTGCTGGGCAACAACGGCGCCTCGCTGAAAAAATTCGGCAAGCTGGTGGCGGCGCTGGTGGAGCAAGAAGGCACCAACGAGAAGATGGCCGAATTCATCAACCCGCTGGCCTACCTGGGCGAGCAGATGACCAAGTTCACGACCGAAATCGGCTTCAAGGGCATGCAAAACCCCGACGAAGTGGGCGCGGCGGCGGTGGACTACCTGCGCGTGGCCGGGCACTTGGTGTTTGCCTACTTCTTTGCCCGCATGGCCTCGGTGGCGCTGCGCCAGATCGCCACCGGCAGCACCGATCCGTTTTACACCGCCAAGCTGCAAACGGCGCGCTTCTACTTTGCCAAGCTGCTGCCCGAAACCGCTATGCTGATGCGCACCGCGCGCGCCGGCAGCGCCGCGTTGATGGACACCGAGGCCGCCTTGGCCTGATGACCTGCCCACCCCACCCCGGAGATACGACATGAAACACGCACTTCGCACCCTTGGGCGCTCGTCCCTGCTGGCCGCTGGCCTGTTGTTGGCCGCATCGGCCTGGGCCCAGATGACCCCGGTCGGCACTTGGCAGTCGATCGACGACCAGACCAACCAGCCGCGCACCGAAGTGGTGATCAGCGAGCAGGGCGGCGTGCTCAGCGGCCGCATCACGCGCCTGCTGCGCCCGGGTGCCGACCAAGCCGCGCGCTGCACCGCCTGCACCGACGACCGCAAGGATCAACCCCTGATCGGGCTCGAGATCATCCGCGGCGCCCGCCAAGCCGAAGGGCGCGCCGTGTGGGAGGGTGGGCGCATCCTCGACCCCGAAGACGGCCGCAGCTACACCCTGCGCCTGACGCCGATCGAAGAGGGGCGCAAGCTGCAAGTGCGCGGCTCCATCGGCCCCTTTGGCCGCACCCAGACCTGGGTTCGCGTCCAGTGACGGCAGCCCGCTTTAACGCAAGGAACATTCCGTGAGCCGATTTCAAATCAAACAAGTCGCCGTGCTCGGCGCCGGTGTGATGGGGGCGCAGATCGCGGCGCACCTGGTCAACTGCAAGGTGCCGGTCATTTTGTACGACCTGCCCCAAGCCGATGCGGGCACGGGCGACCTGAACGCCATCGCCAACCGCGCCATCGCCAACCTCAAAAAGCTCAAGCCCGCGCCGCTGGGTGTGGCCGACGACGCCGAGCTGATCGAGGCCGCCAACTACGAGCAGCACCTCGAGCGCCTGCGCGGCTGCGACCTGATCATCGAGGCCATCGCCGAGCGCATGGACTGGAAGCGCGAGCTCTACGCCAAGATCGCGCCCTTTGTCGCCGAAGGCGCGCTGCTGGCCTCGAACACCTCGGGGCTGTCGATCGGTGCGCTCTCAGATGCGCTGCCGGCCCAATTGCGCGCGCGCTTTTGCGGCATCCACTTCTTCAACCCGCCGCGCTACATGCCGCTGGTCGAGCTCATCGCCACCCCAGGCACCGGGCCGCTGGTGCTCGATCAGCTCGAGACCTTTGTGACCAGCGTGCTGGGCAAGAGCGTGGTGCGCGCCAAAGACACGCCCAACTTCATCGCCAACCGCATCGGCATCGCCGGCATGCTCTCGACCATGCAAGAGGCCGAGCGTTACGGCCTGACGTTCGACGTGGTCGATGACCTGACCGGCAAGCGCCTCGGGCGCGCCAGCAGCGGCACCTTCCGCACCGCCGATGTGGTGGGCCTGGACACGATGGCGCACGTCATCAAGACGCTGCAAGACACCCTCAGCCCGGCCACCGACCCGTTCTACCCCAGCTTCCAAACCCCCGAGGTGCTCAAGGCCCTGCTAGAACTCGGGCACCTGGGCCAAAAAACCAAGGCCGGTTTTTTCAAGAAGGTGGGGCGCGACATCCACCGCTTCGAACTCGAAAGCCGCGACTACGTGCCCTGCGCCGACGGCAAGGGCCAGAAGGCCGACGAAGTCTATGGCCGCATGCTCAAAAAGCCGGCGCCCGAGCGCCTCAAGCTGCTGCGCAACGCCGAAGGGCCGCAGGGGCGTTTTCTGTGGGCGATACTGCGCAACAGCTTTCACTACGCCGCGCTGCACTTGGCCACCATTGCCGACTGCGCGCGCGACGTCGATCAGGCCATGCGCTGGGGCTTTGGCATGCAGCAAGGCCCATTCGAGCTCTGGCAAGAAGCCGGCTGGCTCGAGGTGGCGCAGATGGTGCAAGCCGACATCGACGCCGGGCTGGCGCTGTGCCGCACGCCGCTGCCCGATTGGGTCTTTAACGGCCCGGTGGCCGCGCGCGGTGGCGTGCACCAGCCCGAAGGCTCGTGGAACCCCAGCCTGGGCCAGTTCCAGCCCCGGCGCGAACTGCCGGTGTATGGGCGCCAGCTGTTCCGCGAGACCTTGCTCGGCGAGGGCGCTCAGACCTTCCACAGCGCTGGCCAAACCGTTTACGAAGACGCCGACATCCGCCTCTGGACGCTGGAGCAAGGCGACGTGGCTGGCGTGCTCATCGCCAGCATCAAGAGCAAGATGCACGCCATTGGCCCCGGTGTCACCGAGGGCTTGAGCCGCGCCGTCGATCTGGCCGAGGCCGGCTACCAAGGCTTGGTGATCTGGTCGGGCGACGAGCCGTTCAGCGTCGGCGCCGATTTGCAAGCCGTGATGCCGGCCTTTTTGGCGGCGGGCGTGGCGGCGATCGAAGACGTGGAAGCCGAGCTGCAGCGCGTCATGCTCAAACTGCGCTACGCCCAGGTGCCGGTGGTGGCGGCGGTGCGCGGCATGGCGCTGGGCGGCGGCTGCGAGCTGCTGCTGCACTGCGCACACCGGGTGGTGCACCTCGAGAGCTACATCGGGCTGGTGGAAGTGGGCGTGGGCCTGATCCCGGGTGCCGGCGGCCTGACCTATATCGCCCGGCGTGCGGCCGAAAACGCCCGCGCCAGCACCGGCACCGATATGCTGCCGTTCCTGAGCGAAGGCTTCAAGGCCGCGGCCATGGCCAGCGTGGGCACCAGCGCCCTCGAGAGCCGCAAGCTCGGCTACCTGCTGCCCAGCGACACCATCGTGGCGCACAAAGACGAGCTGCTGTACGTGGCCATCGGGCAGGCGCAGGCGCTGCAGCGCGCCGGCTACCGGCCGCCGCTCAAGCGCCTGTTCCCGGCCGCAGGGCGCTCGGTCAAAGCCACCATCTTGGGCTCGCTGATCAACATGCGCGACGGCGGCTTCATCAGCCAGCACGACTTTTACATCGCCAGCCAGATCGCCCACGTGGTCTGCGGCGGCGAGGTCGAGGCTGGCACGCTGGTGAGCGAGGAGTACCTGTTGCAACTCGAGCGCCAGGCTTTTTGCAGCCTGATCGTGCACCCCAAAACGCAGGCGCGCATCATGGGAATGCTGCAAACCGGCAAACCGCTGCGCAACTAAATACCCGGAGCCCTCCCCGATGAAACCCCTACAAGACGCCTACATCGTTGCGGCCAAGCGCACGCCGATCGGCAAATCGCACCGCGGTTATTTCAAGCACACCCGCCCCGACGACCTGCTGGCGCATGTGCTGCGCGCCGTGCTGGCCGAGGTGCCCAACCTCGACCCGGCGGCAATCGAAGACGTAATCTGCGGCTGCGCCATCCCCGAGGCCCAACAGGGCCTGAACGTGGCGCGCATTGGCGCCGTACTGGCCGGCCTGCCCGACAGCGTGGGCGGCATCACCGTAAACCGCTTTTGCGCCTCGGGCCTGAGCGCGGTGCAAATGGCGGCCGACCGCATCCGCGTTGGCGAGTCCGACGTGATGATCGCCGCCGGCGTGGAGAGCATGAGCATGGTGCCGATGATGGGCAACGCGCCCAGCCTGTCGCCAGCGGCGTTTCGCAACACCGAGCGCATTGAAGACTACGGCATCGCCTACGGCATGGGCCTGACGGCCGAAAAAGTGGCGCAGCAGTGGAAGGTGAGCCGCGCTGACCAAGACGCCTTTGCCCTGCAATCGCACCAGCGCGCGCTGGCGGCGCAGGCGGCGGGCGAATTCAGCGCCGAGATCACGCCGGTGACGGTCACCGAGCGCAAGCTCGACCTCGCCAGCGGCCAGGTGCACGAAAAACAGCGCGTGGTGAGCCTAGACGAAGGCGCGCGCCCCGACACCTCGCTCGAAGGGCTGGCCAAGCTCAAGCCGCCGTTTGCGGTGCCGCGCCGCGCCGACGGCAGCCCGACCGGGCTGGGCAGCGTCACCGCCGGCAACAGCTCGCAGACCTCCGACGGCGCCGGGGCGCTGCTGCTGGCCAGCGGTGCGGCCGTGCAGCGCTTTGGCCTCAAGCCGCTGGCCCGCTTTGTGGGTTACGCCTCGCGCGGCGTGCCCTCGCACCTGATGGGCATCGGCCCAATCGAGGCCATCCCGGCGGCGCTCAAGGCCGCTGGCATCGGCCAGCACGACCTGGGCTGGATCGAGCTCAACGAAGCATTTGCCGCGCAGGCGCTGGCGGTGTTGAACACGCTCGGGCTCGATCCGGCGCGCGTCAACCCCATGGGCGGGGCCATCGCCCTGGGGCACCCGCTGGGGGCCACCGGCGCCATCCGCGCCGCCACCGTGGTGCACGCCCTGCAGCGGCACCAGTTGCGCTACGGCATGGTGACCATGTGCGTGGGCATGGGGCAGGGCGCAGCCGGCATTTTTGAGCGGGTTTAAGCTGCCATTCCTCCACCAGATACCCACACCACGTGAGAACGCAACAGATCAAGGCCAAAGACGGTTGCAAGCTCGGGGTGCGGGTGTTCGAGTCCACAGGGCCGGCGGCGGGCAGCGTGGTCATCGCGGCGGCCATGGGCGTGCGCCAAGATTTTTACACCCCCTTTGCCCAGTGGCTGGCGGCGCAGGGCTGGCGCGTCCTGAGCTTCGACTACCGCGGCACCGGTGATTCGCTGCCCGCCGGGGTGCGGCTGCGCGGCTTCAAGGCCGATCTGCACGACTGGGTGCGCGACTTTGAGGCGGTGATCGACTTTGCCCACACCGACCGCCCCAAGCTGCCGCTGCTGCTGCTGGGCCACAGCTTGGGCGCGCAACTGCCGGGGCTGCTGGCCAACGCCAACAAGGTCAGCGGCTTGTTGAGTGTGGCCGCCGGCAGCGGTTACTGGCGCGAAAACACGCCGCGGCTGCGCTTCGTGGTGCCCTACTTTTGGTTTTTCGTGGTGCCGCTGGCCACGCGCCTGTGCGGCTACTTCCCTGGCCGCAGCCTGCGCATGGTGGGCGACATTCCAGCCGGCGCCATGCTGCAGTGGCGCCGCTGGTGTCTGCACCCGCGCTACAGCGTGGGCGCAGAGGGCGAGGCCGCACGCCAGCGCTACGCCGGCGTGCGTTTCCCGCTGCTGGCGCTGTCCATCAGCGACGACGAGCTGATGACCCTGCAAGGCACCCGCAGCCTCGTGCGCTTATACGAAAACGCCCCGAGCGAGGTGCGGCGCATCGTGCCTGCCGATCTGGGGCTGCGCCGCATCGGGCATTTTGGGCCCTTCAAGGCCGAGCACGAGCTGGGGCTGTGGCCCCTGATGCAGCAGGCCCTGCACGAGTTGTTGCAGCGGCCCGTGCGGCTGGGGCAAGATTGATTCACGCATTGATTTTAGGCATTGATTCCAAGCACATACCCAAGGAGACCGCTTCCATGTCCGACATTCTGAACCACCTCGAAAGCGGGGTGCAAACCCTGACCCTGAACCGCGTGGCACGCAAAAACGCGCTCACCGGCGCCATGTACAGCCAACTGGCCGAGGTGCTGGAGCAGGCCGCCACCGACCCCGCGGTGCGCGTGCTGGTGCTGCAGGGCGACGCCACCGTGTTTTGCGCCGGCAACGACCTCAATGACTTCTTGCACAGCCCGCCGCTGGGCGCCGATTCGCCGGTGCTGCGTTTTTTGCGCGCCATCGCCAGCTTTCCAAAGCCCTTGCTGGCGGCGGTCTGCGGCCCGGCGGTGGGCATCGGCACCACCTTGCTGCTGCACTGCGACCTGGTCTATGCCGGCGACAACGCAGCCTTCTCGATGCCCTTCGTAAACCTTGGGTTGTGTGCCGAAGGGGCTTCGAGCCTGTTGCTGGCGCAGCTTATGGGGCAGCAGCGCGCCGCCGAGGCGCTGCTGCTCGGTGAACCCTTTTACGCCGAAGCCGCGCTCGAAGCTGGGCTCATCAACAAGGTGCTGCCCCCGACCGAGGTCAACGGCTACGCCCAGAGCGTGGCGCGCAAGCTCGCCGCCAAGCCGCAGCCCTCGCTGCTCGAAACCAAGCGCCTGATGAAGCAAGGCCAGCAAGCGCTGGTGCTGCAAACCATCGAGCAAGAGGCGATGGTGTTTGGCCGCATGCTGCGCGAGCCGGCGGCGAAAGAGGCTTTTGGCGCCTTCATGCAAAAGCGCCAGCCGGATTTTTCGCGTCTGTGAGCCGCACACCTTCATGAGCAAAAACCCATCCGGCGCAGCGCCAGCGCCGCACGTTTTCGAGCCCGAATTCATCGACGGCGTGCGCGAGATTTTCGAGCGCCGCATCCTGTTCAACGCCTTGCTGGGTTTGCAGATCAGCGCCATTAGCCCCGAGCTGGTGACGGCGCAGATCGCCATGCGCCCCGATCTGATCGGGCACTTTGCCCACAACCGCATCCACGGCGGCGTGATCAGCGCTGGGCTCGACGCCATGGGCGGGCTGGCGGTGATGGCCGCCATCGGCGCGCGCCACCTCGACGAGCCGGTGCTGGCGCGCCTGCACCGCTTTGCCAAGCTGGGCACCATCGATCTGCGCATCGACTACCTGCGCCCCGGCATCGGCGAGCGCTTCGAGCTGCGCGCCGAGGTGCTGCGGCTGGGCTCGCGCGTGGCCTCCACCCGCATGGGTTTTCACGCCGCCGACGGCAAGCTGCTGGCCACCGGCGCGGCGGCCTACATCGTGTCCTAGAACTCTGTCGGAATTTGGGGGGCTGCTGGCTGCAAACCGGCCGCAGCGCGCGGTGTCATGGGCGGCACGCGCGGGCTTGTTATGCTTGGCGGCTAAAGCCCCGCCCCTAGCCACCCACGGAGAGCCTCGCCTTGCCGCAATTCGACCTGTTCAACCAGCTCTGGCTGACGCTGTTTCTGGTCATCCCCATGGTGCTGATCGCGCGCACCGTGGTCGCCGGTTCGTGCTATTCGCCGATCCTGATCATCGTCATCTTTGGGCTCGCGCTCGGCCATGTGCTGGTGGCCACTGGGGCCGGTGCGCCGGGTTTGGCCGAGTTCTCGCTCTTGGGGCTGCTCAGCGGCACCACGGTGGTGGTGCTGACGGCGGCCTTTTTTGCCGGCGGGCAGCAGTTGCGGCGCATCTTTGGCCAGTTGCAGGTGCCCCCCGACGACTCGATGCAGCCTTGCACCGAAGAAACCCTACTCGGCACCAACCGCACCCAGCTCATGTTCGTGCTGCGCTCGGTGTTTTTGCTGCTCGGCATCGAGGCCGCCCGGCGTGTGCTCATGGGTGCCGACAGCGGGCCGCTGGTCGCCTACTACCCGCTGATCGCCTACATCGGTCTGTTGCTGGCCTTCATCCTGATCGACCACAAGGCACAGCTGCGCAACAAGCGCGAGTACTTGGGCAAGGGCGTGCTCGAACTCGGTGCGCTGGTGGCGCTGCTGCTGGCGGCTTGGCTGCTGGCGCAAAGCGTGCGCCCCCTGATCGCGCTGCCGACCATCTTCTTTGCCATGCTGCTGGCTTGTGGCATGGGCGCGCTGGCTTGGCGCTGGCAGTTTGGCCCGACGCTGCGTGCGCTGTTGTTTGCCGGCATCCCGGTGGTGCTGGCGGCCAACTTCGTCATCGGCGGCTCGCGCATCGCCGATGCGTTCCAGATCGAGGGCATGAACGCGGTGCTGGCCTACGGCTTCTTTGGCCAGATGCTGTGGATGTTTGGCGGCATCGCGCTGCTGATGTGGTTGGGGCGCACCAATCAGGTGCGCAACCTCGCACCCGGAATGGCCGGCGCGCTCTCACACGCCGGCCTGACCGGGGCCTGCACGGCGGGCGACTTGGGGCCTACGGCGGCGCAGCGGGCGCCGATCATGATCAACGTGCCCTTTGTTGGCCACATCTTCGTCTTTTCCATTCTGGCCGTCAGCATGGAGTATGGGCAGTTGCTGTGGCCGGCGGCGCTGGCGGTGCTCGTGGGCGGGGTGCTGCTCACGGCGCTGGCGCTGCGCAGCCTGAGCCGCGCCGATGGGGCCGATGCGCAAGAGGTCAAGGGCCTGATGCAGTTCTCGCTCGGCTGGCAGCTCACGGCCATGTTCGGCGGCTTGCTGCTGCTGGCGCTGTTTGCCATGCCGCTGGAACATTCGGCCTTGGCCAAGGCGGCCTCGATGTCGCATTTTGGGCTCTTTGCTGCCACCCAAGACGGCATGTTTGGCGCCGAGGCGGCGGGGCTGATCGCGCTCATCTTCTCCATGCCCTTTTTGGTGCACCCGTTCGTGTTCTTCATGTTTGGCCGCGCCATGGCCAACGGCGGCGCCATGCCGCGCTGGCCGGTGTTCGTGCTGGCGGGCGTGGGGCTGCTGGGGGTGGCGCTGACGCTGGCGCGGTTTTGAGCGCAGGGCGGGGGCAGGCCACGCTGGGGCGCAGCCGACCGGGAGCAGGAAATTTGCGCGGCTTGTGGCAGCCCAGCCACAGTCCGGTCCCTTGCTGGTTTTCGTGATTGCACGTTGGCACTTTTTTTGCTTCAATCTGCTGGCGTAGTCCCGAATTTTTACTAGGAGCTTTCCATGCGCACTTTCCCTTTTGCCCTCTCTGCTCTGGCTGTTGCGGCGGCCTTGGCCCTGCCCGCTGCGGCGCAGGCCCAGCTCTCGTTCAACATTGGCGCGGTGTCGCTGTACAAATACAACGGCATCGATCAAGACAGCCGCCAAGGGGAGCGTGCGCGCGACTTCCGGCCGGCCTTGCAAGGCGGGGTCGATTACGATTTCGGCAACGGCTTCTACATCGGCAACTGGAACTCCACCGGGCGCTTTGGCGAGGCCAACCTGGAGATCAACCTCTACGGCGGCTACAGCGGCGAATTCGCCAACGGCATGGGCTTCGATGTGGGCTACATCGCCTACATCTACCCCAACAGTGGCGCCAGCTTGAACGGCAGCGAGGTTTATGGCAGCCTGAGCATGGGCATTTTGACGACCAAGCTCAGTTGGGGCACCAGCGGCTCAATCGATGAGCATGCACGCCTGAGCTTTTTGATCGAGCAGCCCCTGACCGAGCGCCTGACGCTCGAGGCCGGCGTGGGTTTTCGCAACCGCGAAAACCTCAACTCGGGCGCCACCGACTACCGGCTCGGCCTCACCTACGCCCTCACCGAAAGCCTGAGCACCTCGGCGATCTGGTCCGGTGCCGACACCGACCGCGCCGGCCCCGCGGGCAAAGGCCGCTTGGTGCTGGGTCTGACGCAGTCGTTCTGATGTGCTGATTCTGAGTGACTTCGGGTTGTTGCCAGTTGCCGCGCTGCAACACGCAGGGCACAATGGGCCCTGGTGCATCCCGGCATGGGGCCGGAGGTGCGCCGCTTTCAAGCACCACAGGAGCCCGGTTTCATGCGCAGTCAAGTCATCGTCAGTTGGGGTGAGGCCCAAGAATACAAATTCGACTTAGAAGAAATGGAGCCCATGCCCAACGGTTTGGCGCGCGAGTGGCTGGACCAGCAGTTCGTCGATCTGGGGTGCGAGCCGTTGCGCCTGTCGGGCAAGGTGTTGCTGGCCGACAAGGTGGCGGTGATCGCCCGCACCGCTGGCGAGGCCCATTTTTCCGACCCGGCCCATCGCGCTTGGGCGCAGGCCTTTGCCCAAGCCGCCAGCGCCACGCTGGCGCGGCCCGTGGTGCACATCGATGTGCCCACGATGACCGTGAGTTACTGAGCGCTTTTGGGCTTGGCGCAAGCGGGCGCATCAAAGCGCTGCCGCAGCGCTTGCAGCAGCTTGTGGTGCACGCCGCCAAAGCCGCCGTTGCTCATGCACAGCAGGTGGTCGCCGGCTTGCGCGGCGGCCACCGCTTGCTGCACCAGGCTGTCGATGTCGGCGGCCACCACGGCCCGCTCACCCATGGGGGCCAGCGCCGCAGCGGCGTCCCAGCCTAGGCCGCCGCTGTGGCAAAAAGCCAAGTCGGCGCGTTCTAGGCTCCAAGGCAGTTGCGCCTTCATGGTGCCCAGCTTCATGGTGTTGGAGCGCGGCTCGAACAGCGCCAGGATGCGCTGCCCACTGCCGCCGCGGCGGTCGAGCTGGCGCCGCAGGCCATCGATGGTGCTGCGCATGGCACTGGGGTGGTGCGCAAAGTCGTCATAGACCGTGATCGGGCTGGCCTCGTGGGCATTCTCGGGAGCAGCCCCGGCGCCTGCGGGCAGCCCCGGCGCGGGCTTGGCCACGTGCACCCGCCCGCGCACTTCGAGGCGCCGTTTCACGCCCGCAAAGCGGCCCAGCGCCTCGGCCGCCAGCGCCACCGGCACGCCCAAGTGCTCGGCGGCGGCGGCAGCAGCCAAGGCGTTGAGCTGGTTGTGCACCCCGCTCAGCCCCCAGCGCACGCGGCCGCTGGCGTGGCCGCGCTGGCGCAGCACGAAGTCGTCGGCTTCGCCTTCGGCAAAAAAATCGCTCACCGCGCTGCCAAAGCTGCGCTGTTCGCTCCAGCAGCCCTGGTGGAGCACGCGCGCCACGCTTTCTTCGAGGCCGTTGTAAATCACGCGGCCGCTGGCCGGAACGGTGCGCAGCAGGTGGTGAAACTGGCGCTCGATGGCCGCGAGGTCGTCGAAGATGTCGGCGTGGTCGAACTCGAGGTTGTTGAGCACGGCGGTGCGCGGCCGGTAATGCACGAACTTGCTGCGCTTGTCAAAGAAGGCGGTGTCGTATTCGTCGGCCTCGATCACGAATGGGGCCGAGGCCGCCCCCAGCCGCGCCGAGACGCCAAAGTTTTGCGGCACGCCACCGATCAAAAAACCTGGCTGCAGCCCGGCATGCTCCAAAATCCAAGTCAGCATGGCGCTGGTGGTGGTTTTGCCGTGCGTGCCGGCCACCGCCAGCACGTGGCGGCCGTGCAAGATGTGCTCGCTCAGCCACTGCGGGCCGCTGCTGTAGCGCGCGCCCGCATCCAAAATGGCTTCCATGAGCGGGAATTTGGGCGCACCGTCGGGGCCCCGGGCGCGTGACACCACGTTGCCCACCACGTACAGGTCGGGCTGCAGCGCCAGTTGCTCGGCTCCAAAGCCTTCGATCAGCTCGATGCCGAGCGCCTGCAGCTGCTCGCTCATGGGAGGATAGACGCCGGCGTCGCAGCCGGTGACGCGGTGCCCGGCGGCGCGCGCCAAGGCGGCCAGACCGCCCATGAAAGTGCCGCAAATGCCTAAGATGTGGATGTGCATGGAGCGCGATTATCGCGGCTGGAGCCAGCAGGCATGGAACTCCGACGCGGGCACGGCACGCGAGCACAAAAAACCCTGATACTGGTCGCAACCGAGCTCACGCAGGTGCTGTCGCTGTTCTTCCAGCTCCACCCCTTCGGCCACCACCTCCATTTTGAGCGCCCGCGCCAACTGGATGATCGAGGTGACGATGGCGGCATCCACCGCGTCGCTGTGCATGGTGGCGATGAAGCTGCGGTCGATCTTGATCTGCTGCAGCGGGAAGCGCTTGAGGTAACCCAGGCTGGAGTAGCCGGTGCCGAAGTCGTCGAGCGAGAGCCGCACGCCCAAGGCGCGCAGCTCCTGCATCCGCGCCAGCGCTTCGTCGGCGTCCTCGATCAAAATCGACTCGGTCAGCTCCAGCTCCAGCAGATGCGCTTGCAGCCCATAGGTGCTGAGCAGCTGCTGCACCCGCATGACCAAGCCGCCTGGGTGAAATTGCAGCGCCGAGAGGTTGACCGCCACCGGGCACGGCGTGCCCGCGTCCTGCCAGGCGGCAGCTTGGCGCACAGCTTGCTCCAGCACCCAGTCGCCCAAGGCGACGATGAAGCCGGTTTCTTCGGCCACGCCGATGAACTCCCCCGGCAACACCAGGCCGCGCTCCGGGTGTTGCCAGCGCAGCAGCGCCTCGCACGAGCGCATTTGGCCGTTGTGCAGGTCGATGCGCGGCTGGTAGTGCAGCACAAACTGCTGCGCCCGCAAGCCTTGGCGCAGGGCGTGATCGAGCTGCAGGCGCGCCAGCAGGTTGGCGTTCATTTCGGGCCGGTAAAAGCGGTAGTGGCCTTTGCCGCGCCCTTTGACCTCGTACATGGCGGTGTCGGCGTGGCGGATGAGTTCGTCGAGCGTGTCGCCGTCGTCTGGATAGAGCGCAATCCCTAGGCTGCACGACAGGTTGAAGTGCATCTCGTCGATCTCGATCGGGCGCACCATGGCGTCGATCAGCCGCTGGGCGCTGATTTCGGCCCCGATGGCATCGGTCTCATGCAGGTGGACGACGAACTCGTCGCCGCCAAGGCGGCACAGGGTGTCGGTCTGGCGCAGACAGTGCTTGAGCCGGCTGGCGATCTCGATCAGCACCTTGTCGCCAAACAGGTGCCCGAGCGAGTCGTTGATGCTTTTGAAGCGGTCCAGGTCGAGGAACAACACGGCAAAGCCCAAACCACTGCGCTGCGCCAGCCGGATCGCGTGCCCTACGCGTTCGGTCAGGGTCAGGCGGTTGGGCAGGCCGGTGAGCGCGTCGGTGTAGGCGAGCTGTTCGATGCGCTGCTGCGCCGCCACTTTCTCTGATAAATCCTTGGCAAACAGCACCGTGTTCAGCGTCCGCCCCTCGGCGTCGCGCAGCACCACCCAGGAAACCTGCAGGGCCAGCGCAGCACCGTCGGCACGGCGGTGCCAGAGCTCGCCTTGCCAGTAGCCCGCGCCCTCGAGATGCTGGCGCAGAATCTCTAGCCAGTCGATCTGGCTGGGGGCAAAAAACAGCGAGGTGGCAGGCGTGCCCAACAGATCGCTTTCCTGGGTTCGCGTCAAGCTCAGCGTCGCCGGGTTGCAGGCCAGGATGCGTTGCTGTGGGTCGGTGATGAGTATCGCATCGAGGCTGGACTCGAACACCTTGGCGGCGAGCTTGAGCTGTGACTCGGTGGCGTAGCGTTCGGTGATGTCGCGAAAGGCGTAGATGCGCCCGATCGGGCGCCCGCGCGCCAGTTGCGGCCGCGTGATGCGCTCGAGCAAGCGCCCGTTCTGCAACAGCAGCACGTCGGTGGTCTGGAGCAAGGGCGAGCGCTGCAGCAGCCCGAGCTGCAGCCGGTAGCCCTCGGGGTCGGTGACACGGCTTGCGAGCCAGCGGTGGATCGATTCGTCGTTTTGTTGCGTCAGCAGCGTGTTGGGCAGATCCCACAGTTGCGCAAACAGGCGGTTGAAAGCGCGGATGCGGCCGTCGAGGTCGCACACCAGGATGCCGTCGGCGGTGGATTCGAGCGTGGCGCGCAGTTCTGCCAGCAGGTGTTCGAGCCGTTGCTGGGTGGCGTGTTGAACGCTGAGGTCTTGTATGGCGACCAGGCGCAAGGTCGTGTCGGGGTCGTTGGGCAATGCAGTGATGCGACGCAACACCTGCACCGTGCTGCCATCGCGGCGGCGCAAGAGGGTTTCGGATTGCAGCAGGGTCTGCTCAGGCTGCGCCAGTGTGTCCCAGTAGAGCGCGTCTTCGGGGCTGACGGTCCAGTCGGTGACCAAGGTGCCACAGATTTCTTGCGCTGGTGCACGCTGCAGGACCGAGGCGGCTTGGTTGGCATACAGGATGCGCCGTGTCTGCGCATCGACCAGCCACACCGCTTCGAGCAAGCCTTCGATCAAGGGTGGCCAATGAAAAAAACTCATTCGGGCTCCGCGGGGCGCTCGGCGGGGCTGAGTGCGCGCTCGAAAAAATAACAGTAACGCGGTTTGGGCGAAAGGCACAGCAGCACAGGACGCGGCAGATGCTGTGGCCGCAGGCTGCGCGCAATGCTCAGTTGCGGTTCTTGCTGCAAGTCGAGCAGGTGCACCACATCGGGATTGTCGGTTTGGCGCTCGTAGACCATTACCTCGGGTTTGAGCGGACGCGCTGCGTTGACCGACACCACCACGGCGTAGCGCTCGTCGCTGAGTTGCACCACCGAGCCCGGAGGATAAATCCCCATCATGCGGATAAAGGCGCTTAAGGTGCGGTGATCGTGCTGCGCCTTGTGTTTGGCAAACAAAATCGACAGTGCCTCGTGCGGCGTGACGGCGCGCAGCGGGTTGTGCGGGTTGCACAGGGAATCGTAGTGGTTGACCAGCGCCAGAATACCGCCGGCAGCGCCAATCTGCTCGGCGCGCAGGCCCTGCGGGAAGCCGCTGCCGTCGGCGTATTCGTGGTGCTGCGAGATGGTCTGCAGCACCGGCTCGGTTAGGCCCATGCGCTTGCCCCAGGCTAGGCTATGCCCAACGTGTTCTTGGTAGACCTTCAGGTGGGCGGCGCTAAGGTCTGGGTCGCGGTAGCGGACCAACGTAGGCAAGTCGAATTTGCCGATGTCGTGCAGCAAGCCTGCCAAACCCAGGGTATGCAGGTCGGCTTCGGGCAGCTGCAGCGCCCGCCCCAGCAGCAGGCAGAGCACCGAGACGTTGAGCGCGTGCTGGGCACGGTGATCCGAAGAAGTGTCGGCCAGCAGGCGCAGGGCCGACTCCTCTTGCCCGAGCATCTCATCGAGCAGGTTTTGCACCAGTTGCTTGCTCGCTGTGCCGGCGCTGGCCGGGTTGGATTGAAGTTGCGCGAAAACCGCCTTGACGGCGCGGCTGGTCTGGGCGTGCTGGCGCTCGCAGTGGCTACAGGATTTTTTCCAGGGATCTGAAAGCGTTGAGTTGCTTTGGGGAGTGGTTGCACCAACGGGTGCGGGGGGTGCTGGTGCCGCAGCGAGCGCAGGGCTGACAGGGGTGGCTGCGGCCGTCTGGTCGGTGGGGCCAACTTCTGGTGCCGCAGCGCCGGGCAGGGCGTGTGCATCGCTGAGTTCGGGGGCGTAGCGCAGCGACTGCAGCCCGAGAGAGCGGATGGTGTCGATCTGCTCTTGCGTGCTGATCTTGAAGCGGTTGAGAGGGAAGGGGTGGTCCATCCAACCCAGGTCGAGATAGACGTATAACCCCAGGCGCAGATCGGAAACTGCGATGGTGGGGGGGAGGGCTTCAGGCACGAATCGGGTTCCTCGAGTGAAACGGGGTTTTCTTGCATTATCTTCAAAACCGACGGCCCGAGCAGGGCGCATGTGGCTGTGCCTACTGCTAGCATACGCGCATGCGTGTCCCCTTGTCATTGGATCAGATCGAGCTCGAGGCGCCATTGCCACTGAATATCTGGGACGGCAGTGGCGTGCTGCTGCTGCGCCGCGGAGAAGTCATCCGCAACTTCGAGCACCGGGAGTTGCTGCGGTCGCGCGGCCCGATGGTTGACGAGGAGGAGTATCGCCAGTGGACCTTTCGGTATACCGCCGAAATCGACCGCAAACTGCGCGGCAACGCCAGCTTGGAGAGCATTGCCAGCGTGGCGCGCCCCATGGGGCTTGGGCCTGATCGCGACGAGCAAGCCGTGCCCGTGCACATGCGCTGGGCCGATCTGCACACCAGCCTCGGGTTGCTGCTGCACCAAGGTGAGCAGGCGCAGGATTTTTTGCGCCGCTTGGGGCTGATCCGCATGCGCATCGACGAGGTGCTGCAGTCGCGCACCGACGACAGCTTGTTCGTGCTGGTGCAGATGCTTCTTGATCGCACCCTGGGCTACAGCACCGGTCATGCCTTGCTGTGCGGGCTTTTGTGCCGGATCGTCGGCAAGTTGCTGCTCAAAGAGCCCAGCCAGATCGATGCCCTCATCAACGCCGCGCTGACCATGAACATCGGCATGACGCGCCTGCAAGACGAGCTGGCCTTGCAAGCCGAGCCGCCCAGTGTCGAGCAGCGCATTCGCATCGAACAGCACCCATTGCTTGGAGAGCGCTGTCTGCAGCACCTGGGTGTGCAGGACCCAACCTGGTTGCGCTTGGTGCGACTGCACCACACCAAGCTCCACGCCATGGGCAGCCTTGAGGGCGCCGAGCCGCTGTTGCTGATGGCACATCTGATCAGCTTGATCGATGTGTTTGTGGCGCGCATCAGCCCACGTGTCAGCCGCAAGGGCTTGCCTTCGCAGCGGGCGGCGCGCGACGCCTACCTGGCCGCCGACGGCCAGCCCAACCCCCTCGGAGCGGCGCTGATCAAGGCCGTGGGTGTCTACATCCCGGGCAGCTATGTGCGGCTGGCCAGCGAAGAACTGGCGGTGGTGGTGCGGCGTCAGCGCCGCGCCAACGAACCGTTGGTGTTTGCACTGGTCGGGCGCAGCGGTATGCCGCTGGGTGAGCCGGCGCTGCGCGACACCAGCGAGGCGGCGTTCGAAATCAAGTCCGGCGTGGCGGCCGACGAGGTGCGGGTGCGCGTGCAAAGCGCCAAGCTGCTGGCGCGGCTTTGAGGCCGGAGCAGCGCAGCGTTTGGTGAGTTCGCAGCCGGGCCACCCCGCTTAGCGCGGCTTGGCCCGCTGTTGCTGGCGGTATTCCCACGGTGGCGTCGGGGCTGGGTCGGCCCAGAGTCCACGCCGTTCGCGCTGCGCTCGGCGTTCGGCGCGGGCGTAGCGCCAGCGCTCCAGCCATTTTTGTTCCTCGGCATAGCGCTTGTAGTGCCAAGCCAGCCCGGCGCGCAGCAGTTGCAGGTTCACGTCCTGCCCCTGCAGACGCAGCGTGCCGACCAAACGACCATGGCGGTCGGTCTTGGCAAAGTCCACCTGCACCTCGTGCTGCAAGACCAGGGCTTTAAGGTGCGCGCCCGCTTCGGCGCCCCAAGGCTGCGCTTGCTCAGGCGCGTCGATGCCCAGCAGCCGCACCCGGTGGCGCCGTTGCTGGGCATCGAGCACGGTGACGCTGTCGCCGTCGGCCACCGCAATCACCCGGCCGTGCAGCGGGCTGGATATGGCTTGGGCCCGCAGTGGCGCGCTGCCCAGTGCCAAGCCGGCGGCCAACCACAGCCAGAGCCAATTCCGAGGCAATGGCGTCAAGGCGGCGGCGCGGACAGCGTTCATCCGCCGCAGTTTAACCCGCAGCTTTGACGCGTGGGATCAACGCCCAGCTTGCAGCATGCTGCCGGTTTTGGCTTGGTCACGGGCCAGCGCTTCGCGGTCGGCGATGCGGCGAAACGCCAGCGTGACGATGGTGCTCGTGATCACGATGAAGAGCGAGTACAGCACCGGGATCAGCAGCACGTCTTGCTGCATGGTGCCGGTGAAGGTCAGGGTGACGATCAGCACCGCCAGCGGGCCGTTCTGAATGCCGGTTTCGAGCGCGATGGTGCGGCTGCGGCTGCGGTCTTGGCGCAGCAGGCGCGACAGCCAAAAGCCCAGCGCCATGCCGATCAGCCCCAAGCCGATGACCGCAAAATAGACCGAGAACGGGGTCGCGGCCAGCAGCATGTGGTTGCGCGGCACCCAAGTCACCACCAAGAACAAGATCACAAAAACGCCCATAAAGCTGCCGATCAGCTCCATGGTGGCGCCGATGTTGGGATTGAGCTTGCGCGTCACCATGCCAATGATCGTGGGCACCAGCAACACCAACAGCACCTGCGCCACGTTGCTGGCGGGCACCGCAAATTCGCTGCCAATACCGGCCACACCGGTGTAGAAAGCCAGCAGAGCTGGCACCGCCACCAGCGCCACCAAGGTCGAGATGCTGGTCATCATGATCGACAACGCCAGCACGCCTTTGCTGAAGTAGGCAAAGATGTTTGACGTGGTGCCGCCCGGCATGCAGCCCATCAAAATCAGGCCCACGGCGAGCGCGGGCGGAAAGTTGAGCACGATGGCCAGCGTAAAACCCAGAAAGGGCATGATGCCGTACTGGCACACCAGGCCCACCAGCACGCCTTTGGGTTTGCGAAAGGCGATTAAAAAGTCGCGGTAGGTGAGCGAGGCGCCCATGCCCAGCATGATGACCATCATCATCAAGCCGAGCAGCTGGGTTTCAAATTCGGTAAGCATTTTGTGTGGTCTCCGGTTTCTTGGGGTTGCAGGCGTTTAATGCTGCAGGTTGGCTTTGAGTTGTGCTTGCCATTCGGCCTTGACTTCGGCCTTCAGGTTTTTGCGCAGCACCTTGCCGACCGCCGTTTTGGGCAGTTCTTCGCGGATCACAATGCTCTTGGGTACCTTGTAAGCGGCCAGAAACTTGCGGCAATGGGCGATCACGGCGTCGGCTTGCAAAGCCCCGTCGTGTTCTGGGTTGTGCACCACGTAGGCGCGCACCGCTTCGCCGGTTTTTTCGTCGGGGGTGCCCACCACAGCCACCTCGAGCACGGCGTCCATCTGGGCGATCACGTCCTCGATCTCGTTGGGGTAGACGTTGAAGCCCGAGACCAGGATCATGTCTTTCTTGCGGTCGACGATGTGCATGAATCCCTGGTCGTCCATCTCGGCCACGTCGCCAGTGGCGAGCCAACCGTCGCGCAACACCTCTGCGGTTTCGGCCGGTTGGTGCCAGTAACCCTGCATCACTTGTGGGCCGCTGACGTAAATTTCGCCGGCTTGCCCGAAGGTTACATTTTGGCCGTCTTCGCCCACCAGTCGGATGTCGGTGCCTGGAGCGGGGATGCCGATGCTGCCCAAGCGCGGCTCACCATGCAGCGGGTTAAAGCTCACCACGGGCGAGGTTTCAGTCAAGCCGTAACCTTCGGCGATCGGCGTTTTTGTGACTTCGCGCCAGCGCTTGGCCACAGCGCTGTGCAGCGAGGTGCCGCCCGCGATGGAGGCCTTGAGCTTGCGCGGCGGATAGGCGACGAACCACTCCTCATTGAGCAGGCCGTTGTAGAGCGTGTTGACGCCCGTCATCCAAGTGATGGGGTAGTTCTCAATCGCGCGCTGCAGGTTTTGCACCGGGCGCGGGCTGGGGATGAGGATGTTTTGCGCGCCGATGGCGAGAAATCCCAGCAAATTGGCGGTAAAAGCGAAAATATGGTAAATTGGGAGCGCGGTCAACACGCATTCCTTGCCGGGCTCCATGTGCGTGCCCCCCATGGCCAGCATCTGCTGCACGTTGTGCAACAGGTTGCTGTGGCTGATCATGGCGCCCTTGCTCACCCCGGTGGTGCCGCCGGTGTACTGCAGCAGCGCGAGTTCGTGTGGCTGGATGCCTTTCCAGTAGTTCTGGGCGTGCACGCGACCGCCGGCTTTTTGCAACGCGGCGCGGCCTTGGGCCAGCGCGGCGGCCAAGCGCGTGTGCGGCACCGTGACCGGGGGCAGCACCTGCGCCCAGACCTTTTGCACCCCACGGATGATGAGCTTGGGGATGATCGGGAAAAACTCCGGCACCCCAGCCAGCACCACGTGCTTGACGGTGGTCATGGCCAGCACCGAGGGCAGTTTGTCGGCAAACATGTCGATCAGCACCAAGGCCTTGACGCCGGCATCTTTGTACTGATGCACCATTTCGGCCGGGGTGTAGAGCGGGTTGGTGTTGACCAGCACACAACCGGCCTTGAGGATGCCAAATACCACCACCGGATAGGACAGGCCATTAGGCATCTGCACCGCCACCCGGTCGCCCACGTGCAGGCCCAGTACCTCGCGCAGGTAGGCGGCAAAATAGTCTGACAACTCATCAACCTTGGCAAAGCTCAGGCTGCCGTTCATGCCGTTGGGCACCACGCAGGTGAAGGCGGCCTTGACCTTGCTCTCGCGTGCCCAGCGCGTGCAGGCATCGTGAATGAAGGCCCCCAGGTTGGGGTGGCTCAAAGGCGGCAGTTCAGGCGCAATGCCAACTTCTCGGTACACGGCTACCCAAGGGCGAGGCGTGTAGGTGAACGGGTGTTGCATGATCGGTAAGGGGGTGAAGCGAACGATCGTGCTATTTTGCCTGAAGCCGGGCCGCCTTGAACAAAAAAATGTCATTGCAATGGCTTAATTGCACCATTTGATGATAGGTGTAAACCCTGATAGCTGGCGACGGTATAGCGAGCAGATGCTAAATACTGTCTGCTTTGAGGTGTGCTGCGATGGAGCAACTTTGCAGCTTTTGTGCTCCCAGCCCCTTGGGGATGGTGGCAAACCTGAACGAAAAAAGCCCGCGTCTTTGAGGATGCGGGCATTGGTGTCATGGTGGCGCTTCAGGGATTCGAACCCCGGACCTGCGGATTATGATTCCGTCGCTCTAACCGGCTGAGCTAAAGCGCCACTAGCCCTGCATTGTAGCAGGTCTGCGAAGCGGTACGCCAGCACCGCGGGCGCCAGCGCATGAGCCCGCACCTGAGCCGGCGCTGCCTCACTGATGCTTGAACTGCGCCGGGCGTTTTTCGACGAAGGCGGCCATGCCTTCTTTTTGGTCGGCGGTGGCAAACAGGGCGTGGAACAGGCGGCGCTCAAAGGCCATGCCGTCGGCTAGGGTGCCCTCGAAGGCTTTGTTGACCGCCTCTTTGGCCGCCATGACGGCGATCTGCGAGTAGCCGGCGATGGTCAGGGCGGCGGCCAGGGCTTCGTCTTGCAGTTTGTCTAGGGGCACCACGCGGCTGGCCAAGCCGGCGCGCTCGGCCTCGGCGGCGTCCATCATGCGGCCGGTGAGCACCAGCTCCATGGCCTTGGACTTGCCGACGGCGCGCGGCAGGCGCTGGGTGCCGCCGGCGCCGGGGATGATGCCGAGCTTGATTTCGGGCTGGCCGAACTTGGCGTTGTCGGCGGCGATGATGAAGTCGCACATCATGGCCAGTTCGCAGCCGCCGCCCAAAGCAAAACCGCTCACCGCGGCGATGATGGGCTTGCGGATGCTGCGCATGGTTTCCCAGTTGCGCGTGATGTAGTCGCCTTTGTAGACGTCGGCAAAGCTGTACTGGGCCATGGCGCCGATGTCGGCGCCGGCGGCAAAGGCTTTTTCGCTGCCGGTGAGCACGATGCAGCCGATGTCGGCGTCGGCATCGAAGGCCTTGAGGGCGGCGCCGAGCTCATCCATGAGCGCGTCGTTGAGGGCGTTGAGTTGCTTGGGGCGATTCAGGGTGATGAGGCCGACGCGGCCCTCGGTGCGCACCAAAATGTTTAGGTAAGTTTGGCTCATGGGTGGTGTCTCTGGTTCAAGGTTCGGCGGGAGCTGCCACTATAGCGCGCCGGCAAGGCGGTTCTAACGCGGCTTGGGCCGGATTTAGGGCGGGATCAGGACAGAACTGGGGGGCGCTAAGGGCGGTCGCTGGAACTCGCAGCTAGGGGCCAGCCTAAAAGGCTGACGGGATGGGCGCCAGCAGCTTGGGTGGGTGTTGGGCTGGCCGGTGCAGGGCTGGCCGGTTTAGATGGGCGCTGCAACCGCACCGTGTGCGCTTGCGGCTGCTCGGGCGTGGGCCAGCGCAGCGGCAGGCGCAGCAGCCGGCCGTCGCGCGCCACCAGCGCTACGACGCTGTGCTGCCCGTGGGCGTGGCGCGCAGTTTCGTCGAGTTTGCGCACGCGCCACGCGCTGGGGGTGGCGCTGGTGCTGCCGTTGCTGCAGCCGTTGCTGCAGCCGTTGCTGCAGCCGTTGCTGCAGCCGTTGCTGCAGCCGTTGCTGCTTGCGCTATCCACTTCCAGGCCCAGCCATTCGTCGCCAGCGGCCAGCCCGGCCTGCTCGGCCAGCGAGCCGCGCAGCACGTTTTTGATCATTAGGCCCTCGGTTTCACTCACGCGCAGCCCCAGCCGCTGCGCCAGCGGCGCGGGTTCGGTGAGCCAGTCTATGCCTTGGGTGCGCAACAAATCGGGCAGCGGCAGATCGGCGCAGCCACGCACCCAGGCCGCGATTTCGGGGGCGTAGCTGCGCCCGCCACACTGCTCGAGCACGGCCAGCAGGTCGGCCTCGTGCATCGGGCCGCCTTGGCAGCGCCCATAGAGCGCGCGCAGCACCGCGTCGAGGCTGCTGCGGCCCTCGGCGCGCAGTTGCAAGTCGAGCGCCAGCGCCACCAAGGACCCTTTGGCGTAGTAGCTCACGGTGGCGTTGGGGCTGTTTTCGTTGACGCGGTAGTACTTGGTCCAGGCCTCGAAGCTGGATTGGGCCAAGCTGTGCACCAGCCGACCCGGGCTGTGCAGCACTTGGTTGAGGGTTTTGGCGAGCAGCTGCAGGTAGCAGGCTTCGTCGATCAGGCCGGCACGCAGCAGCAGCAGGTCGTCGAAGTAGCTGGTGAAGCCTTCGAACAGCCACAGCAGCTCGGTGTGCTGTTCGCCGTCGTAGTCGTAACGGGTGTATTCGGCCGGGCGCAGGCGCTTGACGTTCCAGGCGTGAAAGTATTCGTGGCTGATCAGGCCCAGCAGGCTGGTGTAGCCGTCGCTGGCGCCAAGCGTGGGTGCTTGGGCGGGCGCTGGGGCGCCGCCTAGGGGCAGCTGCGGCAGGTCGGCGCGGCGGCAAATGAGGGCGGTGCTGTGGCGGTGCTCGAGCCCGCCGTAGCCCTCGTGGCGGGCGTTGAGCATAAACAGGTAGTGGTCGAAGGCAGGAGCCTCGTGTGCGCCGTGCCAAAAGCCGATGGCAGCCTGGCAGATGGCTTGGGTGTCGCGCAGCAGGCGTTCGCCATCAAAACCCGGCCCGGCGCCGCTGACTACGAGCCGGTGCGCGACGCCGCGCACGCTGAACGCTGCGCTCCAGAACCGGCCCAGCTCGAAGGGGCTGTCGGCCAGTTGGTCGTAGTCGGCGGCCTGCCAGCGGCCTAGGCTGTGGGGGGCGTCGGCATGGGCCGCATTGGGGGTGACGGGCGCCAAGGCCGTGGCCACTTGCCAGCCCAGGGTGGCGGCGCTGCCCCAGAGCTCGAGTGTGTGCGCCAGCGCTTCCTGCCCGTGCACGCGCAGGCACAGGCTGGTGGGGTTGAAAAAGCCACGTTCGGCGTCGAGCCAGGCGCTGCGCACCGAGGCGTCGTAGGCATAGACCTGATAGCGCAGCCGCAGCACTTGGGTGCCGGCTGGGGTGGTGGCTTCCCAGGTGTTTTTGTTGAGCTGGCGCAGCGGCACGACGCAGCCGTCGCAGCCGTCGCAGTCGGCGTGCAGGCCGTGCAGGTGCTGGGCGAACTCGCGCACCAGATAGCTGCCGGGAATCCACACCGGCAGGCTGACGCGCTGCTGCCGCGCCGGTTGGCTGATGTGCAGGGTGAGCGTGTACAGGTGGGCGTGCAGCTCGACCAGTTCGACGCGGTAGTGTGGGCCGGAGAGGTTTGAAGGACGGGCGCAGGCAGTGGTGGGCATGGGCGAGGGCGAAAGCCGATCAACGCGCCGCCGCCGCCGCGCTCAGGCGCTGCTCAAGCAACTCGAAGCCGGCAGCGCCCGAAAGGCGCGAGCCGTCGGCAAAAAAGGTGGTGGGGGTGCCGGTGATGGCGTGCCGTTGACCAAACGCCATGTTGCGCTGCAGCGCGGCGGTGTCGCAGGTGGCGGCAGGCGGATCGACGTTGCGCAGCATCCAGTTCTCCCACACTTGGGAGCGGTTGCGCGCGCACCATATATGCTGCGACTTGGCGAGCGAGTCGCGCCCCAGAATCGGGTACAAAAAGATGTGGATGGTGACGTGGTTCAGGCGGCTCAGGTCGCGCTCGAGCCGTTTGCAAAAGCCGCAGTTGGGGTCTTGGAACACGGCTAGGCGGCGCTGGCCGTTGCCGCGCACGATGGTGAAGGCGTCGCGCAGCGGCAGCTGGTCGAAGGCGATGGCGTTGAGTTGCTCGATGCGCTGCTCGGTCAGGTTGTTGCGGCTGCGGGTGTCGATCAGTTGGCCTTGGATCAGGAAGTTGCCCTCGGCATCGGAGTAAAAAATCTGGTTGGCGCCGATGCGCACCTCAAACAGGCCGCGCATGGGTGCGGCGCGCACCTCTTCGATCGGGGGCAGGTTGGGCAGCCGCTCGGCCAAGTTGGCGCGGATGGTGGCTTCGTTGGCGCTGGCCAGCGAGCCCAAGGTGAGCAAGGCGGCTAGGGCGGCCATGGCGCCGGCGCGCCAATACGATCGCCACCCACCAAGCCACCCGGTGCATCGCGCTGGCGCCGGGTGCGCGGTTTGAGCCGCTGGTGCCGCGGCGCTGCAGTAGGCATGGGCGGCAGCGCTGCGAGTTGGGGCGGCGGTGACGGTGGGTGAGCTGTGCATCTGGAGGAGGCTAGGGTGGGGTGGGGGCCCAAGCGGCTGCGGAGGGCGCAGCAGGTGGTTGGCCAGAGGCGGTAGCAGAGGCCGCAAAAGCAGCGGCAGCAGGAGCAGCAAACGGCGCGCAGGGCGAATCCACCTCAGGGCCGCCCATCGCTAGGCGGATGGCGTGGTGTTTGAGCGGCGTGAGGCCATCGAAGCGCCGCAGCCCCCAGCGCCGCAGTGCGCCTACGCGATCGTCGCCATGGCCAAACAGGCTGTAGAGGCCGTCGGTGAGGGTGGCCATGCGCTCGAAGTCGGCGCGGCGCGCGCGCTCGTAGCGCCGCAACAGGCGCCAGTCGCCGGGGCTGCGCCAGTATTCGCGCTCGCGCAACACGCGGCCCAGTTCGGCTACGTCACCCAAGCCCATGTTCAGCCCTTGGCCGGCCAAGGGGTGCATGGCGTGGGCGGCGTCGCCCGCCAGCGCCAAGCCGGGCCGCACCCAATGCCGGGCGCGCGACAGCTGCAAGGGCCAGCCAGCGGGGGTGCCTTCGGTGCTCATGGTGCCCAAGGCGTGGTCGCAGGCTTGGGCTACGGCGGCGGCAAAGGCGGGCGCGGATAAGGCCAGCAGCTCGGCCGCGCGCGCGTGCGGCACCGACCAGACCAGGGCCACGAGGTTGCCCTCGGGGCCGTCCATGGGCAACAGCGCCAGCACCTCGCCGTGCCGGAACCACTGCCGCGCCACGCCCTCATGCGCGCGCGCGCAGCGCAGCCGCGCCGCCACGGCGGTGTGGGCGTAGGGCTGTACCTCGTATTCGATGCCAAACTGGGCCCGCGTGCGGCTGTGCTTGCCCTCGCAGATCACGGTCAGTTCGGCCGGTGGGGCGCTGCTGACGAGGTCGATGCCACTCTGAAACGGCAGCGCTTGCGCCAGCCGCTGTTCCAGCGCCGGCACATCCACGATCCAAGCCAGCGGTTGCTGCGCGGTGAGTGCGTGCAGGTTGAGGGCGGCAGGCCGCTCGGCGTCGGGCTCGCAGACCCACATTTGGCGCACAGCCGTGGTGGCCGGGGCCTCGGGCCAAACGCGCAGATCGCTCAGCAGCGAGACCGCGGCTTGGTTGAGGGCGTAGGCGCGGATGTCGGGGCCGGCCGCCGGGGCCGCTGGCTGGCTCAGCAGCGCCACCCGCAAGCGCTCGCGCGCCAGCAGCAGCGCCAGCGTGTGCGCCACCACACCGCTGCCCAAAATGGCTACGTCGTACCGTGGGTTCATGTGCGCATTGTAGGCCGGGGCGTCACCTTTTGGGCCTCAGGCGGTGGGCATCATTGAAACGCCACCTCGGCAAAGCTGCGCAGCTTGCGGCTGTGCAGCTGATCGACGCCACCGGCGCGCAGGCGTTCGATGGCGCGCAGGCCGATGCGCAGGTGCTGATCGACGCGCTCGCGGTAAAAGGCGTTGGCCATGCCGGGCAGCTTGATTTCGCCGTGCAGCGGCTTGTCGCTCACGCACAGCAGGGTGCCGTAGGGCACGCGCAGCCTGAAGCCGTTGGCGGCGATGGTGGCGCTCTCCATGTCGAGCGCCACGGCGCGGCTCTGGCTGAAGCGGCGCTGCGGCGTCTGGCCGGGCAGCAGCTCCCAGTTGCGGTTGTCGGTGCTGGCCACGGTGCCGGTGCGCAAAATGCGCTTGAGTTCGGCGCCGCTCAAACCGGTCACGTCGGCCACTGCGCCTTCGAGCGCGAGCTGGATTTCGGCCAGCGCGGGGATGGGCACCCACAGCGGCAGTTCTTCGTCCAGCACGTGGTCTTCGCGCACGTAGGCGTGGGCCAGCACGTAATCGCCCAGTTGCTGGCTGTTGCGCAGCCCGGCGCAGTGGCCCAGCATCAGCCAAGCGTGCGGGCGCAGCACGGCGATGTGGTCGGTGATGGTCTTGGCGTTGCTGGGCCCAACGCCGATGTTGAGCAGCGTGATGCCGCTGCCGTCGGCGCGCAGCAGGTGGTAGGCCGGCATCTGCGGCAGGCGCGGCAAGGCGCGGCCCGGTTGGCCTAGTCCGAGTTCATGCAACAGCTGTTGTTCGGCGGCGCTCAAACCCGCGCGCGGCGTGAGCACGTTGCCGGGCTCGACCAAGGCCAGGTATTCGCTCTCGGGGTTGGCCAGCGCCTCTAGCCCGAGGCGGATGAACTCATCGACGTAGAAGGGGTAGTTGGTAAACAGCACGAAGCCCTGAAACCAAGCCGGCGCGGTGCCGCTGTAGTGGCGCAGCCGCTGCAACGAGTAATCGACCCGCGCCGCGCCAAACAGCGCCAGCGGCTGCGCCTCGTGAGCGGCGCTCTGGTGCGTGCCGTTGGCGATGCCGTCGTCCATCAGGCTCAGGTCGGGCAGGTCGAAGCAGTCGCGCAGGGCGGCGCGCTGGGCCGGGTTCAGCTCGCCCTCGAGGTGCTCGTGCTCGGCCAGCGCGAAGTGCAGCGGGATCGGCTGGTTGCTCACCCCCACCTCGAGCGCACCGCCGTGGTTGTGCAGCAGCAGTTCGAACTGCTCTAGGTAGTAGCTGGCAAACAGATCGGGGCGAGTGAGGGTGGTTTCGTAGCGGCCGGGGCCGGCGACGAAGCCGTAGCTCAGGCGGCTGGGCGCACCCGCGCCGGGCCCGCCGTGGGCGTGCTGGCAGTGCAGGCGCACGAAGGGGTAGCAGGCGCGCACGCGCTGGGGTGCGTTGGCGCCGCCGGCGCGCACGTACTGGTGCAGCGCCTGGCGCAAATGCGCCACCGCGCGCTGGTACAGCGCCTGCACCTGAGCCAGCGCGGCGGCGGCGTCGGTGTAGCTTTGGGGCGGGGTGAAGGGTGGGCTGTGGGGCGGGCTGTGCGGCATGGTGGGGGCATTGTGGCGCAGGTGTGTGGCGGTGCGCTGGATTGCACATCAGCCCCCACCCACCGGCGTGCGCAAGGTCACGAACTCCTCGGCCACGGTCGGGTGGATGCCCAGCGTGGCGTCGAACTGCGCTTTGGTGGCACCGGCTTGCAGCGCCACGGCAAAGCCTTGCACGATCTCGCCGGCTTCGGCGCCGACCATGTGCAGACCGAGCACGCGGTCGTCGGCGTCGTTGACGATCAGCTTGATGAGCGTGCGCTCGCTGCTGGCGCTCAGGGTGTGGCGCAGGGCGCGAAACTCGCTGCGATAGACACGCACGCGCTCGCAGCGCTGGCGCGCCTGCTCCTCGCTCAAGCCCACCGTGGCCAGGCTGGGGTGGGTGAACACGGCGGTGGGCACCAGATCGAGGTCGAGCGCCGGGCGAGCGTGGCCGCTGCCGTAGAGTTGATCGATCAGCCTCATGGCCTGCGCCAGCGCCACCGGGGTGAGTTGCATGGGCCCGGTGACGTCGCCCAGCGCATAGACGCTGGGCACGCTGCTTTGAAACTGCGCATCGACCACGATCTCGCCTTGCGCCCCCAGCGCCACGCCCAGCTCCTCGAGGCCCAGCCCCTGCACGTTGGGTCGGCGCCCGGTGGCGTAGAGCGCGGCATCGACCACCAGGTGGTTGCCGTCTTCCAGCGCCACGTGCAGGCCGTCGGCGTGGCGCTCCAGCCCCAGCACGCCGGCTTGCAGGCGCAGATCCAGACCTTTTTTCAGCAGTTCGGCGGCCAGGAAGTGGCGCAGCTCGTCGTCGAAGCCGCGCAAAATCTGCTCGCCGCGGTAGAGCTGCGTCACCTGCGCGCCCAAGCCATGAAAGATGGAGGCGAACTCGCAGGCGATGTAGCCGCCGCCGACCACCAGCAGCCGCTGCGGAAAGGGCTCGATCTCGAACAGATCGCTGGAGTGCAGGGCGTGTTCGCGGCCTTTGAAGTGCGGCAGATGCGGCGCGGCTCCGGTGGCCACGAGGATGCGCGCGGCGCTGAAGCGGCGCTGGCCCGGCGAGCCGTCGGCGTTGAGCGTGGCCAGGCTCACCGTGTGGGGGTCGAGCAGGCGCGCCCAGCCTTCGAGCAGCGCCACGCCGCTGGCGCGCAGCAGATCGGCATAGACGCCATTGAGCCGCGCCAACTCGCGCGCGCGGTTGGCCTTGAGGGTGGCCCAGTTGAGCCGCGCCGGCGCTGCCTCCCAGCCGTAGCCCTGCGACTCGCGCTGCGCGGTCGCGTAGTGCGCGGCGTAGCCGTAGAGTTTTTTGGGGATGCAGCCGGCGTTGACGCAGGTGCCGCCCAGCCCGGCCTGGCCGTGCGCCTCGGCCAGCGCCACGCGCACACCGCGCTGCGCCGCCATGCGCGCGGCGCGCACACCGCCGCTGCCGCCGCCAATCACAAAAAGGTCGAAGTCGTAGGGGTTCATGGCGGCTGTGGTGGTGGGGTTGCTAGGGGGAAATTATGCCGCGCTGTGGGCGCTGGCAAAGTGTGCCGATTCAGCGCCAGCTTGCCGTGAGCAGGGCTTCGAATGCGCTGTCGGCATGCAGCGTGCTCAAGCTTTGCAGCGGCAGGGCGCTGATGCCATCGGCCAAAGGGGCAATGGGCCCGTCGCCGTGGCAAAGCACATACAGATGGGTTAGACCCAAGGCTTGCTGTGCGGAGCGCATGGACGGGGTGGCTTTGGGCGAGCGGGTGAGCTTGACTTCAAAGCCTAGGCGCTGACCTTGTCTTTCGATCAGCAGGTCGAGCTCGGCACCCGAGTGCAGGCCCCAGAAGTGCGCTTCGTCGCGCCCCGCGCCGATCTTGTGCATGATTTCGCGCACGGCCAGCCCCTCCCACGAGGCGCCGCATTTGGGGTGGGCCAGCAAGTCGTGCTCGGCCGCGATGCCCAGCAAGCTGTGCAGCAAGCCGGTGTCGCTCAGGTACACCTTGGGCGCCTTGACTTCGCGCTTGCCTTGATTGCCGTGCCAAGGCCGCAGGCGCCAAGTCATGAAGGTGCCCTCTAGAATGTCGAGGTAACGCGCTACCGTCTTGTCGCTCACCCCCAAGGCCCGAGCGAGTTCGCTGCCGTTCCAAGTTTGCGCGTGGTAGTGGGCCAGCATGGTCCAGAAGCGACGCAGCGTCAGTGCCGGCAGGTTGATACCGAGTTGCGGCAGGTCGCGCTCCAGATAGGTGCGTATGAATGACTCGCGCCAGGCGCGGCTGGCCGCGTCGCTTGGGGCCAGCAGCGAGCGCGGGAAACCGCCACGCAGCCAGCGCGCATCGAGCATGGGGCTGGGCAATTCATCCAGCATCAGGCCCTCGAGCTCGTGGAACACCACCCGCCCGGCCAGACTTTCAGCGGTGTTGCGCAGCAACTCGGGCGCCGCGCTGCCGAGCAGCAAAAACCTAGCCGGTGTATCGGCCCGGTCAGCCAGCACGCGCAGCAAGGGAAACAGGTCGGGCCGCAACTGGATTTCGTCCAGCACCACCAAACCCGTGAGGCGCCTGAGCACAAATGAGGCGTCGCTCAAGCGGGCTTGGTCCTCAGGGTCTTGTAGGTCGAAATGGTGCGCGGGTTCGGTCCACTCCTTGGCCATCTCGCGCGCCAGCGTGGTTTTCCCTACCTGACGGGCGCCCAGCATGGCCACGACCGGGAATAGGCTCAAGGCGGTGCGGAGGGCCTGCAGATGACGGCTGCGGTGAATCATCTGCGCATCTTACCTTGAAAATTCGGATTGAGAGTCCGAGATATCGTGGTGAATGACTGGCGGCCCGTTTCAGCCGGCTGCTGGCTGTGCCTAAGCCACCGCCGCGCTGCCCGCAGCCTGCGGCCCAAGCAGGCCACGCTGCAAAAAGCGCCCGGTGTGGCTGCCGGGGCAGGCCGCCACTTGCTCGGGGGTGCCGCAGACCAGGATCTGGCCGCCGCCGGCACCGCCTTCGGGGCCGAGGTCGATGAGCCAGTCGGCGGTTTTGATCACGTCCAGGTTGTGCTCGATCACCACGATGGTGTTGCCGGCGTCGCGCAACTGGTGCAGCACCTTGAGCAGCAGCTCGATGTCGGCGAAGTGCAGGCCGGTGGTGGGTTCGTCCAGCACGTAGAGGGTGCGGCCGGTGTCGCGCTTCGACAGCTCGAGCGCCAGCTTGACGCGCTGCGCCTCGCCGCCCGAGAGCGTGGTTGCGCTCTGGCCCAGGCGCAGGTAGCCCAGCCCCACGTCGAGCAGGGTTTGCAGTTTGCGCTGCAGCGCCGGCACGGCCTGAAAGAAGGCGCTGGCCTGCTCGACCGTGAGCTCCAGAATCTGCGCGATGTGCTTGCCCTTGTACTGCACAGCCAGCGTTTCGCGGTTGTAGCGCTGGCCCTGGCAGACCTCGCACGCCACATAGACATCGGGCAGGAAGTGCATCTCGACCTTGACCACGCCGTCGCCCTGGCAGGCTTCGCAGCGGCCGCCGCCGGCTGACTGCGCCACGTTGAACGAAAAGCGCCCCGGGCCGTAGCCGCGCTCGCGCGCCGCCGGCACCTCGGCCAGCAGCTCGCGGATGCCGGTAAAAAGGCCGGTGTAGGTGGCCGGGTTGCTGCGCGGGGTGCGCCCGATCGGGCTTTGATCGACGTTGATGACCTTGTCGAAATGCTCCAGCCCCTCCAGGCCCTGGTGCGGCGCCGCTTCGTCGTGGCTGCGGTAGAGGTGGCGCGCCACGGCGCGGTACAGGGTGTCGTTGACGAGGGTCGATTTGCCCGAGCCGCTGACGCCCGTGACGCAGGTGAACAGCCCCACGGGGAAGGCGGTGCTGACCGCGCGCAGGTTGTGGCCGCTGGCCTGCAGCAGGCGCAGCGCCGGGCCGCTGGCCGGGTCGAAGGCTTTGCGTTGCTTGGGCACCTCGATGCGCCGCGCGCCCGAGAGGTAGGCGCCGGTGAGCGAGCCCGGCGTGGCCATGAGCTGGGCGCAGCTGCCTTGGGCCATGACACGCCCGCCGTGCACGCCGGCGCCGGGGCCGAGGTCGATGACGTGGTCGGCGGCGCGGATCATGTCTTCGTCGTGCTCGACCACCAGCACGCTGTTGCCAAGCTCGCGCAGACGCATCAGGGTGCCGATCAGGCGCTCGTTGTCGCGCTGGTGCAAGCCGATGCTGGGCTCGTCGAGCACGTACAGCACGCCCGAGAGCCCAGAGCCGATCTGGCTGGCCAAGCGGATGCGCTGCGCCTCGCCGCCGCTCAGGGTCTCGGCGCTGCGCTCGAGGCTCAGGTAGCCCAGCCCGACGTCGTTGAGAAAGCGCAGCCGCGCCGCGATTTCGCGCTGCACCCGGGCCCCGATCTCAGCTTTGGCGCCCTGCAACTGCAACTGTTCGAACCAGTGCAGCGCTTGCGCCAGCGTGATCTGGCCGATCTGGTAGATGGCGCGGGCTTGCTCGCCTTCGCCAATGTACACGTGGCGCGCTTGCGGCCGCAAGCGGCTGCCGTGGCACTGCGGGCAGACTTGGGTGCTGCGCAAGCGCGCCAGTTCTTCGCGCACGGTCGGGTTGCTGCTCTCGCGCCAGCGCCGCTCGAGGTTGGGCAACAGGCCCTCGAAGGGGTGATTTTTGCGCACCGTCTGGCCGGCGTCGAAGGCGTAGTCGAAGCCGATGGCTTGCGCGCCCGAGCCGTGCAGCAGCACCTGGCGCACCGGCTCGGGCAGGTTCTCCCAGGGGGCTTCGAGGTCGAAGCCGTAGTGCGCGGCCAAGTTTTGCAGCACGCCAAAGGCCTGGGCGTTGCGCCGATCCCAGCCTTTGATGGCGCCAGCGGCCAAGCTCAGGCTGGGGAAAGCCACCACCCGCGCCGGGTCGAAGCGCTCCACGTGCCCCAAGCCCTCGCAGCCGGGGCAGGCCCCGAGGGGTGAGTTGAACGAGAACAGGCGCGGCTCGAGCTCATCGAGCGCGTAGGCGCACAGCGGGCAGGCAAAGCGCGCGCTCAGAACGTGTTCGCGGCCGCTGTCGAGCTCGAGCACCAGCGCCTTGCCGTCGCCCAGCCGCAGCGCGGTCTCAAAGCTCTCGGCCAACCGCTGGCGCTGGTCGGCGGCTTCGTCTGGTGCGGGCGTTGCGCCCAAACCGGCTTCGGGCGCGCGCACCTTGAGGCGGTCGATCACCACGTCGAGGTCGTGTTTGCCTTGGCGCTTGAGTGCCGGCAGGCGCTCGGCCTCGAGCACTTGGCCGTCGAGCCGGAAGCGCACGAAGCCCTGCGCTTGCAGCTCGGCCAAGGTGTCGGCAAACTCGCCCTTGCGGGCGCGCGCGATCGGGGCCAGCAGCAGGATTTTGCTCCCCGGCGGCAGCGCCAGCACCTGATCGACCATCTGGCTCACGGTTTGCGCCCGCAGCGCCTGGCCGTGCTCGGGGCAGTGCGGGCTGCCGATGCGGGCGTAGAGCAGCCGCAGGTAGTCGTGGATTTCGGTCACCGTGCCCACGGTCGAGCGCGGGTTGTGGCTGGTGGCTTTTTGCTCGATGGCGATGGCCGGCGCCAGGCCGTCGATGCTGTCCACGTCGGGCTTGTCGAGGCGCTGCAAAAACTGGCGCGCGTAGGCGCTCAGGCTCTCGACGTAGCGGCGCTGGCCCTCGGCGTACAGGGTGTCGAAGGCGAGGCTGGATTTGCCCGAACCCGACAGCCCGGTGATCACCACCAGCGCGTTTTTCGGGATGTCGAGGTCGATGTTTTTCAGGTTGTGCGTGCGCGCGCCACGCACGCGCAGCATCGGCAGCGCAGCCGGCTGGCGCAGCGCCTGCGCCAGCGGCAAGCCATCGTCGGGCGGCGCGGCTGCGGCGACGCTGGAGGCAAGGGCAGCAGCGGCGGTGGAGGGGTCGGGGTTCAAGGGCTACTCGATCAGGGGCAAACCCTTGATCATAGGAGCTTAGGCGCAGCGGTGCGCGGCCCAAGCCCTGTATCCCGCGCGGTTGCTCGTCGGTGTGCTGTGGCATCGACCGGCGCGCGCAAGCCTGCCGGCAAACCCACCATCTCGGGCGGCGGGCTTGCGCCCCACCGCCGCCCGTGGCGTACCCCTTACTGCCCCTGCCCGAGCGCGAAGCCGCGTTCGCCGTCGAAGGTGCAGAGGTTTTCGGTCTTGATGAAGTCGATGCCGCGATGCGCCAGCACCTGCATCAGCTCGATCAGGTCGGTGTGCGTCACGCTGGTGCCGTTGGCGGCGACGAAGCGGCAGCGCCAGTGGTCGGTGCAGAAGGTTTCGGGGAAGCCGCCCGGCCAGACCTTGACGCCGCGGTTGGTGATCATCTGCAGGTGAAACGCCGGTGTCACCAGCGCGCTCAACTGGCCGGCCAGAAAGTCGGCGCTGCAGCGCGCGTTGACGAACACATCGACCCCCACCAGCGCCTTGACCGAGACCGGGTCGGGCAGTGGCGCGTGCAGCCCCGAGTTGGCGGCCGCCGCCGAGGCCTCGAGGGCGGTTTGGGTGGGCGTGACGTAGCGCACCGGCTTGAGCTTGGTGGGCTCTTGGCCCAGGCGGTCGATCACGGCGTCGGCAAAGTCCATGCTGCCAAAGGGCCGGCCGACGCTGAGCGAGCCGCGCAGGTCGGCGGTGATGATGCCGTCTTCGATCGTGCGCAGCCAGGCGTTGTGCACCTTTTCGGCCACTTCGGACTGGCCGATGTGGATCAGCATCATCACGCCCGCCAGCAGCAGGCCCGAGGGGTTGGCGATCCCTTTGCCGGCGATGTCGGGGGCGCTGCCGTGGATGGCCTCGAACATGGCGATGCGCTCGCCGATGTTGGCGCTCGGGGCCAGCCCGACCGAGCCGGTGATCTCGGCCGCGATGTCGCTGATGATGTCGCCGTAGAGGTTGAGGGTGACGATGACGTCGAAGCGCTCGGGCCGCGTGGCCAGCCGTGCCGCGCCGATGTCGATGATCATGTGCTCGGTTTCGATCTGCGGGTACTCTTTGGCGATCTCGTCGAAGACCTTGTGGAACAGGCCGTCGGTCATCTTCATGATGTTGTCTTTGGTCATGCACGTGACCTTGCGCCGCGCGTTGTTGACCGCGTACTCAAAAGCGTAGCGAATGATTTTTTCGCAGCCGGGCCGGGTCACGAGCTTGAGGCACTGATAGACCTGATCGGTCTGGCGGTGCTCGATGCCGGCGTAGAGGTCTTCTTCGTTTTCGCGCACGATCACCAAGTCCATCTCGGGGTGCAGCGTCTTGACGAAGGGGTGGTAGGTGACGCAGGGGCGCACGTTGGCGTACAGGCCCAGCGTTTTGCGGATGGTCACGTTCAGGCTCTTGAAGCCGCCGCCTTGCGGGGTGGTGATGGGGCCTTTGAGCAACACGCGGGTGCGGCGCAGGCTGTCCCAGCTCTCGGGTGCGATGCCCGAGCTGTGGCCGGCCAGATACTGCGCTTCGCCGACGCTGATGGTCTCGGGCGCGATCTGCGCTCCGGCGGCGCGCAGCACGCGCAGCGTGGCTTCGGTGATCTCGGGGCCGATGCCGTCGCCCGGGGCGACGGTGATGGGAACCAGGTTGCTCATGGGGGATGCTCCTCTTGGGGGTGGGTGAACCGATGCGGACTGGGGCGCAGCAGCGCTTGTGGGCTGCGGGCCAACGCGAAGTATGGCGCCTTTTTGCATCGCAAACCAATTATGATTAAGCATAATATGCATAGATCTTAAGCTATGAATAAACTGCGCCCGCCCCGCGTCACCTTTGCCCAAATGCGCACCTGGGAGGCGGTGGCGCGGCTGGGTTCGATCACCGCCGCGGCGCGCGAGTTGCACCTGGCGCAGCCCACGGTGTCGGCGCAGGTGCACGAGATGCAGACGGCACTCGGGCAGCCGTTGCTGGCCCCAGCCGGGCGCGGCGTGCGCGTCACCGACAGCGGGGTGCTGCTGCGCGAGGCGGTGCTGGATATGTTCACGCGCTGGCAGGCGCTGCAAGAAGAGCTGCTGGCGCTGCAGGGGCTCAAGCGCGGCACGCTGCGCATCGCCGGCGTGACCACCACCGAGTATTTCATCGCCCAGTGGATCAGCGCGTTTGCGCAGGCGCACCCGGGGATCGACATCGAACTGGCGGTGCACAACCGCGACGCCGTGGTGGAACTGCTGCACAGCGAGCGCGTGGATCTGGCGCTGATGATGCGCCCGCCCAGCTTTCCGCCGCTGCACGCGCTGCCGGTGCTGGACAACCCGCTGGTGCTGATCGGCCCGGCCGGGCACCCGTGGGCGCAGCGGCGCCGCTTGCCGCTCAAGGCGCTCAAGGGCCAGACGCTGCTGTGGCGCGAGAGCGGCTCGGGCACGCGCCAGGTGGTGTTGGAGCACCTGCGCGCCCACGGCCTGGAGCCCGACGAGCGCCTGACGCTGGGCAGCAACGAGGCCATCAAGCACGCTGTGGCCGCCGGGCTGGGGCTGGCGGTGCTGTCGCGCCACGCGCTCGATGCCGATCCGGCGCAAGAAGGGCTGGCGCTGCTGCCCATGACCGGGTTCCCGATCTGCCGCACCTGGCAACTGGTGTGGCGGCGCGACCGCCGCCTGCCGCTGGCGGCCAGCGCTTGGATCGAACACTTGCGCGCCGCCCTGCCGGCCGGGCTCGGGGTGGGCTGAGAGGCTGAGAGGCAGGGCCGCGTGCCCGCCCAGCGTGACCATGCTGCCCTGTTCCCTGCCAATGCCCGACAATGCGGCCATGAACACGACCCCTGCTTCACCCGCTCCCGAAGGGGGCGCTGCGCCCGCACACAGCGAGCGCCCCGCCCACATCCCCCGGCCCGCCTCCGAGCACGAACTGGTGCTCAAGGTCATCCCCATGCCGGCCGACTGCAACCCCAACGGCGACATTTTTGGCGGCTGGGTCATGGCCCAGGTCGATCTGGCCGGTTCGGTGCTGCCGGCGCGGTTGGCGCAGGGGCGCATCGCCACCGTGGCGGTGAACCAGTTCATCTTCAAGCAGCCGGTGCGGGTGGGCGATATTTTGAGCTTTTACGCCACCCTGACGCGCATCGGCAAGACCTCGATCACGGTGCAGGTGGAGGTCTATGCCGAGCGCTTTGCGGCACAGGGCAGCTATGTCAAGGTGACCGAGGCCTCGCTCACCTACGTGGCGATCGACGAGCAGGGGCGGCCGCGACCGGTGCCCAAATAGACGGCCAGCACTCACGCAGAAGCCACGCGCTGCACGGTGACTTTGCCATGCGGGTAAAAAAAAGCCGCCCGAAGGCGGCAATGACGTCCATCAAGGCGTCGTTGGGAAACCATGTAGTCCTCTAGTGGCGGCCATCTGAGGGCCTCCAAACCCTGCGGGCAATCTGTTGCGCCCTTCATCCGACTGTGTTGACAGCGACAGGTGCCGATTGTGCAGGTGCAGCAAAGGCTTGACTATCCCCTGTTTGGGGGAGCGCAGGGCGATAAGCGCCAGGGTGGCTTAAGAATCGTCTTAAGTGCCGATGTTCCGGCTTTATGGCGGCCGCTCGGCGATTTGCAGCCGCTGCTTGGCCAGCAACACCAGCGCGATCACCGGCACCCCGAGCAGCGCCGTGAGCATGAAGAAGCCCGGGTAGCCCATGCCATCGACCATGGCGCCCGAGTAGCCGCCCAGGGTTTTGGGCAGCAGCGTCATGAGCGAGCTAAAGATCGCGTACTGCACGGCGGTGAACTGGATGTTGGTCAGGCTCGACAAAAAGGCGACAAAGGCGGCGCTGGCAAAGCCGGCGGCGAGGTTGTCGAGCGACACCACCCAATAGAGCAAAGTCAGGTCGCGCCCGGCGTAGGCCAAGGCGATGAAGGCCAGATTGGTGAGGGCAGACAGAATCGCGCCCCAGAGCAGCGCCCGCATGACGCCGATGCGGTAGGCCAGAATGCCGCCCAGAAAGCCGCCAAAAATCGTGATCGCTAGGCCGTAGGTTTTGACCGCCGTGGCGATTTCGGGCTTGGTGAAGCCCATGTCTTGGTAGAAGATGTTGGAGATCACGCCCAGCACGATGTCGGAGATGCGGTACAGCCCCACCAGCGCCAGCAGCAGCGCGGCCGTGTGCCAGCCGTAGCGCTTGAAAAAGTCGAGCAGCGGCTCCACCCACGTGATGCGCGCCTGTTCCCGGTCGGCCAGCCCGAGCCGAATCAGCACCGCGCCCAGCGCAAAGGCGCTGCCCAGCGCCAGCGCCATGCGGCTGGCCTCGAGCAGCAGGTTTAGCAGCGCGCCGGCGCCGCGCTCCGACTGCCAGCCCAGCGTCCCCAGGCCCCAAAACACGCCCACAAAGCCGGCGACGCTGAACAAAAACACCCCCAGCAGCCGCAGGTGCTGCCCCGCGGGCGCCAGCTGCGCCTGCTGGCGCGAGCTCTCGGGCTCGGGCGTGAGCAAGGTGGTGAGCATGCCGATGCCCATCACCGCCGCCATGATCAGGTAGGCCGACTGCCAAGCCTCGAACTGGTAATTGTCGCGCGAGGTGCCCCAGTGCGCGGCCAGAAACAGCACCCCGGCCCCGGCCACGATCATGCCCACGCGGTAGCCGGCGATGTAGGCCGCCGACAGCAGGCCCTGCTGCTCGGGGCGTGCGATCTCGATGCGGTAAGCGTCGATGACGATGTCTTGCGTCGCCGACATGAAGCCCAGCATGACCGCAAACAGCGCCATCGCCACCAGCGCCTGCGGGCCTTGGGCCGGATCGGTCATGGCCATGCCGACGATGGCGCAGGCCACCCCGACTTGCGCCAGCAACATGTAGGCGCGCCGGCGCCCCAAGCGCGCGGTGAGCCACGGCAGCGGCAGCCGATCCACCAGCGGCGCCCAGACGAACTTGAACGAATAACCCAGTGCCGCCCAGCTAAAAAAGGTCACGGCGCGGCGCTCGACACCGGCCTCCATGAGCCAGAGTGAGAGCGAAGAAAAGATCAGCAGCAGCGGCAAGCCGGCAGAAAAACCCAGCATCAGCAGGCTCAGGACGCGCCAATCCCACAGCGCTCGCAGGGTCTCGCCCCAGGTGTGCAGGGGGGGGGCTGCGGCGGAGTCGGCGTCGGGCGCGCCGGCGGGTGCGCCGGCGGGCAGGGCCACCGAGGGCGCATTGCCGGAAAGCGCGGCAGGGGGCACCGCACCGGCCGTGGCCAAGGTCGGGTCGGCCGGGCTGGGGTTTGTTACAGAAGCTGACACACGCATGCCGCGATTGTGCCTATGATTGCGCCATGTGCTGGCTATGTGAACTCAAAACTCCGCTTGCCCCCATCGCGCCGCTGGCGCACGCCGATGATGGGGCGCCCCCGCAGCGCTGGACTTCGCGCCGCGGCTTCATGCTGGCCGCTGCGGCCGGCACAGCCACGGTCGCCGCCGGCGGTTTGTTGCCCACGGCGGCGAAGGCCCAAGTCAGCGTGGGCGAGGGCTCGCGCCTGCGCCACTTGGTGCCGGCGGCCCAGCTCGAAGCGGCGGCGGCGCAGCAGTACCGCCAGATGATGGAGCAGGCGCGCCAGCAGGGCGCGTTGGCCCCGGATTCGGACCGTCAGTTGCGCAATCTGCGCGCCATCGCGCAGCGCCAGATCCCCTTTGCCCACCCTTGGAACGCGCGCTCGCGCCAGTGGCAGTGGGAGGTGAACCTGATCCGCAGCGAGCAGATCAACGCCTTTGTCATGCCCGGCGGCAAGATCGCTTTTTTTACCGGCATCCTCGACCAGTTGCGCCTGAGCAACGACGAGATCGGCATGATCATGGGCCACGAGGCCGCGCACGCGGTGCGCGAGCACGCCCGTGCGCGCTTGGCCAAAACCCAGGCCACCAGCCTCGGGCTATCGCTCGGGGCGCAGCTGCTGGGCTTGGGCGATTTGGGCAACGTGGCGGCCAACCTCGGCACCCAGTTGCTGGCGTTGCGCTTTAGCCGCGAAGACGAATCCGACGCCGATCTGGTGGGTCTAGAGATCGCCGCCCGCGCCGGCCACCACCCGCAAGCCAGTGTGACGCTGTGGGAGAAGATGATTGCGCGCAACCGCAGCGCGGGCATCAACTTTTTGTCCACGCACCCGGCCGGGCCTGAGCGCATTGCTCAATTGCAAGCCAATGCGCCCAAGGTCATGGGCCTGTTCGAGCAGGCGCGGCGGCGCGGCTGAAGGGCAATAGCCTCAGAGCGGGTCGCGCACGTAGGGGTTGCTGCGGCGCTCGCGCCCAAAGCTGCTCTCGGGGCCGTGGCCGGGGATGAACACGGTCGCGTCACCCATCGGCCACAGGCGCTCGCGGATGCTGGCCAGCAGTTGCTCGTGGTCACCCTGCGGAAAATCGGTGCGCCCAATGCTGCCGGCAAACAACACATCGCCCACAAAAGCGCGCCCGATCTCGGGGCTGTGAAACACCACATGGCCGGGCGTGTGGCCGGGGCAGTGGCGCACCTGCACGCTGCTGCGTCCGAGCGTGACCGTGTCGCCGTCGTGCAGCCAGCGCGTGGGCGTGAAGGGGCGCGCCTGCGGGAAGCCAAACATCTGGCTTTGCTGCGCCAGCGCGTCGATCCAGAACTGGTCGCCCGGGTGCGGCCCGATGATCGGCAAACCCAGCTGCTGCGCCAGCTCGCCGGCGGCCCCGGCGTGGTCGATGTGGGCGTGGGTGAGCCAAATCTGCTCGAGCTTGAGCCCCAGGCGCTGCACCTCGGCCAGCACCTCGTCGAGGTCGCCACCGGGGTCGATCACCGCCGCGGCTTGGGTCTGGTCGCACCACAGCAGGCTGCAGTTTTGCTGAAACGGCGTGACGGTGATGGTGTGGTAGTGCAGCATGGGCTGGATTGTAGGCAGGGCGGCGGGCGGTGGGGGCGCATCAGCCCAAAGCAGCAATGTCCCCTGTGATGTTCGGGGGCGGTTGCTCGGCGGTTTGAGATGCAGCGGCTGTAGGCGCGCAGGTTGAGGCAGAAGTTGGCTGCGCCTGCAGCCAAGCCGCCAGCCCCAAGCCCGCCACGCGCCCGCTGGCCATGCAGGCGGTGAGCAGGTAGCCGCCGGTGGGGGCTTCCCAGTCCAGCATTTCGCCGGCGCAGAACACGCCGGGCAGGGGTTGCAGCATCAGGGCGTCGTTCAGGCGCTCCAGCGCCACCCCGCCGGCGCTGCTGATGGCCTCGGCTATCGGGCGCGGGGCCACCAAATCGATCGGCAGGTTTTGCAGGGTGGCCGCCACGTGGGCCGGGTCGTGGCGCTGTTCGGGGGGCAGCACCTCGTGCAGCAGCGCCACTTGCGCGGGGGGCAGGCCCAAGCGCTTGCGCAGCAGCGTGCCCAGCGACTGGCCGCTGCGCTCGCGCTCCAGCTCGGCTTGCAAGCGGCTGCGGCTCCAGTCGGGCTTGAGGTCGAGCGCGATGCGCACCCGGCCTGCGGTTTCAATGGCGTCGCGCAGTTGCGCGGAGGCGGCGTAGATCAGGCTGCCTTCGAGCCCGGTTTGAGTCAGCACGCATTCGCCCCGGCGCTCGAAGGCCTGCCCGTTGGCGTCGGTGAAGCGCAGCAGCACGCCCTTGAGCGCGGCGCCGGCAAAGCGCTGTTGCAGGTGCGCGCTCCAGCCTAGGCGCGTGCCCACGGCCACGTCGAAGCCGCAGTTGCTGGGGCGCAGCGGTTGCAAGGCCACGCCGTGCTGTGCCAGCCACGGCATCCAAGCGCCGTCGGAGCCCAGCCGGGGCCAGCTCGCACCGCCCAGCGCCAGCAACACGGCGCGTGCGTGCACCTCGGTCTGGCCCTGTGGGCCCTGCAGGTGCAGGCAGTAGCCGGGTGGCGCGGCGTGTGCGCTCTGGGGTGTGGTGGGTGTGGTGGGTGTGGTGGGTGTGGTGGGGGGTGTCGAAGGCGTTTGCTGTGGCGCTGCTGGGGCCAACGGCTGCAAATGGCCGCTCCAGCGCTGGCGCATGTGAAACCGCACCGGCACGCCGCTGGCTGGATGGCGCAGCCGCTGCAACCAAGCGCGCAGCAAGGGCGCGGCCTTCATGTCGCGCGGGAACACGCGCTGTGAGCTGCCCACAAAGGTGTCTATGCCCAGCCCGGCGGCCCAGTCGCGCAGCGCCTGCGGGCCAAAGACGTCGAGCCAGCGGCCGCAATCTGCAGCGCGGGCGCCGTAGCGGGCCTTAAAAGCCGGCAGCGGCTCGGCGTGCGTCAGGTTCAGGCCACCGATGCCGGCGAGCAAGAGCTTGCGCCCCACCGTGGGCATGGCGTCGAACAGGTGCACCTCAAAGCCGGCGGCGCTCAAGACCTCGGCCGCCATGAGTCCCGCCGGTCCGGCACCGACGATGGCCACCGGGCAGTGCAGGGGGGGGTGGGGGGTGATGCCGATAGGCACCGCGTGGATCGCCCCACCGGTCGTGGGCGGGGGCAACGGGCTCTGCGCCGCCGCGCTGATTGAGCTGTGGGCACTCATCATGACGCATTCCCCTCTCGCAGGGCGGTGCGCACTTGCGCTTCTAGCGCCACTAGGTCGCCGTCGTTGTGCAAGCGCCACAGCCCAGCTTCTTCGCTGGCCTCGAGGGGCTCAAAAAACCTTTGCTGCAGCGCCAGAACGGCCGCGTCGGCGTCGGAGGGGTCGTGGTTGTCGGCCTGGCGCGCGGCCATGCGCCGTTGTGCCTGCTCGGGGTTGGCGCTGCAATGCCATAGGTGAAACGGCACCTGCTGTTGCGCAGCCAGCGCGCGCAAGGCCTGGCGCTCGTGGCGGCGCAGGCAGGCGGCGTCGATCAGCACCGAGCAGCCAGCTTGCAGCAGCTGCTGCGCCGCTTGCTGCAGCCGGGCGTAGGTGCGCTGCGTCGTGTCTGGGTGGTACCACTGCGCTTGCTGCGCCGCACTCGGGCGCGCCGTGGCGGCCACGCCCAGCAAGCGCTTGCGCTCAAGGTCGGAGCGCAGACACAGGGCGGCGCGCCCCTGTTGCGCCAGGGCATCGCGAAGCAGCCGCGCCACGGTCGATTTGCCGCTGCCGCTCAGCCCCATGATCAGCCACACGCCGGGTGGCGCGGGTGCGGCCAGCAGGGCTTGGGCGCAGGCGAGGTAACTGGCGTGGGGGGCTCCGATGAGGGCGGTGGCGGTGTTGTTGCTGCTGGTATAACAATTGCCGTGGTCGTTTTGGTCGATGCACTCACAGCAGGCGCCGCTGTCATCGGTAGCAGCGCTGCCGCACGCAGCCCCCGGCCCACCGTAGCCACTCAGCAAAGCCACGCGCGCGCGCACCAGCGCACGGTAGGCGGCCCATGGGCGCAGGGCGCGCACGCCGTCGAAATCGCCCGTGGCATCCAGGTAGCCGTTGAGGAAGCGCCACGCCAACGCCGGCAGTTGGTACTGAAGCAGATCCATGAAGGCAAAGGCGGCGTCGTGCATCACGTCGAGGGCGCGCAGATCGGGCTCGAATTCGAGTGCATCGAAAGCGCGCACCCCGCCTTCCCACTCGATCAGGTTGCCCAGATGCAAGTCGCCGTGGCACTCGCGCACTTGCCCCGCAGCCGCGCGCGCCTGCATCCAAGGGTGCAATGCCTGCAATTGCGTCTGCAGCGCAGCACCTAGCGCCTGCACGGCAGCCCGCTCCGGTGCCGCCAGCGCCGGGTGCGCCAGCATGGCCTGCACGCTTTCATGCGCCCAATGGGCGGTGTCGCGCTGCGGCAGCGCCTCGAGCGGCAGCGGTGCCAGCGACTGATGAAAGGCCGCCACGTGGGCCGCCAAGGCGTCGATGGTTTGCGGGCGCAAGCAGCCACGGCGGGCCTGCTCGGCCAGCAGCGCATCGGGGGCAAAGCGGCGCATGCACAGCACCCAGTCAAGCGCGGTGTGCACGCTGCTGGCGTGCAGCGCGGCCTCGGGGTCGGCGGCAAACACCTCCCAGCTGGTGCTCAGAGGGCGCAGCCCCAAATACAGCTCGGGCGCCGTGCGTCGGTTCAGGCGCAGTTCTTCCAGCCCAAACCAGCGCCGCCGCTCCGTGCTGGAAAAATCCAGAAAAGGCAGGCGCAGCGGCTTTTTGAGCTTGTAAGCGCACGCGCCATGCAGCAGCACGCGCGAAATGTGGGTCTCGATGCACACGGTCATGTGGGCAGTGTAGGGCACAGAGTAGGCCAAAAGCGTGCAGCCAGTACCATCAGTGGGCTGAGAGGCTGGGTGGCAGCAGGCCTCGCGCCAAGGTGCTGCACGACAAGCTGCCGCGTCCAAAGTGGCCGAAAAACGGTGCTACAATGCGGGTTCTTCCCCGATAGCTCAGTCGGTAGAGCGCCGGACTGTTAATCCGTAGGTCCCTGGTTCGAGCCCAGGTCGGGGAGCCAGATATACAGTGTCTTAAGCTGTTAGAAACAAAGGCCTTTATCGAAGGGCCTTTGTCGTTTCTGGCGATAGCACAGGCTGTGTCGCTGCATTGATAGCGCGACTGATAGCGATAGCGCATCAGTCATATCGAAGCTCGTTCTCGCGGTGATAGGCCAAGTACACCATATGAGCACTCTTCAGACTTTTGATGGACCAACTGGGGTCGATGCCAAGTTGGGTACGCGCAGCTGCACTCAACAGCTTGGAAACCAACATCCCGCCCTGTTCAGAGAATGAAATCCATCCACCATCAAAGAGGGCATCAAGGTGGGGTGCCAGCAACAAGCCATTGAATACATCCAGCCTTTCGTCGTCAGACTCGCACTTGGCCCAGGGCTTGATGTGAGACGCCCTCAACAGTGACGGTACGGCCAGGCCGGTGACGCAGCAACGACCCTGCCAATAGTCAAGCAAAGCACTGCGGAACAGGTCTTGGCCGACACGCTGTACCACTAGGCGCTCGGCCTCGGTCGATTTGGGTAGGGTCTTTGTTTTGGCTCGGAACTGGTCAGCAACCCGATTTGGCATGGTGCGCGCAGTGGCAGCCGCGTGCTGTAGTGCTTGGTAAAGCTGCTCAATGCCTTCAACCAGCAGCACGCCATCGCCAGAACCAGTGGCAAGCAAAGTGGGCACCGATACCGTCAACTGGTAGCCCAGCGGTGTTGCTACACGAACAAACACGACTTCAGGGAACGTGGCCGACCTAAGTTCCAGTTGGCCGTTTTGATTCAAGATGGCTTGGCGTTCAAAGCCGCAGTCGGAAGCAGCCTTCTCGATACGAATGCGTTCAAGCGGTGTCACTTGTCTTCATCCAGCAACTTATGATAGCCCGCTCTGATGACGCCTGCAATCAAAGGGCGGCGTGCTTTCAAAAAGTCGTCGTAGGAAAGCGTCCACCAGTCGGCGGGCAACGCGTGCCAGTTTGCCATTGCGGTCAACTCGGCATCTGTAAAGCGCTTGGCGTATTCAGGCCAGTACGCAGAGGGAGGACCGTCAGAGATGGCGACGTTGTCGCCCCACTCCACCAAGGCGTAGTTGGCTATCTGGTTGATGTCACGGACACTTTCAATGCCTTTTTTCTTCAGGTATTGCATGTCACCTACCGGAGTTCAAAACATCCCACGCCGCCAGCACCAGCCGTTGTGTTCGGTACTCGCCAAACTCGCGCAGCTCGTTGTTTTTGAGGACGCGGAAGGTTTCGCTGGGGTAGTCGTCGCCCATCATATCGGCGGGGTCGAGGATGTAGCGGAGTTCGTCGCGTGTGAGGCCGTACAGGCGGGCGTAGTAGGCGTCGAGTTCGGCGCGCAGTTGGGCGCGGCGATTGGCGTTCCAAGGGAATGGGGGCAGTGGCGTGCCGTGTTGCTCGGGCGGGCGCGGGTCGGCGCTGGGCAAGGCGGCCAGCAGGTCGTCGGCCCAGGCTTGCATGTCGTGGGCGGTGTGGGTGAGCTCCAGCACACGCGGGACGATGTAGGCCAAGTCGGTGGGGGTGTAGCGGTTGGGGGGTAGGACGGGGAGCTGTTTCGGGATGAAGAAATTGAAGTTCGCGCCACCAATCTTTTGTCGCGCCACGAAATCAAATACGAGGGAAGTCACATTTCCCACAAGCCCGCTGACCAAGGCTGCGGAGTGAACGTGAGACGGTGTGACGATATGGATGCTGTTCCCCATACCCGCACGAGGCATAACAGATGGAATCACACTGCGTTCGTCAGTTGTCCGTGCGATGCCGCGCCACCCCATCAACCACCTAGGGCTACGCCGGTCCATCCAGACGTCCAACCACTGCAGTTCAAAGCCTTTGCTGTCGGGGCCTTGCAGGGCTGCCAATTGGGCGAGTTCGTCGGCACTCAGGCCCAGACCTTGGGCCCGGTCGTCTTGCAGCGCCCATTTCTGGAACAGCGGCAGGGCTTTTTTGCCGGTGGTGCCGTCGGCTTTTAGGGCGTCGGCCAACCGGCGGTGTTGCTTGGCCATCTGGGCTTCCGCTTGCTGTGTCAGTGCCCAAGCGGTGGCGGCGTTGGTCAGGCAGGCCAAGGGGCTGGTGGCGATTCCCGCTGGGGTGCTGGCCGCCTCGTCGATAGCAGGTGCGGCAAACAAGTTGGCTGTGACCGATGCTGATGGCGAGGGCGCGTGGGCCATGCCTTCGGCACGCGCTCGCAGCAGTGCGCCGGCCACCCACTGCGCCACGGCCAAGGTCAAGGTGGTGCGGCAAGTGGCCAGCGCCGCCAGCTCGTCGTCCCCGCCTTCGTCGCTCAAGGCAGCATCGGTGGCGGTTTTGAAGGCCAACCAGGCGTTGGCCACACGGCTGGGCACGCGGGCGATGCGGGCCAGCACCTCGCGCTCGTCCACCCAGTAGCGGGGGCGTACGGTGAAGGCGGGGTCGGCTTTCTGCGCCCGGGTCACGTCGTCGGTGTCTAGGCCGTTGGGTTTGTCCGGGTTGTCCACGTATGTCGCCCAGCGGTGGTCGAACTGGTGAATCATCTTTGCCTCGTACAGCGGCAGGCGCTTGGGTGCGTTGCCGGCGTCTGCGTCGGCTGGGTTGTCGGCAAAGAGGTGGCTGTCGTTGGACATGTGGAACATCGTTGAAAAACGAATGCCCCACGGGTTGTCTTCGGGCGCGATGCAGCGGGCGTGTTTGCCCTCGCCATCCCATTCGGCCTCGCGGATGAGCACAGGCGCGGCGCGGTAGAGTTTTTTGGTCAGCTCGGCGTCGCGCTGGCTGCGGAACACCGGGCAGGTGCGGGTGTTGGGGTTGATGAGGCGGAATTCGTCGGGCGTGAGGGTGAAGCGGCGGCGGGCGTCGGTCACCTGCGGCACCTGGGTGGCAAAGCAGACGAATTCTGAAACCTCGGCGGCTCCCAGTGTCATCAGGCTGAATTTGTAGCTTCGGTGGACGGCCGGGAAGATGGCGTCGCTGTTTTCAAAGTCCACCAGACTGACCAATCTCCCCGTTTGCGACACATGGCCGAAGTAGGCTTTTGTGGAATCGTCGGTGGCGATGCCGGTGGGCACGATGAAGCCCGCGCGGCCCTGCGGGGCGGTGAGCTGGAACAGGCTTTCGGCAAACAGGGCGTAGGTGTTGACGTCGCCCACGCCGGTGAGTGGGTAGCGGCCACTGTCGTGCGCGTACAGGCTGGCGGCTTCGGCCCCACGGCGGGCAGCGATGAACTCTTCGTGCAAACGCATCTCAGCCCGGTTGGGTGGGCTCAAGCCTTCGGCGGCTTCCACGTCGGGGTACAGGGTGTGCAGCAACAGGCCCTGGCGCAGCAGTTCGATGCGCTTGGCCCGTTCGGCCTTGTTTTTGGCGGCGGCCACCAAGGGGCTTCGGGTGGCAAAGAACTCTTCTTCTTGCAGCTTGATGCGCTCCCACGGCGGGTTGCCCAGCATGACAGCAAACCCGCCCTTGGCCGCCACTTGCGGAAAGGCCAACCACCAGTGGAACACGCTGTGAGTGCGGCACAGGTCGTGCGCGGCCTCGGCCAGCTCGGGCTTGGCCGCGTGGTGCGGGTTGGGGTGCAGCAAGCTCCACAGGTGGCCCGACAGCGGAATTTTCCCCTGGCCTTGCGGCACTTTGGGGGCCAAAAATGCGGCCACGTAGGTATCGGCCAGCTTGGCTAGGGTGCTTTGCTCCGCTTGCTGGTGAGCGTGGGCCCAAGCGCTGCGCTTGGCGGCAATGCCGTCCAGCGTGTCGTCGGCCAGGTGTTCCACGGCATTGGCGTCTTGCACCAGCGTGGTGGCGGCAAACAGGTCGCTGGCCACCACTTGCTTCCAGCTTTTCAGCTCGGCTTTGTTTTGCTTCTTCAGGGCGGCGGCGGTGGCTTTGTCGTCGCCGCTGAGCACAGCATAGGCTTCGTCGGGGATGCCGTGTTCCAGAATTTTGGGGTCCAGCACGCCCAGCAGCGCATCGCCCACTTGCAGGTGGTGGTCGATGAAGGTGAGGGGCCGGTCGGGGGTGTAGGCTTCTAGCCACAGAGCGGTTTTGGCCAGGGCAATGGCCATGGGGTTTTTGTCAACTCCGTAGATGCAATGGCCCACCACGTCACGCAGGGCGTGGCGGTAGTCGGCCGGTGTGGGGGCGCCGCCGTTGGCAGCGGCGCGCAGATTGGCCACTTCGTCTGCCAAACGGCGAGCGGCGGCCAGCAGAAAGTGGCCACTGCCGCAGGCCGGGTCGCACACGGTGAGCGCTAGCAGGGCCTGCACCGGATTGGTGGGGTTGGTTTGCAGGGTTTGCTCAATCACCGGCTCCAGCGCGCTCTTGATGAGTTCCTGCACCAGGCTGTCGGGCGTGTAGTAGCTGCCGGTGAGCTTGCGGGCGTTGCCTTTGTTGCTGGCATCGTCGTCATCGCCCACAAAGGCCAAGCGGGCGGCATGGGGCTGGCTCAGGTGTTGCAGGTCGGGCACCAGCTCCAGCAGGCTTTCGTACACGCTGCCCAGTTCTTCGGCGCCCATGTCGCGGTAGTTGACGCGGGTCAGGCCCGTGGGCTGGCGGAAGAAGCCCAGCTCAAACACGGCGGCTAGCAGGTGGCGGTTGTCGATGTGCGACCCGTTGAGCAAGGGGCACTGCTCGGTGGCGAACAGCCCACCCAAGGCAGGCAACCCCAGGGCGGGCTGGCCGGTGGCGAGGCCGTTGAAGGTGATGCTGAGGGCTCGCCACAGGTCGCTGTGGGTATCGTGAGCGCTGCGGCGCACGGCACGCTCGCGCAGCCAGGTGAGGCTGTAGCCTTGCCAGTAGCGTTGCTGCTGCTCTTTGGTGGAGTCGGGCGTGAAGATGAGCGAGCGGCCCGTGCTGGGGTCGGTGCGGTCTTCTACCGTGGCCAGGAAGATGAAGCGGTACACCAAGCTGAGCAATTCTTCGAAGAAGGCCTGCTTGGTGGCGCTGCTGGTGTCGGGGTGTTGCAGTTGGGCGCGCAGGTCGGCATTGGCCGGGTGGCTGACGAATCCGGTGCCCAAGCTACGCAAGGCCTTTTCCACTTGGAAGCGCAGGTTCATGCGAACCGTTTCGCCGCTCTTTTGGCCGGCGTTGCGCCACCGCTCCCAGGGGCAGTCGGTGGGTTCGGTCGCGGTGCCGCTGGGCAGGGTTTTGCCAAAGCGGCTGGCGTGGGCAAGCAACCAGAAAGCGGTGAAGTCGGCGTACAGCTCTTCGGTGAAGATGGCCTCGAGGTCCACCTCCACGTAGGCCGGGCGGGTCAGGCTGGGGTTGTCGCGCAGGATGCGCAGCTTCAGCCCGTTGGTGACGATGGCCCACAGCGCTTTGTCAGAGGCGTTGAGCGCCTCTTGCGCCAGCATGTAGGGGCTGCGTTTGCGGGTGCGGCCGGTCTCGGGGTTGGTGTCACCAAAGCGTTCGGCGGCTTGGTCCAGCGGTTGGTCGTGGCCGGCCATGATGACGGGCAAGCGGCCACCCAAGGCGGCATGGCCTATGTTGTAGGCTTGCTGGCCACTGGTTGCTGCCACGCTGCTCACACTGGTGAGGTCGCCCATGCCCAACACGTGGCGACACAGGGGCAGCAACCAACCGAATTCGGTGACCTGGTGGGCGCGAGCGTCTTGCCGTATGCGCTGCTGCTGGAAGTCTTGCCACAGGTGCTGGGCAATTTTGAAATGGCGCGCGATTTCATCGCGCAGCTTCAGACCTTTGGGGATGTCGTAATACGCCTCGGTCTGCTCGGTGGCCTCGGGCGCAGCCAGGGCGGTCAAGCGGGTGAGCTCTTCGGCCGGAATCAGGCCGCCCTCGATTCGGATGGCGGTGTAGGCCAGTTGGGTGGCGGTGCGCTTGGTGGGGCGTGACATGAAGGCGTGGCAAAGATTAGGTGCACAGCCAGGTGCGGTAGTCCATCAAGTCCACGCAAGTCCAGCCCTGTTGCTGCAGGGCCTTGCGGTGGTCGGCTGAGAACCGTGGGGCGTAGAGAGCTTTTTCCTGCTTCCAGTATTTGAAGCGTTTGCCACTGCTGGTGGCCAGAAAGTCGTGGATGTGCTGTTCGGTTTTGGCCAATGAAGCGCGGTCGTGTTTGGTTTCCGAACGCTTGCAGCTGCCAAATCGCACGGTTTGGTTGTCGTTGTTGACGGCAACGATGTCGATTTCAATCAGCCTCGTCGAGTCGCGGGGGCGGTTCCAGTAGCCCGTGACCATGTCGGTCAAGGCAAAATCCCCCACATCCCGGCGTGAGGCTTCGGCCATGAGTTTGCGCACCATGCGCTCAAACACATGCCCTTCGTGGGTGGCCAGTTTGCTGGACGTGATGGTCAGGGCCCTGGCAAGGGGCTGCACCCTGGCGGCTTGTACCCCCGGCTCTACCGCCGCCAACCAGGCGGCCAGAAAGTTGTCGCTTATTTGGTAGCGTGCCTGGCGACTGCCGGTGGTTTGGGCAAACACGGGTTGCTGCCGTTCAATGAGCCGGTAGCGGTCAATCAGGGTATTGAGGTAGTTGGCAATGGGTTTTTCGTCGCCAGTGCTGTGCTGGTAGGCGTCGCTGAGCTGCTGGTGGGCACACGGCTGCTGCTGGGCCAGCAGGCGCAGGATGGACACGCTGGCACCACGCAACTCTCGCATGAACCAGGTACCGGCTTCTTCGGCCAAGGGGGCCGAGGCGGAGAAGAACAAGGCTTGGACGGCCCGCATACCCAGGTGCGGCTGCGAGGCTTGGGCCTGGTCGGCAAAAACGTTCTGATTGGAGCAGTCGCGGTAGAACTTGGGCACTCCCTCGAACAGACCCCACAAACTCAGCCAGTCTTCGGGCTCGGTCACGTACTGGTCATCAAACACGTCGAACAGGGTACGAAAGTCCCAGTGGTCGAGCGCCATGCGGTCGGTCACCCGCGCGTAGAGCGGGGAGCCGCGGTCTTCGAGCAGCGCCGTCATTTCGGTGTGGATGGAGCCTAGGACAAAGACACCGCCTTGGGCACTACCGGTGAGCTGGTCCACCTCGGCCTGCAGCAACGAGGTGAAAGCCGACAGCGACTTGCGGTTGAAATACTGGAACTCATCCAGGATGACGACCCAGCCAGCACGGCACAGGACACCGATAGCCTTGGCCATGTCCGAGAACCGGCGCAGCTGGGCCGGCTGGACCTCAGGGGGTAAACCCAGTGGGGCCGCGGCTTTGAGCGCATCGGCAAACACCGAGACGACGTCGCGCTCGTCACTGTCGGGGACTTGCAGGTACACCGCCTGGCGGGCCTGTGGTAACGATTGCAAGGCTTCGCGGATGAGCGACGTTTTGCCAATCCGACGTCGACCGCTGATGGCGCAAAAGAACCAGCGGGGCTGAGACAGCAGCTTGCGCATGCTCTGCAGCTCGGTGTTGCGGCCGTAAAATTTCCAGGTCATAGATTAAGATGATTTGTTTATTGCTATTTGATTTTCGGCTATATTTATTTATTTATCAATGGTTTATTAAGTAGGTTCACGCGTCGGTTGTGCTGGCACCAGCACATAAACCCCCATCACATCCACCGGCAAGCTGGCGGTGACTTGGTAGCTGCCGCGGGCCTCGGCGGCTTCACGCACGCGTCGGTGGTCGGCCAAGAGGGCTTGAGCACGGGCTTTGGCGATGTCTTCCAGGGCGCCCTGCCAGCCGGGCAGGCTCTCGACCGCTTGCTGGATGTGGCGGTCGCGAATAACGGGGGGCATGTTGCGAACGGCTTCGGTACCCAGCAAGGTACGGGCTTCGTTGAGACTGAGTTCAGCCAGACCCGCTGTGCCCGCTGCACTGACAGCCACGGTTTCTTCACACAGCATGAGCCGGGTGTTGCCTTCGCGGGTGACGCTGAGCTGGTGACGCAGGCGCAGCAGCAGCACCGTGGTTTTGAGCGTGACGTTGCCCACAAAGGCGGCGCCTGCACGGGCCACGCCATCGGCGTCCTCGTTCTGGCTGTCTAGAGCCTGCTCCAGCAGGGTATCGGCCAAGGCCGCCACCAACGGGTGGGTGCGCTGGATGAGCACAGCACCTTGGGCGGCAGGTTGTTTGAAGTCGATACGGATGGTGCCCGCCATGCCTTCGGCAGCCAAGCGTTCTTTCAAGGCAAGTGGTAACTCGCCCAGCGGCGCCTTGAAGTGGCTTTTGTAGGCTTCCAGACCTGCGCCGAGTTTGGACATGGCGCGGATGACGAAGCGTTGAACCTCTTCTGGTCCGCCCAGTACGGCTGCGGACTTGCGCCATTCGGGCAGCACGTCTTCTGGCTTCAAGCGGCGCTGAGCAAAGATGGAGCGGTTCTTGGCGGCCTTTTCGCGGGCGCTTTGCCAGGCCGTTTCAATCTGCTGTGCAGGCTCGCCAAAATCAAAGCCGATTTGGGCTTGCTTCCCCACCGTGTTGTGCTTGCGCAGCAGCACGGCGTTGAGCAAAGCCTGGGTGAGCTTGCCTTCGTCGTCGGGCATGGGCACCAACACACCCAGCTCTTTGCGGATGCTCTCAGCCTTGCGCAGGATGACCTGAAGCACCGCGCCATCGACCGGGTTGTCTTCGCCGTACAGCATGGTGCTGCGCACCTCTTTGGCCTGCTGACCAAAACGGTCCACACGGCCCTCCCGCTGTTCGTGGCGGGTGGGGTTCCAGCTCAGGTCGTAGTGCACCACCGCCGTGAACAGGCTTTGGAGGTTGATACCCTCCGACAAGCAGTCGGTGGCGACCAGGATGCGTTGCTCGGTGTCGCCCAGTTCGGCCACTGCGGCTTCGCGTTCGCCAGGGGTGAGTTCACCGGTCACGGCCTTGACCGTGGCATGTTTGAACTTGCCCCGAAGGAAATCGGCCAGGTAGTGGGCTGTGGCGATGTAGCGGCAGAACACCACGGGCTGGAAGCCTTCTTTGACCAGGCCTTGCAGGTGGTCGTAGAGCTTGGCCAGCTTGGGGTCGTTGGCGGCGCCGGCCAGTTTGTCGGCGGCGGCAATGAGGTCTTGCAAACGGGCGGTGTCTTCGGTTTGGGCTGCTGGTTCGATGTCGTCGGTGGACAAGGCGTCGTCTAGGCCGTCCATGACACGTTCGCTGGCTTGGGCTTCCAGCTCCTCCAACGACAGGTCGTCATCCTCTTGCTGGCCACTTTTGAGACGGGTACGCAAGGCGTTGACCGCTGCTTGTGGCGATGAGGAAATGCAACGCAACAGGGCCAAGGCGGCCCACCAGTTCATGCGCTGTTCGCGCTGGCCTTTGCCTTCAGACCGCTCCACCAGCTCGCGGGCGTAGTCGAGCACATCATTGAACAGTTGTCCCCAAGCACCCGTCAGGCGGTAGGTGATTTCCGCTGTCTTGCGGTCGGGGAACATGCTTGAGTCCTGCCATTCGGCAATGTCCGGGCGGCGGCGCTGGACGAAATGGCGCGACAGGTCTTCGCGCAAGTCGGTACGGGCGCTAGGCGGCAGGTCTTTCAGCTGGGTGAAATCGGTACGCAACAGGCCCAACAGGTTGAAGAAGGCGTCTTCGTCGCCGCTGTGTGGTGTAGCGGTGAGCAGCACCATGTGACGCTGGGTGTTTTCAGCGAGGCCTTTGAGCAGTTGGTATCGCTGCTGACGACCCTGGCCCCCTTGGGTGCAGGTGTGGGCTTCGTCCACGATGACGAATTCAGGGCAGAAGCGCTGAAACGCCTCGCGGCGGCGTTCGGACTTGATGTAGTCCAGACTGACCACGGTAAAGGGGTGGGCGTCGAACACCGATGTGCCCGGGGGCAGGTCTCTTTCCAGCCGGGTAGCGGAGCTGGTTCGCACCACCACGGCCTGGATGTGGAAGCGTTCTTCCAGTTCGCGTTGCCACTGTTCGCACAGGTGGGGCGGGCACAGCACGGCCATGCGCTGGATTTCGCCACGGTCGAGCATTTCGCGGGCAATCAGGCTGCCCTCGATGGTCTTGCCGATACCCACGTCGTCGGCAATCAGCAGGCGTACGGTGCTCTGCTTCATAGCCATCAACAGTGGCACCAACTGGTAGGCACGGGGTTCCACCGCGATGTTGCCAAAACTGCGGAACGGGCCAGCACCACTGCGAAGCTTGAGCTGCAGGGCGTCCATCAACAACTGGCTGGCCGAGTGGTTACGGGCTTGCTCGACCGTGGGCCATGGAAAGGTGGCCGGACCGACAGGTTGGCGCTCCAGCGGCAGGTAGATGAGGGACTCGTCTTTTTCGCCGCCACCCAGTGGGCGAAGGCGCAAAGTGTCGGTGGTGGATTCGGGCAGCACTATCCATTCGCGGCCACGGGCTGAGACGAGATTGCCAGGGTAAAACTCAGCAACGGGGGCGTTCATTCAGGTTGCTCAGGTTCAGTTGTTCATGCCAAGACCAAACAGGTCAGCGTTGGCTTTGAAGATGGAAGGCCACTGCTCTTGTTCTTTGGGAAACCGCACGACTATAAGCCCCAAGTCTTCCAGTTTGCGGTTGGCTTCAGCATCCTTGGCCTTTTGGCTGTCGGAGTCGTGGTGGGGGCCGTCGATGAATACCGCTAGGCTGTAGTCGTCGTAATAAAAATCGGCATTGACCCCGGCAGCGGTCAGTGTGTGCTGCGCCCGGTCGGGCTTGAGGTAGCCGTGTGCCTCCACATGAGCAAGCCAGGCCTTTTCCAATGAGCTGGAAGACGAGCGTTCTAGCTCCGCGCTGTGTTGCTCAGGCGCACGGCCCTGGGAGCCTAGCGCCGAGGTGGATTCGGTCAGCCGGCACAGGATGTCGAGCAATTGACCGCCAGCCTGCTTGTCCTGGCGGTCAATCAACGGATGGTCGGGCTGGTTGTAGTACGACAGCAGGCAGCGGTAGCAGCCTGCCTCGCACATCGGTTGACCGTGCTCGTCCAGTTCCTGGGTGAGTTCGGACTTCGTCCAACCCGTGCCTTCGGACCCCTTGCGAAAGTGCATGATGCTTAGCGCTTCTGCCGCTACCGCCCGCAGGGCTAGAGGTTCGGTGGCGATGCGCGTGAGGACGCCTGCGCCGCCCTCTGCCGCCTCGAAGAACAGAATCGATTGGCGGTTGCTGCGCCCGGGCAGCGGCTCAGCCACGAGTTCGCTTTCCTCTAACTGATAGACCGCCTCAATGCCGCGCTTCAAGGCGTACTGCAAGGTGGTCATGGTGGACTCTTCCAGCACACCCAAACGGTGGTGCGGCATCACCACCAGGATGTTGCGGCGGTCTTCCACGAAGGGCACGATGCGTTGGGGCGGGGTTTTATCTGGCGGCGCATCCTCGCCTTCACCATCTCCGGCTTCGTTTTCGCCACCGACCCAGTGCCCGGTGACAGGGTTAATCATGAACCCGAGAACCTTTTTGTCCTTGCGCCGCTTCCAGCCGTAGTTCATACGCCAGATGGTCGCCGCAGGGCCGTACTGGAGCTCCAGCAATGGGCCTTGCTCATCGGAGACGATGGAAGTGACCATTTGCAACTTACCGTCGGCCTGAGCGAACTGCAGGGTGGTCTGCATTTCGTAACCCTGGCGCATCCGCTCTTCTTCGTTGGCGGTGATGCGCTCCGCCCGCTTGGTGGAGACGTTTTCGATGCGGTAGAGGTTCTTGACCTCTTCTGCGCCGTCCAAGGATGCGCCACAGGACACACAGCGGTCGGCATCCCGCTGGGTACGGAAATGGCCATAACCACACATGGGGCACAAGCGCGCCACCTCGGTGGGCAACTTGGCGCCGTCGGCCACCTGGTCCTGCCCACTGATGGTGAGCAAGGCTTTGGTGACCCTGTACTGGCTGCCTTCGTGATAAATCAGGCTGTACGGACCAAATTCGCTCAAGGCTAGGAAGCGGGGGCGAGACAGGAAGCTCTCGCGCCCGATGTTGCCGCGGCGAGCCGGAATGTAGGCCATCAGCGGCAGGCGTGGGAAGTTGTATCCCGGCAGGAAACCCTGACTGGCCAGGTAGCGGTAGGTGTAGAAATCGCTGTTGAAGGCGCTGTCACCTGCCAGCAGCAGGTCGCGCTGCTTGCGGGCCTCGTTGTGGCGCTGCTGAGCCTCACGCCGCTCACGCTCGCTGGCTGCGGGGTTGTTTTCTTTCTTGTAGTTGAGTTCGATGGCTTGAGCAGTAGCCTTATAAAGGTCACGCCAGCGGTCCAGCGACTTGTCGAACTCGTTGAAGGCGCGCTGAAATACCGATTCTGGCCAGGTCGGCGTGAACCAGGGAGCTCGCTCGGGCGTGAGCTCGTCTTTGAGCATGCCAAGCACGGCCAAGCCGCGCTCGTGGGCCTTGCGCTGGGCAGCTGGCTTGGACAGCTCGTCTGCCAGGTCTGTAGTGAGCGGCAGGTCCTGAGGCTTCTCCATGTCGAGCAGGTCGCGAATGCTGTTGCCCAACTTCTTGCCCGTCTCGGCCAGCCAGATGGCTTGAAGATGGCTTTGCACCAACTCCCGATTGGCCAAATCCAGTGTTGGGGCGTTGACCTGACCGTGCACCATGCGAACAGGGTCACGGAAGTAATACTGGTCGTGTGGCGACTGACTGGCACAGTAGGTGATGACCAACGCAGGCTGCCCTGCACGGCCTGCACGACCGCTGCGCTGAGCATAGTTGGCCGGCGTGGGCGGCACGTTGCGCATGTAGACCGTGTTGAGCGAGGAAATGTCCACGCCCAGTTCCATAGTGGGTGAGCAGAACAGCACGGGCAGCCATTCGAGCTCATGCCCCTCCTTCGCTCGCCACTCTTCCCGGTCTTTGTCGGTAAAGCGGAAACGCGCTTCACGCTCCATGCGGTCGCCTTGTTCGACCTGGGCCGTGTGTTCGCGGGCTTCGAAATCGAACAGTCGGTGCGCCGGTTCACTTAGCAGCTTGGCGATGTTGCGGTAGAGATTGCGGAAGAACGCGTTTTCATGGGCTTGGCGGCCAGCGGTACCGTCACCGATGGTCCACAGCATGGCACTTCCATTGAGCTGCCAGCCCGCCAACCCGAAGTCGGTTTCTTCCTTTCGGACCAAGCCATAGCTTTCTGCCGCCTTGAGTAAGGCCCAGATGACATCGCCGTAATTGGCGTCCTTGATGTCTTTGTAGTAGGGGTTGCCACCAACCCAGGTGCTGCCTTTTTTGAGCTCTTTGCCGAGGCGCGAACGGCTGGAGCCGATGACGAGGTATTCCTCCAGCTTTTGCCGCTTGATACGCGCGTTGGTGTCGTCTTTCGGGCGGCTGGTGACAAACCACTTGGCAGGTACCGGACGCTCGTCCTCGGTAAATCCCCAGGGCTCGCACAGGTTAGCGAAGCTGACGGTGCGCAACTGGTCGAGTTCCGTGCGGTCTAGGTAGCGGGATGCTACGCACAAGCCCTCACGCATGAAGCCAAACAACAAACGCAGCACATGTGCTCGCTCCGCCGGCCTCGCCGCGCGAAGAACCTGGGGGGCTTCGCTCCATTCCTGTTCGTCGGAGGCTAGGTCATCAATGTCTTGGTACTGGATTTGCATCAACCCCAGCTGTTCCAAGTTGGGGTTGTTGAAGCGCCAGCCCCTACGCAGGTCGTAAAACGCCCGATAGCCCAGAATGGACCGCATGGCGTCTTGCACCTGACGACGGCTGTTGCCCTTGACCTCGGGCTGCTGCATGTACTCAGCGCGGACGGCATGGTCGTCGCGATGAAAGCCCAGGGCCTCAAACACCGCATTCGCAATATCTTTTTCTGACAGGGTTTGCTGCGGCGCCGCCTCCAAGGCAGAGAACAAGGCTGCCCGGGTTAGAAGAACCTGCAGAAAGTCGTTGAAGTGACCCGCCTGCAAGGCAGCGTCTTGGCGGTTGTCTGAGAAGCCCAGGACCTTTTTGGCCTCGGGCGACAGCTCATGGTCTTGCTCGTACAGGTAACGCAATGACGCCAAGGTCAGCATGGTGGTCGCTGAACTCCGGCCCTCGCCAGACAATGACGTCAACCTAAGCGCGTCCTTTCCATTGCTGGTGTGGGTCACACCACAGGACAAGCAGAAGCGGAAGCTGCCTGGTATGAACCAGGCAGATAAGCCGCCCTCGTGAGTCAGAACACCGTCCGACCAAACTTTGACCGCCTGGGGAACAAATTTCTTGTAAGTAGGCTTCACGCGCCACTCACCATCGGCGCGCTCTTCCACCCAGGTCTCGGGGTAGTTTTCGGGATTGGCCTCGTCCCAGGCACGGGCCACATCGGGCATAAGGAAGCCGGCCTTGATACCGTCGTCTTCGTGCTCGCGCTCTTCGATGCTACGGACCGAGAAAGTCCGCCCCTCTACGGCGTCTTGGTCCCAAACTGGGATGTACTCCTGTCCACAATCCCGACAAAAGTGGACTTTGTAGAGGTTCCGGCTTCTGTCGCCAGAGACATATTGCTGACCATCCAGCGTGACCGTACGGTGGCCAGGGGCCTCCAGAGTGGCAAAAACCTTACCCCCACCAGAGATGAATTGGTGCAGCTTGAAAGCGAACAGTGACTTGCCCGAAGGGTCTGGAACGTTGTAGGCTCGGAGCAAGAAGCGTTGCAGGTAGTCGCTGCATTGCGCTTTATCAAGCCCAGATGCATCTGCCAGCAACTGTGCAGCATCGTCCAGGGTTTTTGGCTTAGCGCGCCGGGGTTTTCCGCTCTCGTAGGTCAAGCCCAGCGTGAGCTCCACCCAAATCGATACTGGGTGCTGCGCCATGGCAGCAAAATCGAGGTCTTGGGGTGCCCCTGCTTGGATGGCCTTCGCTAGCTTAGGGGTGACTGTTTCGAGGGTCTCAGTCTCTGGTGTGGTGCGCTTGAGCGTTTCGGTGATGATGTTGGTCACCGGAATCTTGGTGCCAAACAAGCGACTAGCCACCTCTGCCACCTTGGCATTGCGCTCCACCTCAGTGCCATCGGTGGCCATGGTGGCCGACGTTCCGATACAGACCAACTGGTCAGCCAAGGTCTCTCGAACCCGGCGTACGAGCAGTGCCACATCTGCACCCTGTCGGCCACGGTAGGTGTGCAGCTCGTCCAGCACCAAAAATTTGAGTCCTTTGGCATTGGCAATGACTTGCTGGTCTATCGCGTTTTGCCGGGTGAGCAGCAACTCCAGCATCATGAAGTTGGTCAGCAAGATGTCCGGCGGATTGGCCTTCACGGCCTCCCGCTCTTCGGTGCTTTCTTGCCCCGTGAAGCGGCCAAATGTGACTGGACGGGTGCCCGGGTCAGCGCCGAGGAATTTTTTCAGCTCCTCGAGCTGGCTATTGGCCAACGCGTTCATCGGGTAGACCACGATGGCTCGAGTTCGAGGGGTCTTGTCGACCTGCCTGGCTTTGAGGCAATGGTCAATGATGGGGATGAAGTACGAGAGGGACTTGCCAGAGCCTGTGCCGGTGGTAAGGACGTAGCTTTCGCCTGCTGAAGCGAGGCTGATGGCTTCGACCTGATGCTTGTACAGGGGCAACGAATGGCCGGCCGAGGCTGCGCTTTTGCCGAAACGGAAAATCTGGGCGCAGGCTTGACTGAGCTGCCCCGCCTCGCACAGGGACTCGACCGTGCCGCCTGGTTGAAAGTTGGGATTGACTTGGACGAGAGGCTCTGGCCAGTACTTTTGGGACGCGTACTCTGTGTCTACGAAAGCACGGATGTCATCGGCCTTGATGCGCGTGAAGCTTCGAGTGAACTCGGCGTACTCGTTGACTAGGTTCTGGCGAAACTCAAAAACGTTCAAAGTTTGCTCCCCGCATTTTCAGTTGAGCCAAGCAGTCCAAGGCGCTTGACTTTTAATCACTTGGCTCACTATATCAAGTCCAGCCTTGGAAGCTGAACTCGTCAGTGTGAGCCCCCGGCGGCCACCCAAAGTGCCCCACTTATGGCCACCCAAACTGCTCCACCCGGCTGGGGGTGACCTGATGCATTGAGCTTGGCATGTTGGTCGCCTAAAGGCCGATGGGCAGGACGTTACTTTCACCCCCTCATCAACGAGGGGACCACTGGAGTGAACGTCTTGAAGCCACATCTGCAAACCACCATCTGGACTCTGCTACGGGCCAACGCCAGCCAGCGAGAGATCGAGCGGGTCACGGGAATTTCCCGCCACACCATCCGCACCTACCAACAGCGCTTTGCTGCCGAGCGGGCAAACTGCCCCGGGGTGGCCACCGGCTCTGAGACTGTGGCCAGTCAAACTTCCCCACCCCGGCCACCGGCGTTTGCTGCTGCCCCGGCACCGGTGGCCACCTCCCTGTGCGAACCCTACCGCGAGTTCATCGAAGCCCAGTTGCGTCTGAAGCGCAACGCCATGGCCATCTACCAGGACCTGGTCGACCAACACGGCTTTACCGGGCAGTACAACTCGGTCAAACGGTTCTGCGCCAAGCTGCGCCAAAAGGAGCCCGAGCAGTTCGACCGCCTTTCCTTCCTGCCTGGCGAGGAGATGCAGGTGGACTACGGCGAGGGGGCCTACACCTTGGTGCCGGGTTCTGATCGATACCGCAAACCCCGCCTGTTCGTGGCCACGCTGCGCCACTCGCGTGCCAGTTTCCGGTACGTGGTCTGGAAGTCCAGCCACCAGATCTGGGCCGAGCTGCACGAGCGGGCCTTTCGCTACTTCGGTGGCTGTCCGCAGTACGTGGTGCTGGACAACCTCAAGGAAGGCGTCATCAAACCCGACCTGTACGAGCCCGAGCTCAACAAGGTTTATGCCGCCACGCTGGCGCACTACGCCGTGGTGGCCGACCCGGCACGGGTGCGCGACCCCAACCGCAAGGGCACGGTGGAGCACGCCATCGGCCACACCCAGGCCACGGCCTTGAAGGGGCGACGCTTTGAATCCATCGAGGCCCAGAACGAGTTCCTGACGCACTGGGAGAAGAACTGGGCGGCCAAGCGCATCCACGGCACCGAGCGGCGTCAGGTGCAGGCCATGTTCGAGGAAGAGCGGTCTCACCTCAAACCCTTACCGCTGCTGGGCATGCAGTATTTCGACGAGGCTGAGCGCACCGTCTGCGACGACAGCTGTGTGCGGGTGGATCACAGCAGCTACGCCGCGCGCCCGGCCGCCATTGGATCGAAGGTACTGGTGCGCATCTACGCCAAGCGCATCGAGATCCGGGATCTGGCCTCAGGTGCCTTGCTGCGCACCCACGCCAAGGCCCAGCGCCCTGGCACGGTGGTGCTGCCCATGGATGAGCGGGTGTTCAATCCTTCCCGCGAGACCCGTCTGATCCTGCGCCAAGCCAGCGAGATCGGGGAACACGCCAGCCGGCTGTGCGAGCTGCTCTTTGCCATCGAGGGCCGGGTGGGCCAGCGCAAGCTCTGGGGCATTGTGGGACTTATGCGCCGTTACCCGGCGCACTGCATCAATGCCGCCTGCGCTCAGGCCCTAGAGCAAGGGGTCTACAGCTACAAGCGCGTTCTGGCTCTGACCGAAGCCCTCTTTGCCCAGGCGATGGCGGCCATTGAGGCCGAGTCTAGCAGTGCCCCCGCCGCCGGTGCCCACGCGCTGACGCAGCAGCATGAGCTCATCCGAGACGCTGAGGAGTACGGCGATCTCTTCGCGCACGCCGCCGCCGCCACCAACACCAACATCGCACCTGGAGTTCAGCCATGAACATGATCGAGATCGAACGCGCTCTGCGTGAGCTGCGCCTGTCGGGCATTGCCGAGACCCTGTCGACCCGCGTGATGCAGGCCCAGGCCGCCCAGGAGCCGTTCCTGGAAACATTCGCTGCCATGCTTCAGGACGAGTTGGACCGTCGGCGCTCACGCCTGAGCGAGCGCCGCTTCAAGCGATCCGGGCTGGATGAGAAGGTCAGCCTGGCCGATTTTGACTGGCGTTTCAATCCGAAACTACCGCGTAGCGCCTGCTTCGAGTTGCACACCCTGAAGTTCATCGGCGAGGGTGCCAACGCGCTGATCATTGGCAAGCCCGGCACCGGCAAGAGCCATGTGGCCAAGGCCGTGGCCTACCAGGCCACGCTGCAGGGCTATGACGTGCGTTACCTAGAAGCCGACACCGAGTTCGCCCGTTACGCGTTGGCCAGTACGGCAGAGCGCACCGAGCTGCTCAAGGACTGGGTCGAGACGGACCTGCTCGTACTCGATGACCTGTTCCTGGCTAGGCGCATCAGCGAGCATGCCGCCGAGGTGCTACAGGCCATCGTGCACCAGCGCTACAAGCTGCGCCGCGCCGTTCTCATCACGTCCAACCGGGTGGTGCAGGACTGGGGCAAATACCTGGGCGAGGCCACCATGGCCAGCACAATCCTGGATCGGCTCATGCACCGCTGCGCGATGCTGGAGTTCGAGGGCAAGAGCTACCGCCTCAAAGAGGCAGCCGCTCGCATAGCCATCAGCCCGGAATCGTCATAATCCACCCTGTCCTGCCTGGAGCAGTTTGACCGGCCATAAGTGGAGCAGTTTGGGGTGGCCATCGGGGGTGTGAGCTTCTGCAGGAACACATATTTTTAAGCTTTTTCCTTGGCTGCGCGTATCTTTTTTCTGCTTCTACTCTCAGCCAGTTGTAGCCACTATAGACCAACGCCTAGTTCGACCTAGGCTGGGCCCCTAGATGGACGGCGGTGAGGTTGATTTTTGGGCAAAACTCCCCCCACCCGCCGCAAGACAGGTAGCGAGGTTTTACCCAAATGAATCTGGACGGCGGAGCCGGCGTCATTACGGGCGTCACAGACACGCAGCTGCTGTGACACGACTAGACTTTGACTGTTGCTGCACAGCCCCATCTGCCCCTCTGGTCGTTCCTCCCAGGGCTGCACCCTCGATGCCCGCTCGGTGCCATGGCTGCGCGCGGTGTGTTGAGCCCCCTCCAGCAGCCTTACATACAGCGAACGGTGTTTATCTGACGACCTGACCACCGACCCTGCCGCTGCTGGTGCGCCCAAGCTCTTGCCATGAGGCTCAAGATGGGTACAAACGGGACGTCGCCGCCAAAAGCATTTGATAGCGCTGTTGATAGCGATGGGGCCGTCGGCGGGCTTCGGACGACTGCGGAGCAAGACGCGCCGGTTCGCGTGTCAACCCAAAGTAGAAATGTCCCCTATTTGCACAAAGTAGAAATGTCCCCTTGCTGTGAGGCCAAGCGTGCTCAAGACTCAGCCGCTGGGGCAGGCTGGCGCAGGGCGTAGCCCGTAGCGGGCCTGCCCCAGCGGGGGCGGGCTGATGTGGGTGTCGGGCTGCAAGATGCCCTGCTGGCGCATGGCGTCTTGCATCTCGACTTGCGCCCTGACCTTAAGCGCTCTGCGATCCTCTGCGCTCAACGCATCCACACGCTGGTTGACCTCCTTGTCGTCGGCCACCTTCTTGTGGCGCAGGTGCTCGTGCACCAAGTAGCCTTGGTAAGCCAAGGGCTGGCCGCGGTAGAGCAGCTCCAGCCGCCCGTCGCCGTACTGGGCGATATCCACCTTGGCCTTGGCTTTGGGCGCATGGGCCTGCCCCGGGGTGATCCACAACTGACTGCCCTCGAACTGGCACGACAACTGCGCACTGAGCTGGCGCTGGTGGTGCCGCGCACATATGCGCGCCAACGCCTCTGGCGTCCCTGTATAGGGCCGGTGGGCGTCTTCAGGCGCTTGGGGCTGGATGGCAAAGCGTGCGTTGTGCTGGGCGATGTAACCACCCAGCCACGCATTGGCGTCTTGCATGGTGCTGATGCCCGCCAACCGCATGGCTTTGCACAACCGGTCTTGCAAGGTCTGGAACAACCGCTCCACGCGGCCTTTGGCCTGTGGGCTGTGGGCGCAGATGGGCTCGATGCGCAGTTGCAGCAGCGCACGCTCGAACTGGGTCGGGTCGGGGTCTTCGCTGTCGTGTTTGGGTGTTGATGCTGTGGCGGTCGCTGTAGTAGGCCAGCGGCGCACCCAAGGTGCCTACGTGCTCTTGCAGCAGCGCCAGGTACGCCTGCGTGGTCTCGGCCGCTGAAAAGCGCGCGGCCAGCACCCGCCCGGTGGCGTCGTCGATGAAGGCGATTAGGCAGCATTTGTCGCAGCGCCCCTCGAACCAGTCGTGGTGGCTGCCGTCGATTTGCACCAGCTCGCCTAGGCGCTCTCGGCGCGCACGTGGGCTGTGCTGGCGCACTGGCCGGCGCTGCTTGGCCCTCCACAAGCCCGCTTCGATCATCCAGCCTCTGAGGGTCTCGGCGCTGATGCGCTGGCTGTGCTGGCTGAGCAGGTACTCGCTGGTCAGCTGCGGGCCAAAATCAGCATAGTGCTCGTGCACCAAGCTCATGATGGCGTCTTTGCGCTCAGGACCTATGCGCCGCTTGCTGGGCTGTCCGCGCAGCTTGTTGACCACGGCCTGCGCCCCTAGGCTGCGCACGCCTTGGCACAAGCGCTTGACTTGGCGCACCGATAAACCCAGTTGCTGCGCAGCCAAACCCTGCGTCAGCTCTCGCCCTAATACCCGCCGTATCACCAGCAACCGTTCGGCTTCCTGCACACTCATCATCACCCTCGCTTGCACCACCATCCGCTGCCCCTTCACACATGAAAGGGGACATTCTTATCTGGGGCAAAGGGGACATTACTACTTTGGGCTGGCAGACGCGCCGGTTCGCGTAAGATTTTGATATAATTAGACTTGCGATGACGCGGATGGTGGCGTCACAGCCTTTGTTAAGCACTGTTAATCCGTAGGTCCCTGGTTCGAGCCCAGGTCGGGGAGCCAAAAAAGTCGAGCACTCAGCCCAGTTTCTTAGCTGGGCTTTTTGCTTTCAGGAGCTGGCTGCATTGTTGCCAGCGCCCGCCGGCGATCAATCCCGGGTCTTGCAGGTGTTGATGCCAAAGGGCAGATAAGCCGGGCACCAGCCCACTGCCGCAGTCAGGATCGGCACGACGCCGATGTAGCCCCAAGCGCCCACGGTGCCCGTGGCGGCCAGCGCGATCAGCGCCACCCCACCCACCACGCGCACGATACGATCTGCGCTGCCTACGTTGGTTTGCATTGCTGCTCTCCTGAATAAACGAAACCGTTTCATTTTGGCACAGCCATTCTGGCCTTGCTCAGGGCGCAGTCTTTATACTTGAGCGGCTTAGGCGAGCACACTCAACCAGCCAAGGGGATACGACCATGATCAAGCCGCTCAACGTCCTGTTTTTGTGCACCCACAACGCCGCGCGGTCCATCATGGCCGAGGCGGTGCTCAACCATCTGGGTGGGCATCGTTTCCGGGCTTATTCGGCTGGCACGCAAGCCCGTGCTGACCATCGGCCGCACCCGCTGACGCTCGAGGTGCTGCGCGCGGCCAGTGTGTCCACCGACGGGCTGCGCAGCAAGAGCTGGACCGAGTTCAGCGCCGCCGATGCGCCCGCGATGGACTTGGTGGTCACGGTGTGCGATATGGCTGCTGGTGAGTCGTGCCCGGTCTGGCCAGGGCACCCCGCCACAGCGCACTGGAGCTACCCGGATCCGTCCAAGGCGGCAGGCGATGTGGAGCAGCAACGCGAGGCCTTCCGCCAGACCCTGCACGCACTGCACCAGCGGCTTGAGCTGCTGGTGCAACTGCCGCTGTCTGGGGTGGACCGCTTGGTGTTGCAAAGCGAGGCGCGCCGCCTGGGACAAAAAACCCCATGAGCAATTGCGCCCAGCACTCCATCTGCCCCGACACATGACACGCTTTTGACGCTGAAGCGTCACGCAATTTTCATCAATTCGCTTTACGCTCCAAACGGTGCAAAACAATGCGGCGCTGCTTGCGGGTGCGCCGGGGTTTTGTGCGTTTTTCATCCCCCAAAAAATCGTGTCGCAAGGAGCGCATTGATGTTTAACTTGAATCTGCGTGCGGTTTCAGCCGCTTGTGTGTTGGCGCTGGCCACTGGTGTGGCTGCAGCCAGCGCGGCCAGTGCGGCGCGCGCCCCGGCTGCCGACCCAGGCCGTGCTGCTATGACGCAAGCGGTGCCCACCGGCAACGTGATCTTCTTTCACCCCGACGGCACCGGGCTTAACCACTGGAATGCCCATCGCATGTACTTCCACGGTCTGGACGGCATTTCCAACAAAGACCGCCTGCCCCACATGGCGGTCTATCGCGGCCACATGCACAACCTGATCAACGGCACTTCGCACGCTGGCGCCACCACGCACGCCTTTGGCTACAAGGTTGATGCCTTTGGCTCCTTTGGCATGGACGGCGACGGCAACGCCAACCCGCCGACCAACCGCGCCATCCGCAGCCTGTCGGGCTTTCGCGGCTCGGTGATGCGCGAAGCCGCCAACGCCGGCATCCCGGTGGGGGTGGTCAACGACGGCCACGTCGGCGAGCCCGGCACCGGCGCCTTCTTGGCCGAAGTGGGCAACCGCGACAACTGGCAGGAAATCACGCGCCAGATGATTTTGGGCCGCCCCGGCATGAACGACACCACGCCTTGGGTCATCATGGGCGGTGGCGAGGCCGACGCGCTGCCGCAGGGCACCACCACCGTGCACCGCAACGTCAACGAAGAGCGCCGTGCCCCGGTCAACAGCCGCCAAAGCCTGCGCACCGACGACCTCAACCTGATCGCAGCCTGGAACGCCATGGGCAGCGGCAACCTGAGCAACGACCCGACTCAGCGCGACGATTTCATCGTGCTGCGCACCCGGGCCGAGTTCGAGCGCCTCAAGCAAGCGCTGCAAGCCCACCCGCGCTATGCCCCGCGCGTGCTGGGCCTGTTTGCCTTCCAAGACACCTTCAACGACCGCAACGAGCAAGACCTGATCAACCGCGGTTTCGTGCGCGCGGGCATGGCGGCTGGCACCACCGGCGCGGGCCCGCAAAAGCAAAGCCGCCTGGTGCTGTGGGGCGACCACGACGCCGCCGAGCCGGGCTTCAACCCGCCCACCTTTGCCGAGATGACCGAGGTCGCCCTCACCATCCTGAGCCGTGCCGCCGCACAGCGCCCGCAAGCCGCGCAGCGCCGCTTCTTCCTCGTGGCCGAGCAAGAGTCGATCGACAACTTTGGCAACAACACCAACGCCATCGGCATGTTGCACGCCATGCAAGACACCGATCGCGCCATCGGTGCAGCGCTAGACTTTTTGCGCCGCAATGAGCGTACCCTGATCGTCACCGCTGCCGACAGCGACGCCGGCAGCATGACGGTGGTTTCGGGCCAAGTGTCGGGCATCACGCCCCCGACCAACATCCTGCCGGCCGGGCGCGCGCCCGACAACGTGGCCTCCGTGGCCACCAACCCGTCGTCGGCCATCCCTGCGGGTGCCACCGGCCCCGACGCTGCGGTGGTCAACAACTTCCTCGACGGCGTCGAGGGCCGGCAGTCGCCGATGTTTGTCACCGAGCCGGATCAGTTTGGCAACCGGATGCAGTTTGGCATCGCTTGGCCGGGCACGGCCGACTACTTTGGCGGCGTGTTGTCGCGCGCCGCCGGCCTAAACGCCGGCCTGCTCAACAGCCGCTTCAGCCAGCGCTTCGACAACGTGGACGTCTATCGCCTCAAGCACGCCACCCTGTTTGGCCGCATGCTCAACTACCCCACCGCCACCGAGGCGCCTGGGCGTTGATTTTTTAGCTTCGGGAAAGCGCGTGGGCTCTAGCCCACGCCTTGATGCCGCCTGCTCCTGCATGGGGTGGGCGGTTTTTTTTGGTGTTGCGCTCAGGCTCAGGCTCAGGCCGTGCCGCCCACCGTCAGCCCGTCGATGCGCAGCGTCGGCTGGCCCACGCCCACCGGCAGGCTCTGGCCTTCTTTGCCGCAGGTGCCTACGCCGCTGTCGAGCGCGAGGTCGTTGCCGATCAGGCTCACTTTTTTGAGCGCTTCGGGGCCGCTGCCCACCAGGGTGGCGCCCTTGACCGGGTATTGCAGCTTGCCGTCTTCGACCCACCACGCTTGGCTGGCGCTAAAGACGAACTTGCCGCTGGTGATATCGACTTGGCCGCCGCCAAAGTTGCTGGCGTACAGGCCGCGCTTGATGCTGGCGATGATTTCTTGCGGCTCTTTGTCGCCGGCCAGCATGTAGGTGTTGGTCATGCGCGGCATGGGCAGGTGGGCGTAGCTCTCGCGCCGGGCGTTGCCGGTGGGGCCCACGCCCATGAGGCGCGCGTTCAGGCTGTCTTGCAGGTAGCCGCGCAAAATGCCGTCTTCGATCAGCACGTTGCGCTGGCTGGCGCAGCCTTCGTCGTCGATGTTGAGCGAGCCGCGCCGGTCCGCTAGGGTGCCGTCGTCGAGCACGGTCACGCCCTTGGCTGCCACCCGCTTGCCGATGCGGCCGGCAAAGGCGCTTGAGCCTTTGCGGTTGAAATCACCCTCGAGCCCGTGCCCCACGGCCTCGTGCAACAGCACGCCCGGCCAGCCGGGGCCCAGCACCACCGTCATCTCGCCCGCCGGGGCGGGGCGGCTCTCGAGGTTGGTCAGGGCCGACTGCACCGCCTCGCTCACATACTGCGCGATCTGCGCTTCGTCAAAGCGCGCCAGCCCAAAGCGGCCGCCACCGCCAGAGGAACCCGATTCGCGCCGCCCGCCCTGTTCGGCGATCACGGTCAGCGACAAGCGCACCAACGGGCGCACGTCGGCGGCCAGGGTGCCGTCGGCGCGCGCCACCAGCACCACGTCGTACTCGCTGGCCAGGCTGGCCATGACCTGCACGATGCGTGGGTCGTGCGCCTTGGCCAGCGCCTCGACGCGCTCGAGCAGTGCCACCTTGGCGGCGCTGTCGAGGCTGGCGATCGGGTCGTGCTCGGGGTAGAGCGAGCGCGCCTTGGCGACTTTGCGCGCGCCCACCTTGGTGCGGCCCTGCTGCCCTTGGGCGCCGATGCTGCGCACGTTTTGCGCCGCGTCTTGCAGGGCGGCCCACGACAGGTCGTCGGAGTAGGCGAAGGCGGTTTTGTCGCCGCTCACGGCGCGCACGCCCACGCCTTGGTCGATGCTGAAGCTGCCGCTCTTGACGATACCTTCTTCGAGGCTCCAGCCCTCGGAGCGGGTGTATTGGAAGTAGAGGTCGGCGTCATCGACCCCGGGGGCCATGAGCAGGCTCAGGGTGCGGCGCAGATGGGTTTCGTCGAGCCCGTAGGGTTCGAGCAACAGGCTGTGGGCAGTGGCCAGCCGGGCCAGGGTGGGTTCGCGTGCGATCATGGGCCCCATTGTAGGAACTTGCGCCCGCCGCTGCAGCGCGCGCGTAAGGTCTAGGACTGCAGCAGCCGCTTGGAGCGCCCGATGGCGAGCAAAATCCCCAAGCTGGCGCCGAGCGTGAGCATGGCCGTGCCGCCAAAGCTCATGAACGGCAGCGGCAGCCCGACCACCGGCAAAATGCCGCTGACCATGCCGATGTTCACAAAGGCATAGACAAAATGCACCAGCGTCAGCGCGCCGGCCAGCAGGCGGGTGAACAGGGTCGGGGCTTCGAGGGCGATTTTGAGGCCGCGCCAGACCAGATAAAAGTACGCTCCCAGCAGCAGCAGCACACCCAAAAAGCCAAATTCCTCGGCGTAGGCGGCAAAAATGAAGTCGGTGGTGCGCTCGAGCACGAAGTCGAGCTGGGTCTGGGTGCCTTGCAGCAGCCCTTGGCCCCAGAGCCCGCCCGAGCCGATGGCGATCATGCTCTGGATGATGTGAAAGCCGTTGCCCAGCGGGTCGGCGGTGGGGTTGAGCAGGGTGCAGACGCGCACCTTTTGGTAGTCGTGCAGCAGCACCCAGTCCACCCCGCGCTGGCACCAGTGCGGCTCCATCACCACCAAGGTGACGATGCCCGCCAGCCCCAGCAGCACCGGCGGGACGATCAGCTTCCAGCTCAAACCGGCAAAGTAGATCACGAACAGGCCCGAGGAGGCGATGAGCAGGCTGGTGCCGAGGTCGGGCTGGCTCATGATCAGCGCCGTGGGCATGGCCACGATCACACCAGCCACCAAAAAATCGGGCCAATGCAGCTGGCCCTCGCGTTTGTGAAACCACCAAGCCAGCATCATCGGCATGGCCAGCTTCATGATCTCGCTCGGTTGCATGACGATGAAGCCAAGGTCGAGCCAGCGTTGCGAGCCATTGCGCTCGATCCCCACCAGTTCCACCGCCAGCAACAGCAGCAGGCCGCCCACGTACAACGGCGCAGCCAGCGCCAGCCAGCGCTGCGGCGGAATCTGCGCCACCACGAACAGCGCGGCGGCGGCGATCAGCAGGTTGCGCACATGCAGCTCAAAGCGCCCTGGCATTTCGAAGGCGGCCGAATACATGGCCAGCAGCCCGAGCGTGCTCAGGAGCGCAATCGCCAGCAGCAGCGGGCCATCAAAGCCCTGCACCAGCGGCAAGGCCCGGCGCCACAAAGGAGGGTTTTGGATCACGACGGCCATGGCGGCGCATTATCCTCTGTGCGCGGCGCTGTTACATTGCGCCCCATGGCCAAAGACAAGTCCCACTACAGCTGCCAGCAATGCGGCGGCACGACGCCGCGCTGGCTCGGCAAATGCCCGCACTGCGGGGCCTGGAACAGCCTGCTCGAAACCGCGCCCGAGCCGCAAACGGCGGGCAAAAACCGGCTTAGTGCCGCGGGGCCTACCGGGTTGGTGGCGGCGGCCGAACTGGCGCCGATCTGCGATATTGAGGCCAGCGAGGTCGCGCGCACCCCCACTGGGCAAGAGGAGCTGGACCGCGTGCTCGGCGGCGGCATCGTGGCTGGGGGCGTGGTGCTGATCGGTGGCGACCCCGGCATCGGCAAATCGACCCTGCTGCTGCAAGCGCTGGACGCCATGCAACGCCAAGGCCTGCCCACGCTGTACGTGAGCGGCGAAGAGAGCGCGGCCCAGGTGGCCCTGCGCGCGCGCCGCCTTGGGCTGGCGGCCAGCCCCGTGCCGGTGCTGGTCGAGATCGGGCTCGAGGCCATATTGGCCACGCTGGCGCGCGAGCGCCCGGCGGTGGCGGTGATCGACTCGATCCAGACCCTGTACTCCGATCAGCTCAGCTCGGCGCCCGGTTCGGTGGCCCAGGTGCGCGAGTGCGCCGCCTACCTGACGCGCGCCGCCAAGGCCAGCGGCAGCGCCATCGTGCTGGTGGGGCACGTGACCAAAGAGGGCACGCTGGCCGGGCCGCGCGTGCTCGAGCACATGGTCGATACGGTGTTGTATTTCGAGGGCGACAGCCACGGCCCCTACCGGCTGATTCGGGCGATCAAAAACCGCTTTGGCGCGGTCAATGAGATCGGCGTCTTTGCCATGACCGAGCGCGGGCTCAAGGGCGTGAGCAACCCGAGCGCAATTTTTTTGAGCCAGCACAGCCAGCCGGTGCCTGGCAGTTGCGTGCTGGTGACGCTCGAGGGCACGCGGCCGCTGCTGGTCGAGATTCAGGCGCTGGTGGACAGCGGCGGCCCGAGCCCGCGCCGCCTGAGCGTGGGGCTGGAGCGCGAGCGCCTGGCGATGCTGCTGGCGGTGCTGCACCGCCACGCCGGGGTGTCGTGCAGCGACCAAGACGTGTTTGTTAACGCCGTGGGCGGGGTGCGCATCAGTGAGCCGGCGGCCGATCTGGCGGTGCTGCTGGCGATCGCCTCGTCGCTGCGCAACCGCGCCTTGCCGCAGGGTTTTTTGGCGTTTGGCGAGGTCGGGCTGGCGGGCGAGGTGCGCCCGGCGCCGCGCGGGCAGGAGCGGCTGCGCGAAGCGGCCAAGCTGGGTTTTACGGCCGCTCTGTTGCCCAAGGCCAACATGCCCAAAAAGTCAGATCTGGCGCAAAACAAGGCGCTGGCCGGCATGACGCTGCACCCGGTCGAGCGCATCGAAGAGGCGCTGGACTTGGCGCGCGGCTTTTGATGAGCCCAGGTGGCTCCCAGCTAGGCCGCGGACGGTGTCGGCCCATGCGCTGGTGCGTGTCTAGGATCGCCCTGCTGTAGTCTGCAAAAGAGGTATGAGCCTGGTGGGGGCTTGTGCCGCTTTTCTTGCTGGCCTACACTGGCCCCAAACACAAGGGAGGGCAGATGAAGCGCATGCGCACGGCTGGGGCGGGGGTGACGTTGATCGAGTTGTTGGCGGTGCTGGGGTTGCTGGCCATTCTGGCGGCGCTGGCTGCTCCGGCGCTGGGGCAGATGGTGCTCAACCAGCGCCAAAGCACGGCTGCCAGGGACATTTGGCTTGCGTTGGCGCTCACGCGCAGCGAAGCCATCCGCCAAGGTCGCCGCATGGTTTTGTGCCGCAGCCCAGACGGCAGCGGCTGCGCGCCAGCTGGCGATTGGTCGCAAGGCTGGATCCTGTTTGCCGACCCCAACCACAATGCACAACGCGATGCGAGTGAAGCGGTGCTGCAGGTCTGGGCCGCGGTCGCGCCAGGCGTGCGGGTGCGAGGCAACACCCCGGTCATGCGCTACGTCTCCTACATGCCTCAGGGGCATACCGAATTGGTCAGCGGCGCCTTTCAGGCCGGCACCATCACCGTCTGCCGTGCCGGCGCCAGTTCGAGCCCGGCGCAGCAGATCGTGATCAGCCGCAGCGGGCGCCCTCGCTTGCAACAGAGCACCGTCGGTTCATGCCTTTGAGGGGTGGAAGCTTGTGCGGCAGCTGCCTGGCGCCGGTCTGTGCATCGACCTGAGCTTTCTGGCTGCCTTGTTCATGCCGCACCCGCCGGGCCTTGTGCCAAAATCCCGACCACAATCTTGGCCTGCTCCAAGCCTGCACACCCCACCCCCAACTCCCTGAGATTCCAAGCCGCTGGTGCCCTGAACATGATTGCAACCCCGCTAAACCCGATCAGGCGCCTGTGCGACACCGTGGTCTGCGTCTGCAAGAGCGGTGGCGAATACGGCGTGGCGCAGGTGCAGGCGCTGCAGCGCCAGTTGCGGCGCCATGCGCCCGGCGCGCGCCTGATCTGCCTGAGCGACCTGCCGAGCATGCCCGAGGGCGTCGAGTTGCGGCCGTTGCGCCACGATTTGCCGGGCTGGTTTTCCAAGCTCGAAATCTTTGCCTTGCCTGAGCGCTGTTTTTTGTACCTCGACCTCGACGTGGTGATCACGCGCAACCCGTTGGTTGACGCACCGCCTGGGCTGTGGCTGCTGCGCGGCTTCAAGGGCCACGACTACAACTCGAGCCTGATGCTGGTCAACGGCAACTTTGGCTCGATTCTGGAAGACTTTTTGCTCGATGTGCAGGGCCATATCGCAGCCTATTCGGGCGCCAAAGGCTGGGGCGACCAAGACTTCATCCGCGACAGCGGCCTGGTGAGCGGCAGCCTGCAAAAGCTGCACCCCAATCTGGCGGCTTCGTGGAAGGTGGACTTGCGCTACCGCATGGACTGGATCGAGCCCGCGCCCGCCGTGCTGGTGTTTCATGGCCGCCCCAAACCCGAAGAGCTGCGCATCGACAACCCCCGGCCCGGCCGGGTGCGGGTGCGCAGTTGGCGTTACCGGTTGCTGAGCTGGCTCAAGGCGCTGCGGGCACGGATGTAGCTGGCGGGGCGGGCGTGCCCTGCGGGGCTTCAGATCGAGCGCGATACCGGCTGGGTTGAGGCAGAAGCTGCCACGGGGCGGCTGCCCAAGGTGCAAACCGCCAGCAGCCAAAGCAGCGACAGCCCGAGGTTGGCGTCGCGAAACGGGGCGTTGACTAGGGTGGTGAGCAGCAGCGTCCAGAGCAGCAGCTGGGCCACGCCGGCTAGGGGGTCGCCGCGCTGGCGCAGGCTGTGCCAGCCCAAGGCCGCCAGCAGCGCCAGCAGCAACAGCAGGCCAGGCACGCCTTTTTCCATGCCGGTGAGCAAAAAATCGTTGTGCGGGTTGTTGATTTCCCCCATGGCTGGGTTTACCTCGGCCATGGTAGCGCGCCAGCTGGGCAACCAACTGCCCAAGCCGGTGCCCAGCAGCGGCTGCGCGGCCATGCCCTCGAGGGCGTGCTGGTACATGCGCAGACGCACGCTGGTGCTGCCGTCAAAATTGCCGGTGGCGGCAAAGTGCTGCACCTCTTGCGCGGCTTGCTCGAAGCGCGGCTGCACCGTGGGGCTGAACTGCCAGACCAGCAGCGCGCCCAGCAGCAGAGCCACCGCAGCGCTCAACAGCGGCCGCCAACTGTGCCAGCGCAGCACAAACACCGCCAGCGGCAGCAGCAGCAACAGCAGTTGTGCGTTGCGCGAAACACCAAAAATCGCCACCATGGCGGCAAACAGCAGCCAGCCCAGCAGCGCCAGCGCCCGCTGCGCAGGCCGCAAACCCGGCTGCAGCGCCAGCCAGAGCGCGGCAGCGGCGGCGGCAGCGAGCAGGATGAACTTTTGGCTCGTGCTGTTGCCCGTGGTGCCGCTGACCAAGGCGCGCCAGAGCGCGGCGTCGGGCAGCGGCCAGACCTGGTGCAGCAGCAGCAGGGCGCTGGCCAAAACGGCCCCGGCCAGCAAGCCATAGAGCGCGTACCAGCGCTCGGCGGGCAGCAACATCAGCCCCAAGCCCAGCACCAGCGCCACCCGCAGCAGGTGAAACAGGCGCGAGGCGCTGTCTTCGTGCCAGCCCTGGGTGGCCAGCACCAGCAGCGCCCACAGCAGCGGCAGCAGCAGCAGCCACAGCCACGGCCGCAGTTGCTGCCAGCGCGCCTGCCACTGCGGCCGATCGAGCAGCAGCAACAGCAGCAGCACGAGCAAGCCGAGGTAGCTCAAGCCCACCGGAAAAAAGGTGAAAGCGCCCAGCGCACACGCCACCCAAGCGATGCTGCGACTAGAGCCGGCGGCGCGGTGGCTGGGGGTGGCTGCAGCGCTGGGGGTAGCGCCAAGGGCGGCGTTTGGGGGGGCTGGATTCATGGCGCGGGATGGGGTTCGGGGGCTTTGACGAAGCCGTCGGCGCGCCAGCGCCACAGGCCAGCCAAGCGGCCCAAGGCGCGCGCCACCAAGCGCGGTGCCGGCAGCAGCAGCCGCAGCAGCAAGGCCGCCAGCGCCAGCACCAAGGCACGCTGGCGCTTGCGCTGCGCCGCGGGCACGCCGGCGTATTTGGCCAAGTAACGCAGCTTGGACTGGGCGTGGTGCAGCCCGCGCGCGTACTCGCTGCGCCAAGGGGTGGGCGAGCGCGTTGAGCCGCGCGAGTGGTGCGCGATCCGGATGGCGGGCTCGAGCACGATCGGCAGGCGCGCAGCCAGCAGGCGCGCACACAGGTCGTCGTCTTCGTAGTACAAAAAGAAGCCGGTGTCAAAAAAACCGATGGGGCGCAAGGCCGCCAGCCGCAGCAGCATCACGGCACCGCACGCCGCACCCACGCAACACGGGGCATCGGCCGCTGGGCCGCTCGGGGCCCAGAGGTGGCGCGGCCAGCCGTAATTGAGGGTTGGCCGGCCGCGCGCGTCGAGCAGTTGCGGCACCAGCAGCGCCGCCTCGGGCCAGCGCTGGGCCGCTTGCATCAGGGCAAGCACGGCGGCTTCGGTCAGGGCGCAGTCGGGGTTGAAGAGCAAGGCATAAGGGGTCTGCACCCGCTCAAGGGCCAAATTGTTGGCGCCGCCAAAGCCGAGGTTGCTGGGGCTGGCCAACACCAGCGCCTGCGGCAGGGTGCGTGCCAGCTCGGCGCGGGTGCCGTCGGCGCTGGCGTTGTCCACCACGATCAGGTGCGGCAGCGCCGCCAGCGCGCCGGCCAGCGGCGCCAGGCAGTGGGCGCTGTGGTGGGTGACCATGATGAGCGTGACCTGCTCGAGCAGGGCGCGCGGGTCGGCAGCGGCGGCCATGCGCTAGTGCGGCGGCTTGAGGGCGCGCCACTCCCAGACCAGGTGCGCGGCTTGGCCCGTGAGGCGGTCGGCGCCGCGAGCCAGCCAGCCGCCCAGCGCTGGCCGGGCGGGTTCGTAGTCGCGCTTGAAGCGGCAGCGGGTCTGGCGCAGCTGCTCAAACTCGCCCTTGAAGCCGTACATGCGCGCCCCGAGTTCGGGGCGGCAAAAGTAGCGCCAGGTCTTGGGCGTGATCGGGTTGACGTGGGTCGGGTCGCGCCACATTTTTTCGTGGTCGAACAGCGGCGTGACGGCGTACAGGCGGCCATCGGGCTTGAGTACGCGCCAGATTTCGTTCATCAGCTCGATGAATGGTAGCCGGCTGCTGCCGCTGGCCACGTCGAGCGCCACGCGCGGAATGTGCTCGATGAAGTCGTAGGCCGAGACGCTGTCGAACTGCGCGTCGGCAAAGGGGATGGCTTGCAGCGCCAAGTTGGCTGCAACGATGGCTTGTACGCCGGGGGCTTGCAAGCCGGAGCGGATGTCGATGCCGTAGAGCAGCGGCGCCGCGTAGGGGTTGCGCGGTCGGGTGCCACAGCCGAGGTCGAGGTGGCGGCGCTGTGTGGACGTGTCCGATCCAGTGCCCGGCCGGTCAGCCGTCGCGGGGCTGGGGGGGTTCATGGTGCTGCTAATGGGGTGTGGGGTGGGGCCAGCGGTTGGGTCGGGTTGCAGGCAGTCTAGGCGCGACAGCCTAGCCTCAAACCGCCGTCAGCCAGTGCGCGTAGTCGGGGTTGCGGCCGCTGACGATGTCGAAGAACGCGCTCTGGATGCGTTCGGTGATCGGGCCGCGGCTGCCGCAGCCGATCTCGATCCGGTCGAGCTCGCGGATGGGGGTGATTTCGGCGGCGGTGCCGGTGAAGAAGGCCTCGTCGGCGATATAGACTTCGTCGCGCGTGATGCGCTTTTGCACGACCTCGAGGCCGAGGTCGCGCGCGATGTGGAACACGGTGTTGCGCGTGATGCCGTTGAGCGCGCCGGCGGATAGGTCGGGGGTGTAGATCTGGCCGCCTTTGACGATGAACAGGTTCTCGCCCGCGCCTTCGCTGACAAAGCCGCTGGCGTCCAGCAGCAGCGCTTCGTCGTAGCCGTCGTCGGTGGCTTCCATGTTGGCCAAAATGCTGTTGGTGTAGTTGCTCACCGCCTTGGCCTGCGTCATGGTGATGTTGACGTGGTGCCGGGTGTAGCTGCTGGTCTTGACGCGGATGCCGCGGCGCAAGCCTTCTTCGCCCAGATACGCGCCCCAGGCCCAAGCGGCGACCATCAGGTGCACGCGGTTGCCTTTGGGGCTGACGCCGAGTTTTTCGCTCCCGATCCAAGTCAGCGGGCGCAGGTAGCCGCTGGCCAGGCCGTTGGCGCGCACCACTTCGCACTGCGCGGCGTTGACCTGCTCGGGCGTGAACGGGATTTTCATGCGCAAAATCTTGGCGCTGTTGAATAGGCGCTCGGTGTGCTCTTGCAGCCTGAAGATCGCCGGGCCGTCGGCGGTGGCGTAGGCGCGCAGGCCCTCGAAGGCGCCGCAGCCGTAGTGCAGGGTGTGGGTGAGCACGTGCACTTTGGCATCGCGCCAGTCGATGAGCTGGCCGTCGAGCCAGATTTTGCCGTCGCGGTCAGACAGGGGCAGGGGGGCGTTCATGGGCGGGGTCTCGCTTGCTTGGAGGTGTAAGAGTTGGGCTGCGCAGCCATTTTAATCGGCTGGCGCGGCAGGCCGGTGGGTTTTCTGGCTGCAGCCGGGCGGGCACAAAAAACCGCTAAGGGCCTAAAGTTTGGGCTTCGGTGGCCGAAATACCACTTGAATGCCGTGAGTCCGTCCGGCGCTCACCCGTCTTGGAGTCTGCCATGTTGAACATCTCATCTGTAGCCGTAGCTCCTGTGCCAGCCCAAGGGCCGGTGTCGGCGCGTGTGCAGCCCACCACACCCGCCCGCGCCAGCGAACATGTGTCGCCGCGCAACCAAGGGGTGAATGCGCCGGTGGCGCCGGCCGGTGAGGGTTCGCGCACTCAGGCGGTGTACGCCCCGCCGTCGCTGCCCCCGGTGAACCCGACCGACCAGGCACTGCGCGCCAACATGTACGACAACGCGGCGGCGCCCGAGCGCTTCAACTTTCAAGCCAGCGTGGCAACGGCCCATATGGCATCTTCCGTGGTAGCGCAACGACAAGCGCTCGCGGTGCCTGCTCAGGCAGCAGAGCAGGGGCTGTCTGAGCAGCGGATTCCAGAACAAGGCACGGCAGAACCAGACCGTGCCGCACTGGGCTTGGGTCAGCTGGCCCCGAATCCACAACGCGCAGAGCAAGAACGCACCGAGCGCACGCGCACGCAGGACGCGCGGCAGACGCAGGCGATCGAAGGTCAGATGCCGCCACCGCCACCGAACCCGGTCGATGAGGCCCGGGCCAACCAGATTCGCGATCTGCTGCCCAATGTCTGGAGTGCCAGCCGCTTTGCCGCCGACCAGTTGATCGGCGAAGAAGCGCGCGAGGCGGCGCAGCGGCGCGCCGAATTGCTTGCCCCGGCGCAGCCTACACCGATCGAGCGCGCGCTCGAAGCCGCCGCCGAGAATTACCAGCTCACCTCGTCGTTGCCGCTGCCGCCCAGTGCCGGTGTCAACGTCGATCGCCTGATTTGACGCGGCCGCAGGCAGCCTAAGGCTGCACTTAAATTCGGTGCCGCACGCCGGCGCTCTGCAAGCGCTCCAGCAGCGCCTTGGCGATGCTTTTGAGTGGCAGCACCTCGCTGGCAGCACCGTGCTGAATGGCCACCTTGGGCATGCCAAAGACCACGCAGCTGGCTTCGTCTTGCACGATGTTGTGGCTGCCGGCGTCGAGCATTTCTTTCATGGCCGCGCCGCCGTCGCCGCCCATGCCGGTGAGCATGACGCCGATGGCGTTGGGCCCGAGCACGCGCGCGCAGGATTTGAACAGCACCTCGACCGATGGCTTGTGGCGGTTCACGGGCGGTGAATCATCGACCACCGCCACGTAGTTGGCGCCGCTGCGCGCCAATGAAAACTGTTTGCCGCCGGGCGCAATGTAGGCGTGCCCGGGGAGGATGCGCTGCCCATCGACCGCCTCTTGCACGCGAATGCGGCACAGCGAATCGAGCCGGGCCGCAAAGCTGGTGGTGAAGCCCGGCGGCATGTGCTGGGTGATGACGATGGCGGGGGCGTCGGCTGGCAATTCGACCAGAATTTCCTTGATCGCCTCGGTGCCGCCGGTGGAGGCGCCGATGCAGATGATTTTTTCGGTCGACAGGCGGCTAAAGCTGTTTGCGTTGGGGGCGGCGCTGGTGCCGCCTTCGGGCGTGCGCACCGCAGTCGGCGTGGGGGCTGCTGCCACGTGGCGCCTCACGCGCGCCTGGCTCGCGATGCGGATTTTTTCTACGATCTCAGTGCCTAGGGCTTTGAGGCCGCTGCTCACGCCGATGCGCGGCTTGGCGACGAAATCGACCGCCCCCATTTCGAGCGCGCGCAAGGTGGTGTCGGCGCCCTGCTCGGTCAGGGTCGAGACCATCACCACCGGCATCGGACGCAGCTTCATGAGGCGCGAAAGGAACTCGAGCCCATCCATTTTGGGCATTTCAACGTCGAGGGTGATCACATCCGGGTTGAGCTCGCGGATCATCTCGCGCGCTTGCAGCGGGTCGTTGGCCGCTCCGATGCACACCATGTCGGGCTGCTGGTTGATGATTTCGGTGAGCAGGCTGCGCACCAGCGCCGAATCGTCCACCACCACCACTCTGATTTTTGCCATGGGGGTTTACCAGCCTTAGAACAGATCGACCGAACCGCCGGCCGTGGACTGCACCACTTTGGTGGCCACACCTTGGCGCTCTTGGGCTTCGAGCGTGTCGGGGTGGGCGTGCGCCAGGCGCTTGACCATGGCTTTGCCGGTCACGGGGAAAAACACCACTTTGCGCGGGTAGATGTCGAGCACGTCTTTGGACACCACCGGAATGCGCTCGGTGGCCAAATAGTCGAGCACGAACTTGGTGTTGCGCTCACCCACATTCATGGTGGTAAAGCCCGCGATCACCGCGCCGCCGCCAAACACCTTGGCCTGCATGTAATCCCGCGTCGAGCCCTTTTTGATCATTTCATTGATCAGCAGCTCCATGGCGTAGGAGCCGTAGCGGCCGCAGGCGTCGGCGCCACCTTCGGGCAACATGAAGTGGTTCATGCCGCCGATGCGCAAGCGCGAGTCCCAGATGCAGGCGGCGATGCACGAGCCGAGCACGGTCATGATGACCAAGTCTTCTTGGGCCACGAAGTACTCGCCCGGCAGCACCTTGGCAGCGTTGTACTTGAAGTTCTGGTCGTGAAAGAAAAACGACGCTTCGCCCGGCCGGCGCGCGCGGGTTTTAAGGGTCTGCAAGTATTCGAGGCTGCGGTGCATGGGGCTTCAGACTTTTTCGTAAATGGTTTTGCCGCGCAGGACGAACTGGGACTTGAGGTCGGAAAAGTTCTCGGCATGCCCCACGAACAGCATGCCGCCGGGCTTGATGAGGCGGTGCATGCGCGTCAGCACCTGGCGCTGGGTGGCGTGGTCGAAGTAAATCATGACGTTGCGGCAAAATACCACGTCAAAAGTCTCGCGCAGGCTCCAGTTGTCTTCGATCAGGTTGAGGCTGAAAAACTCGATGTGCCGCTGCAGCTCGGGGCGCACCCGCGCCAGCCCGGCGTTGTCGCCTTTGCCCTTGAGAAAGTATTTCTGCAGCTGCGCCTGGCTGAGGTTTTTCAGGCCCTCGAGCTTGTAAACCCCTTGCGCGGCGGTGGCCAGCACTTTGGTGTCGATGTCGCTGGCCCAGATCTGAAAGCGCCCGCTTAGGCCGAGCGCGTCGGCCAGGGTGATGGCGATCGAGTAGGGCTCTTCCCCGGTGGAGGCGGCCGAGCACCAGATTTTCCATTCGTGGCCGGGCGGGGCCTCGCGCACCATCCGAGCGAGTTCTTCGAAGTGGTGGTTTTCGCGGAAAAACGAAGTCAGGTTGGTGGTCAGCGCGTTCACAAAGGCCTGCCACTCGTCGGCATCGCCTTGGGTCTCGAGCCACTTGATGTAGTCGGCAAAGCTGCGGTGACCGGTGTCGCGCAGCCGCCGCGAGATGCGGCTGTAGACCATGGCCTGCTTGCCCTCGTGCAGGCTGATGCCCGCATGACGGTAGATCAGGTCTTTGATGCGGTTGAAGTCGGCCGCCGTCCAGGTGAATTCCCGGCTTTGTGGTGCGGCGCTGGCGTCGTTCATTTGGGGGCGAGCAAAGGTTTGGGTTTTAGTGGCGCGAGCGCCGCACCAAGGTCGAGGTGTCGAGGATCAGCGAGACGCTGCCGTCGCCCAAAATGGTGGCACCAGACACATTGGGCACTTTTTTGTAGTTCGATTCGAGGTTTTTGATCACCACCTGCTGCTGCCCGAGCAGCTCATCGACCATTAGCGCCACCCGGGCGCCATCGGATTCGATCACCACCATGATGCTGTTGGCGCTGGCATCACCCGCTTGGCGCGGCACGCCAAAGGTGCGGTCGATCTCGATCACCGGCATGTATTCTTCGCGCACCTTGACCAGACGCGAGTTTTGCGCCACGGTGTTGATGGTGTTGGATTCGACCTGGAACGATTCGACCACCGACGACAGCGGCAGGATGTAAACCTCGTCGGATACACGCACTGTCATGCCATCCATGATGGCCAAGGTGAGCGGCAGCCGCACCTTGACGCTCATGCCAAAGCCCTCGGCCGAATCGAGCTCGACCGTGCCGCCCAGCGAGGCGATGTTTTTCATCACCACGTCCATGCCCACGCCGCGGCCCGAGACGTCGGTGACCACGTCGGCGGTAGAAAAACCGGGCGCAAAGATGAGCTGCCAGACCTCTTGGTCGCTCATGTCGTCTGGGGCGTCGATGCCCTTGGAGCGCGCTTTGTCGATCAGTTTTTGGCGCGACAGGCCCTTGCCGTCGTCGCGCACCTCGATCAGGATCGAGCCGCCCTGGTGCGCCGCGCTCAGGGTGATGGTGCCGGTTTCGGGCTTGCCACGCGCCAACCGGTCGGCGGGCAGTTCGATGCCGTGGTCGCAGCTGTTGCGGATCAGGTGGGTGAGGGGGTCGGTGATTTTTTCGATCAGGCCCTTGTCGAGCTCGGTGGCTTCGCCTTGGGTGACGAGATCGACTTTTTTGCCTAGCTTGCTGGCCAGGTCGCGCAACATGCGCGGGAAGCGGTTGAAGACAACCGACATCGGGATCATGCGGATCGACATGATCGACTCTTGCAAGTCGCGCGTGTTGCGCTCGAGGTCGGCCAAGCCAGCCAGCAGTTGCTGATTCAGCCCAGCATCGAGGGCGCGGCTGTTTTGCGCCAGCATGGCTTGGGTGATGACGAGCTCGCCCACCTGGTTGATGAGCTGGTCGATTTTGCTCACCGACACGCGCAGCGTGGTGGCCTCGGGCTGGGCGGCCATGGCGGCAGCGGTCGCTGGGCGAGCGGCTTTGCTGGCTTCGGCCGGCCTGGCATCGGGGCCGTTGTCGGCGCCGCTGGCGTGCGGTGTTTCTTGCAGCAGGGTCTGGGCATGGATTTGCGGCGTGAGCGGGTTGCCCGGCGCGCCGGCAAACAATCCGTAGCCCTGCACCAGATCGGGCTCGGGCACCGTGGCGCCGCTGGCCGTGACGCTGCTGCCCGGCACCGGGCTGCCCGGCGCGCCGGCAAAGAGGCCGTAACCTTGCTCGATGACGTCGGAAAAGCTTTCCGGTGCCGGGTTTGGGGTGTTGTGGCTGGCGCTGCTGTGGCCCGTGGTGCCTGGGCTGGCTTGCAAACGGATGGCGTCTTTGGCGACGTGGAAGGCGAACAGGTCGATCAAGTCGGCATCGCTGCTGGTGGTTTCGATCTCGTACACGCGGCAGCCGTCTTGTTCGCTCTCAGCGCAGATTTGGCCCAAGCCCACGATCTCACGAAACAGGTCTTTGATCGGGTCAGCCAGCCGGATGTCGCTCAAGGGTCCGATCACGGCTTGCAATTGGCGCAGGGCTCCGGGGGCGCTGGCCGCTGGCATGCCAGCCGGGCCGGCCGGAGCGGGAGCGGGAGCAGGGGCCGGGGCCGGGGCAGGAGTGGGGGCCGGGGCTTTGGCCGGTGCGGAAGCTGGCGCAGGCGCAGGCGCCGCACCGCTGGCCAGCACGCGGATGCGCTGCACCAGAGCGGTGGTTTCGGGCGCGGCGCCGCCGGTGCCTTGGTGTCGAGCCAGCAGGCCCTTGAGCGCGTCGGACGACTCCAACAACACATCGACCATGGGCGCGGTGGGCTTGAGCTCGTGGCGGCGCAGCTTGTCGAGCAGGCCCTCCATTTGGTGCGTGAGCTCGGCCACGTCTTCAAAGCCAAAGGTGGCGGCGCCGCCCTTGATCGAGTGGGCGCAACGAAAGATGGCGTTGAGCTCCTCGTCGTCCACCGTGTCGAGGTCGAGCTGCAGCAGCTGCTGCTCCATCTGCTCCAGATTCTCGCCGGCTTCTTCGAAGAAGATCTGGTAGAACTGGGTCAGGTCGAAGGCGTCGTTTTTCGCTTCTGCCATGGTCTGAATGTCTCGTTCGATGCGGTTGTGGGCGCAGAGGGGCTGCGGGGGGATTCGGGCGCGGCTGGTTTAGGCGATCACTTTGCGGATCACCTCGATGAGGCGGCTGGGATCGAAGGGCTTGACCAGCCAGCCGGTGGCCCCGGCGGCGCGCCCGGCCTGTTTCATCTGGTCGCTCGATTCGGTGGTCAGGATCAGGATCGGGGTGGACTTGAAGTGCGGGTGCTCGCGCAGTTTGCGCGTCAGGCCGATGCCGTCGAGGCGCGGCATGTTCTGGTCGGTGAGCACGAGGTCGAAGCTTTGCTTTTGGGCTTTCTCGAAGGCGTCGATGCCGTCGATGGCCTCCACCACCTTGAAGCCGGCGCTGACCAGGGTGAAGGAAACCATCTTGCGCATGGAGGCCGAGTCGTCAACGGCAAGGATCGAGTGCATGGGGAAGTGCCTTGGAGTGGTGTGGGGTGGGGTTGCGTTGTGGGTATCGGGCTGCGCTGCAGCGGTGATCAGAACAGCTCGACCGAACCGGCGTCCATCTCGCTTTGCGTGACCGGATTGGGGTTGCGCGGCATGTGGGTCACCACCAGACCGGTTTCGTCGGCGTCGGGCTCCAGTGCCTGATCGGCCAAGACGTAGGCGCAGCCCTTGAGCATTTTGCCGATGTGCACCAGCAGCTGCGAAGACATGTCGTGAAATTGCAACTCGGTCACGGCCTGGTGCAGGTTGGCCTGCAGCGCGCTGCGCTGGTCGGCATCGGGCAGCTGCTCGACTGTGAGCAAGGCGCTGTTGAAGCGGTCCAGCAAGTTGGCGGTGGCGTGGTCGAGCAAGCCTTCGAGCCGCTTGAGGTCGTTCATGGCCACCAGCAGCGAGTCTTGCAGGTCGGCCAGCACCGACACCGACATCTGGACCACCGGCTCGTCGCTGGGGACAACGGGAAAGGGCTCGACGCAGGTGTACTCCTCGCGCGGCCAGCGTCGGTGTTCGTGCGTGGCGGTTGGGGTGGTAGGCATAGGCGAGTGCGGCGCTTGGGTGTCAGATCGGTTGCTTGATCCCGTATATTAGCCTGCGCCGGGGGTATAAACTCCAGACTGCACCCACCCGTTGTTTCAGTAAATGCAAAAAACCCCTGCTTCGTGGCCCGCTAGGGCGTTGGCGATGCGCTTATTGGTCGGTCGCGGAAGCTTCGATTGCGGGGTGTTCCTTGGCTGAGCTGCATCTGCTGCACTTGGAAGACAACCCCGCCGACCACGAGTTGCTGCGGCGCTGCCTGCAGCGGGCCGATTTTGAAGCGCGCCTGACGCTGGTCGAGACGCTGGAAGAATTTGCGGCGCAGATCGAAGCCGGTGGCGTGGATGCGGTGTTGGCCGACTACCACTTGGCGGGCTTCAGCTGCCTGCAGGCTTGGGACTGGTTGCAGGCGCGGGGGCTGGAGCTGCCCTTTGTGATTGTCTCGGGGGCCATCGGCGAGGCCACGGTGGCCGAGGCGCTGCTGCGCGGGGCGAGCGACTACGTGGACAAAAACCGGCTGGCGCGCCTGCCGGCGGCCTTGCAGCGGGCGCTGGAGCTGCACGCCACGCGCCGGGCCCAGGCGCAGGCGCAGGCCGAGCTGGCCGAATCGCGCCGTCGCCTGGTGGATTTGACCGAGCATTTGCAGCTCGGGCTGGAGCGCGAGCGCGCCGACATCGCGCGCGAAATTCACGACGACATCGGTGGCGCGCTGGCGGCGGTCAAGCTCGATCTGGCGTGGCTCGGGCGGCACGTGCCGCAGCCCGAGGCGCAGGCGCACGTGCGCGCGGCGCTGGAAATGACCGAGCACGCGCTGCTGGCCAGCCAGCGCCTGATGCGCAACCTGCGCCCGGCGGTGCTGGACCAAGGCCTGCAGCCGGCTTTGCAGTGGCTGGTGCACACCTTTGCCGAGCGCACCGGGCTGGCGCTGCGGCTCGAGGGCACGCTGCGCGCCCCGGTTGATCCGCAGCGGGCGATGGTGGTCTATCGCACCGCGCAAGAGGCGCTGACCAACGTGCTCAAACACGCGCAGGCGCAGTCGGTGCGGCTGGAATTGAGCGACCTCGAGGGCGTGCTCACGCTCGAGGTGAGCGACGACGGCCGCGGCGCCAGCGCCGCCGAACTGGCCAAACTGCAGTCCTTTGGCCTGCTGGGTTTGCGCGAGCGCGCGCAGGGGGCCGGTGGCTGGATCGACGTGGTTACGGCGCCGGGGCAGGGCCTGACGCTGATTTTGTCGCTGCCTCTGGCTGGGGCGCAGGCCGACGCAAAAGCCACAGACTGGAAATGAATTCGATGATTAAAGTAATTTTGTGTGACGACCACGCCATGCTGCGCCGCGGGGTGCGCGACACGCTGGCCGAGGCCACCGATGTGCGCGTGATCGGCGAAGCCGACGGCTACGCCAGCCTGCGCGAGCTGCTGCGCCAGCAGCGCCCCGACGTGCTGCTGCTCGACGTCGATCTGCCCGGGCGCAGCGGCCTAGAGATTTTGTCGGCGCTGCAACTGGAGCCGGCGCCGCTGCGCACGCTGATGGTGTCGATGTACCCCGAAGACCAGTACGCGCTGCGCTGCCTCAAGGCCGGAGCCATGGGCTACCTCAACAAGGGTGGCGACCCGGCGGCGCTGCTCACGGCGGTGCGCACGGTGGCGCAGGGGCGCAAATACATCACGCCCGAGGTGGCCGAGCTGCTGGCCAGGCACCTGAGCGCGCCCGAGGCGGCGCAGCTGCACGACATTCTGTCGGAGCGCGAGCTGCAGACGCTGCGCCTGATCGCCTCGGGCAAAATGCTGGCGCAGATCGCCGAGGAGCTGATGATCAGCCCCAAAACGGTGAGCGTTTACCGCGCCCGCACGCTGGAAAAGCTGGGCCTGAGCAACAACGCCGAACTCACCGTCTATGCGATCCGCAACCAGCTGGTGTAGCGCGAGGCAGGCACAACCGCCCTTCAGCAGCCCATGTTTTAGCCGCCCATGAACAGGTCGGTGACCACGCGCATGAGCTGCAACACCGGCTGATCGAGCAGCGGCAACGTGAAGGCGATGCCCACCAGCCCGACCGAGAGCGTGAGCGGAAAGCCGATCGCAAACACGTTCATCTGCGGCGCGATGCGCGTGATGATGCCCAGCACCAGGTTGACGAACAGCAGCATGCCGATCATCGGCAAGGCGATCCACAGGCCGTAGTAAAAGATCAGCCCCCCGAGCTCGTGCAGGCGCATGGTTTGCACCACCGCCAGCATGTCGCCCCCCACCGGAAAGGTGTGAAAGCTGGCGGCCACCGCCATGATCAGCATCAGGTGGCCGTTGAGCACGACGAACAACAACATGGCCATGTTGCCGAAGTAGCGCCCGACCGGGCTCGAGGCGGCGTTGGTGGCGGGGTCGAAGAAGCCGGCGAAGTTCAGGCCCATCTGCAAGCCGATGATCTCGCCCGCCATTTCCACCGCTGCAAAGACGATGCGCACCGCCAGCCCGATCGAAATGCCGATGGCCAGTTGCTGGATCACCGCCGCCAGCGCCTCGGGGCTGGTGAGCGAGAGCATGGGCGGCTCGGGCAGGGCCGGCTGGATACAGACCGCGATCAAAAACGCCAGCGCCACTTTGAGGCGCATGGGCACCGAGCGCGAGGAAAAAATCGGGGCGCTGGCGAACACACCCAAAATGCGCAAAAAAGGCCAGAAGATGGGCGCCACCCAGGCCATGATCTGGGCCTCGGTGAAAGTGATCATGGGGCCGTCCACGGCTGCCCCTGCGCCTAGACCGCATACTCGGGGATCGAGAGCAGGATGCGGCGCAGAAAGTCCACCAGCGTCGTCAGCATCCACGGCCCCGCGACCGCAAACACCACCACCGCCGCCACGATCTTGGGCACAAACGAGAGCGTGGCTTCGTTGATCTGCGTCAGCGCCTGAAACAGGCTCACCACCAGCCCGACCACCAGTATCACCGCCAGCAGCGGGGCCGAGACCGCCAGCAGGATGAACAGGGCGTTTTGCCCGACGGCGAGGGTGGCTTGGGTATCCATGGCGTTTTTATCAATTTTTGGATAAAATGGGCGCAGCTAGACCACGAAGCTCGCCGCCAGCGACCCGATCAGCAGGTTCCAGCCATCGGCCAGCACGAACAACATCAGCTTGAAGGGCAGCGCCACCAGCACCGGCGAGAGCATCATCATGCCCAGCGACATCAGCACGCTGGCCACGATCAGGTCGATCACCAAAAAAGGAATGAAGATCAAAAAGCCGATCATGAAGGCGGTTTTGAGCTCGCTGATGACGAAGGCCGGCACCAGCACCCGAAAAGGGGCGTTTTGCACCGTCACGTTTTCGTCCAAGCCGGCCAGGTTGGCGAACATGCGGAAATCGGACTGGCGCGTTTGCTTGCTCATGAACTCGCGCATCGGCGCTTCGGCGCGCTGCACCGCCTGCTCGAAGCTGATCTCACCCCGGGTGAAGGGCTGGTAGGCCTCGGCGTGCACGCGGTCTAGTGTGGGCGCCATGACGAACAGGGTGAGGAACAAGGCCAACCCGACCAGCACCTGGTTGGGCGGCGCGGCCTGCGTGCCCAGCGCCATGCGCAGCAGCGAGAGCACGATGATGATGCGCGTAAAGGCCGTCATCATCAGCAGCACCGCCGGCAAAAACGACAGCGCGGTGAAGAACAGCAGGGTTTGAATGGGCACCGAGAAGCTGGTGCCGCCCGCGCCTTGGCCGATCAGGATCGGGAACGCGCCTGGGGGTGCGGCGGGGGCAGCGGGCGGCGCCACCTGCGCCAAGGCCAGCGCGCAACCGCCCAACAGCAGCGCCGCCAGCGCCGCCTGGGCGCCAGCGCGCACCCAGCCCCTTGGGGAGGCAGTTTTCACGCGCGGGGCTCCGCAGGGGTTGGGCGGTTGAGCGAGCGCGCCAGCTTTTGATACAGGGTTTCGGGGGCGGGCGGGGTGGTTGCGGCCATGGCGGCAGCAAAGGTCTCGGCGTGGGCGGCAGCGGGCGCGGTCGCAAGCAGCCTAGGGGCATCCAAGCCCTGCACGTACAGGGCGCTGATGTGTTGCGGCGTTATGCCCAATGTGAGCTGCACCGGGCCGGTGGGGCCGTTGACTTCGACCACCGCCACGCGCTGCTGCGGCCCCACCATGAGCTGCGACACCAAGCGCAGATCGGCGCCCAAGCCGCTGCCTGCTGGGGTCATGCGCTTGCGCACCCAATGCACGCCCCAAGCCAGCAGCGCCATAACCAGCAGCAAGCCCAAGGCCGGCAGCATGGCGGTAAAGATCGATTGGTTCATGGCAGGGGTTCAGGCAGGCACAGCCGCGGTCGGCATCTCAACGGCTTAGTTTCGACTTAGGCGGCGCAGCCGTTCCGAGGGGGTGACGATGTCGGTCAGGCGGATGCCGAATTTTTCGTTCACCACCACCACCTCGCCTTGGGCGATCAGGTAGCCGTTGACGAGCACGTCCATGGGTTCGCCGGCCAGCGCGTCGAGCTCGACGATCGAGCCCTGTGCCAGCTGCAAGATGTATTTGATCGGCACCTTGGTGCGGCCGAGCTCGACCGAGAGCTGCACCGGGATGTCGAGCACCATCGAGATGTCGTTGGGGCTGCTGACGGCGCTGCTAGGGCTGGCATCGAAGTGCGGCGCACCGGCGGCCAAGTCATCGGTCGCGCCCTTGGTGGATTGCTCTTGCAGTGCCTGCGCCCAGTCGTCGGCGATGGCGTCGTTGGGGTCTTGCTCGTTACTCATGTTGATCTCCGTGCCAGGTGGACGATTGCTCGCGCCGCAATTGCACCACCTTGAGGGCGTATTTGCCGTTGTGGGTGCCGTACTCGGCCTGCAGCACCGGCACGCCATCGACGCGCGCCTCGATCACGCGCTCGCGTTCGAGCTCGATGAAGTCGCCCACTTTCATGGCCAGCAACTGCTCGACCGTGGTGCGGGTGCGCGCCAATTCGGCGCAGAGCTCGATTTCGGCCGACTGGATTTCTTGGCCCAGCAGCCGCACCCAGCGCCGATCCACCTCCATCGAGTCGCCCTGCGAGGTGGAGTAGAGCAGATCGCGGATCGGCTCCAGCGTGGCGTAGGGGATGCACAGGTGCAGCGAGCCGGAAATGTCGCCGATTTCGAGCGTGAAGCTGGTGCTGATGACGATCTCGCTCGGGGTGGCGATGTTGGCAAACTGCGGCTGCATCTCGGAGCGCTGATACGCCAGTTCGAGCGGGTAGACGCCTTTCCAGGCTTTTTTGTATTCTTCCGACACCACGTCGACCAGCCGGTTGATGACGCGCTGTTCGGTGGGGGAGAAGTCGCGCCCCTCGATGCGGGTGTGGAACTTGCCGTTGCCGCCAAACAGGCTGTCGATGACACCAAACAGCAGCGTGGGCTCGCACACGATCATGCCGCTGCCGCGCAGCGGGCGCACCGCCATGATGTTGAAGTTGGTCGGCACCACCAACTCGCGCAGGAACATGCTGTACTTTTGCACCTGCACCGTGCCGACCGAGATTTCGGGGCTGCGCCGGATGAGGTTGAACAGGCCGACGCGCAGGTTGCGGGCGAAGCGCTCGTTGATCACCTCCATGGTGGGCATGCGCCCACGCACGATGCGCTCTTGCTTGGAGAGGTCGTAGCCGCGCACTGAGCCGGAGTCGACCTCCTCTTTGGCGAGTTTTTGGCTCTCGCCCGTGACGCCCTCGAGCAGGGCGTCGATCTCGTCCTGGGACAAAAAAGCGTCGCTCATGGTGCGGGTATGCGGGGCGGTTGAGGTGTCTGCAAAGGACGGCGGGTTTACTGCACGATCAGGCTGGTGAACAACACCGCCTGCACCGGGCTGGGGGTGGTGCCCCGATCGGGCAAGCCTGTGGTTTCGCGCACCATGGCCAAGATGTCAGCGGCCAGCGCGTCTTTGCCGGCCGGGGTGAGCAGTTCGGTGGCACTGCGCTGGGCTGCCAGGCGCAACATGCCGTTGCGGATCGCCGGCATGAAGGCGGTGACGCGCGCCGAAGTGGCGGCATCGGCCAGCTGCAGCGTGACGCCGAGCTGCGCAAAACGCATGGCACCCGGGTCGGCCAAGTTGACGACCATGTTTTCAAGTGGCAAAAAGGCCGGGGGTGCCTGCGGGGCGGCAGCGGCAGCGGGCGCCAGTGGCTGGCCGTCGGGGCCCAGTTCTTCTTCAGCCGCTGGCTGCAGCAGGAAAAAAGCAGCCACCGCCAGAACCAGCAGCAACGCCACAGCACCCAAAATGATGATGAGCAGCTTTTTGCTCTTGGGTTTGGCCGGTGCCGCGTCGGCGTTGGCGGCGGGTGCAGAAGCGGAGGGTTTGGCAGCCATGGGTTTTGCCTTTAGGTTCTAGCAAGCACAAAGAGCGCGCGGATTCGGTCGAATCCGCAGACCGCCTTATTGTGTCACGGCTATTGTGCCGGGCCGACGGCGCCGGCTTGAGCAGGAAAAGCAGGCGCTTGGGCCGGCTATTTGCGATTTACTGCCGCACGTCGATCAGGCGTACACGCTCAGGCCGGCACGACCGGCACCCAGTTGCCATTGCAGCGTGGGCGCTTGGGCCGCCGAATCGGCTTGCTCGGCCCCATCGGAACGGGCCTGAGCCCATTCAGGGCGCGGCTGCGCCGGGCGGTCCGATTGGCCCGAGGCGCGCGAGCCGATCGACAGGCCCACCAGTTCGAGCCCGCTCTGACCCAGCAGTTCGCTCAAGGCCTCTGGTGCCTGGGCTTGCAGGGCTTCGAGCAGCGCCGCGTCGTCGGTCAGGAAGTCGAGCCGGGCCTGGTTGCCGTCGAGCTGCATGCCGATTTCCAGCGGTTGGCCCAAGCCCTCGTGCAGCACCAAGTTGGCGCGTTTGACCTGCCCGGCCAGCCATAGGCTGATGTGCTGGTTGAGGGGTTCTAGGACCGCCTCTAGCCCCTGGCCCGCAACCTGCTGCTCGAGCAGTTGGCCAAACTCTGCGCCGACCGCCGAGGCTTCGCCCGCGCTCGCGCTTGACGCTTGGTTGTCGACCCAGGTTTGGGCGGCGTCGCCGCCGCGTGTGCCTTGGCCCGAACCCTCGCGGGAGCCGGCGTCGGAGCGTGCGCTGGAGCTTGCGGTGGTCAACGCGGTGGCGCCGGCTTCGTCTGCCATGCCGGCGGCGGAATCGGTGCTGGCCCAGGCGTACTGGGTGGCCACTGCGGCCGACCCGGCCGCGGGTGCCGCAAAACGCAGGGCAGCGGCTGCAGCCGGACCTGCCGCAGCCAGGAAGTTGGCACTGGGGGCGGCGGGCAGTTCGGCGCCCGGCTTGGGCGCTGCCGCAGCGCCGGCATTGGCGCCGGCTGAGGCGCGCGCCCTAGCCAGTGTGGATACCCATGCGGCTGAGGCTTGGGTGGCCCCGGCTTTGCGGCCCGCAGGGCCTTCGGCGCTTGCGGGACCGGCAGGCGCTGCTGTGGTGGCCTGGGCATCCGGTGCAGCCGGAGTGGCTGGGGTAGGTGCTGTAGCCGGTGTTCCGTTGGCTTTGGGTTCCAGGCGGGCCATGAGTGCGGTGGATTCGGCCGGGTCTGAGCGCGGCGGCGCCTGGACGGTGGTGGCGGGGTCGCTGGATTTGCCTTGAGAGAGCTCGGGGTCTGGGCTGGCCTTGGGGTCGGCTTGGGCCAGGGGTGCCGGGGCTTGAGCCTCGTGGCCTGCGTCGGCAGCGAGCAACATGGCGGCAAAGGCGCAGCTTGAGGCACCCGCTTTGGGTGTGCCTGGGGTCGCCGCCGAGGCTGCCGCAGCCGCTGCGGTGCGGCGCGGCGCGGGCTCGGGCGTGCGCGGGCTTTGGGGGGAATCGGTTCTCATGGCGTGGACCTCCAAGGGTGCGAATCGGCGTGCAGGCGGTGTTGCACGGCAGCCATTTCGTCGTTGCTCTTTTGCTCTTTGCGTTGCTGCTGCAGCAGCCAAACTTGGTGGCGGCGCTGCTGAAATTTGCGCAGGCTGGCCAGCTCGCGTTCGGCCTCGTACACCCTTTGCTGGCCCTGCTGCAGCCGGTGCGCGATCTGCTCCAACACGGTTTGCTGGTAGTTTTGCGCGTGCTCGAGTTTGCCCATGAACACCCGGTGGGTGTGCAACTGCACGCCGTCGAAACCGTTGGCCGCGCGCTCGCTCCAGCGCACGTGGGTTTCGGCGCAGTAGCCTTGCAGTTGGTTGAGCTGCAGCAGCGCCTGGCGTTGCTCGTGCTGGATCTGGGCCAGCGCCTGCAGGGCCTGGTCGCGCTTGCGCAGTGCGACGTCGAGCACCACGCTCAAATCTTGCTCTGCGGTTTTCATGGTTGCGCGTTGAAGGAGTGGGTGCCGCGCCCGGGGGCGGCTTCGCCTATGGCTTGGGCCAACTGCTGCACGCTGGCCTCGAAGGGGGCTTGTTCGCGCATGTCTTGCATCAAAAACTGCTGCAGGGCCGGGAAGAGGGCGATGGCGCGGTCGGTTTCCGGGTCGCTGCCGGCGGCGTAAGCGCCCAGCTGGATCAGGTCGCGGCTTTTTTGGTAGCGGGCATAGAGCTGGCGGTAGCGCCGCGCCCACTGCTGGTGCGCAGCGCTGGTGACGTTGTGCATCACGCGCGAGGCCGAGGCCTCGATGTCGATCGCCGGGTAGATGCCGGATTCGGCCATGCTGCGCGAGAGCACGATGTGGCCGTCCAAAATGGCGCGGGCGGCGTCGGCGATCGGGTCTTGCTGGTCGTCGCCTTCTGAGAGCACGGTGTAGAAAGCGGTGATCGAGCCCTTGCCCTGGGCGGCGTTGCCGCTGCGCTCGACCAGTTGCGGCAGCTTGGCAAAGCAGCTCGGGGGGTAGCCCTTGGTGGCCGGGGGCTCGCCGATGGCCAGTGCGATTTCGCGCTGCGCCATGGCGTAGCGGCTGAGCGAGTCCATGAGCAGCAGCACGTCGAGCCCGTCGTCGCGAAAGCGCTCGGCGATGGCGGTGGCGTAGTGCGCGCCTTGTAGGCGCAGCAGCGGCGGCGAGTCGGCCGGTGCCGCCACCACCACCGAGCGCGCCAGCCCGTCGGCGCCCAGAATGTCTTCGATGAACTCTTTGACCTCGCGCCCGCGCTCACCGATCAGGCCGACCACGATCACGTCGGCGCGGGTGAAGCGCGCCATCATGCCCAGCAGCACGCTTTTGCCCACGCCGGAGCCGGCAAAGAGCCCGATGCGCTGCCCACGCCCGACGGTGAGCAAGGCGTTGATGGCGCGCACGCCGGTATCGAGCGGCTGGCGCACCGGGGCGCGTTCCATGGCGTTGATGGGGTTGCGCTCGAGCGGGTCTATGGCCACCGCGCGCAGCGGCCCTTGGTGGTCGAGCGGTTGCCCGCGCGCGTCCACCACCCGGCCCAGCAGCCCGGCACCGAGCGGCAGGCGCAGCACGCCACGGTCGTTGGGGGGCTGCGGCTTGAGTGGGTCGCCCAGGCGCGGCTGTGGCCGGTAGGGGGGCAACTGGCGCACCCGCGCGCCGCTGGCTAGGCCTTGCACGTCGCCCGCTGGCATCAGGAAGGCGCGGTCGCCGTTGAAGCCCACCACCTCGGCCAGCACCGCGCTGTCGGGTTCGCCAGGGGTGTCGATCACGCACTGCGAACCCACCGGCGCGCGCACGCCTTGGGCTTCGAGCACCAAACCGGCCAAGCGCATCAGCCGGCCGCTGGTTTCCAGCGCGGTGTGCTGGGTGGCGGCTTGCTGCGCCAGCGCCATGAAGCTTGCCCAGCGCGGCGGCAGCGCCGGGCTTGGGGGCGCTGCGGCCAGGAGTTCAAAGGCGTGGGGTTCAGCGGCTTGGAGTTCAGGGGCTTGGAGTTCAGGGGCTTGGAGTTCAGACATCGGCTTGCCCTCCGGGCTGCCAGGGCTGCTCAAGCCCCAAGTTGGCCAGCGCCCGCTGCCAGCGTTTTTCGAGCCGTGCATCGACGCCGCCGTGGGCGCTCTCGACCACGCAGTCGCCCGGGCTCAGGGTGGGGTCGGGGTGCACCTGCACCGGCGTCTGCAGTGCCATGCCGTGCGCCTCCAGGGTTGCTTGATCGGCCAGCAGCGCGGCATCGAGCGGGTGCAGGCGCAAGGTGGCCGGGCGACCGTCGTCGATCAGCAGCGCCAGCGCTTCTTGCACCACGCTGCGCAAGGGTGGCAGCGGGGTGCTCAGCTCGCACCGCACCACCTGGCGCGCTAGCGCGCAAGCCAGCTGCAGCACCTGCTCGGCCAGCGCTTGCTCGAGCAGATCAAAACCCGCTTGCGCCTGGCGCAGCATGGCGTCGATGCGCTGCACCTGCTCGCGCTGCACTTGCAGGGTTTGCTGCTGCAGTTCGGTGCGCGTGCGTTCGGCGCCAGCCAGCAGGCCGGCTTCGTAGCCTTCGTCCCAAGCCTGCTGGCGCAGGGCCAGTGCCTGCTGGACATCGAGCACCTGTTCGGCATCGGTGGCTTGGGTCTCGCGGCCGGGTGTGCCGTCGCCGATGGCACCAAACAGCACCGCCTCTACCTCTTGCACCTCCTCTTTGGGGATGAAGCGCTGGTAATGCGAGGCGCGGCTAGACGAAGGCATCGTCGCCTCCGCCACCGATCGTGATTTGGCCCTCGTCGGCCAGGCGGCGCACCACTTTGAGGATGTCTTTTTGTTGCGCCTCGACCTCGGACAAGCGCACCGGCCCGCGCGACTCCAGGTCTTCTTTGAGCGCTTCGGCGGCGCGGCTCGACATGTTGCCGAGGATTTTTTCTTTGAGCTCGTTGCTCGCACCCTTGAGGGCGATCACCAGCGCATCGGAGGACACCTCTTTGAGCACCGACTGGATGGCTTTGTTGTCGAGCTTGTTCACGTCTTCGAAGGTGAACATCTTGTCCATGATTTTTTGTGCCAGGTCGGGGTCGGATTCGCGGATGGAATCGACCACGCTGGTCTCGAGGCTGGTGCCGAGCAGGTTGATGATCTCGGCCGCTGCCTTGGCACCCCCGAGCGAGCTTTTGCGGATTTTGTCGCCGCCGGCCAGCACTTGGTAAAGCGCTTCGTTGAGGTCTTTGAGGGCCATCGGTTGAATGCCCTCCATGGTGGCGATGCGCAGCATGACGTCGTTGCGCGTGCGCTCGGTGAACTGTTTAAGGATGCTGGCAGAATGGTCTTGGTCGAGGTGCACCAAAATGGCAGCCAGAATCTGCGGGTGTTCGTTGCGCAGCAGTTCGGCGACCGAGTTTGGGTCCATCCACTTCAGGCTTTCGATGCCGGAGACGTCGCCGCCTTGCAAAATGCGGTCGATCAGCAACGCCGCCTTGTCGTCGCCCAATGCACGCTTGAGCACGGCACGCACGTAGTTGTCGGTGTCCGAGACCAGCAGGCTTTGCGAGGCCGCTTCGGCGGTGAACTTGTCGATCACCCCATCAACCTTGTCTTTGCTCACGGCGCGCATGCGCGCAATCGTCTCGCCCAAGCGCTGCACCTCTTTGGGCGAGAAATGCTTGAATACTTCGGCCGCTTCCTCTTCGCCGAGCGACATGAGGAAGATGGCCGCGTCCTGCAGTCCGTCGTCTGTGTCAGCCATTGCGCGCTACCTTTGGGCTTGTCAAGGTCTTGATTGTCGCCTCAGCTGGCCGTCGCTGTCGATTCTCCGGTCATCCAACCGCGCACGATGTTGGCCACGGCCATCGGGTTTTCGCGTGCCAGCCGACGTGCGTCTTCAAGCCTCAGCTGCTCCACAGTCGTTTCGTTGGATGCCGGCGCGGGCAGGCCTGGGCGCTGGGGTGTATCGTCCACCAAGGCGTTGAGCTGGCTGCCGGGTGGTGCGCCCTCTGCGCCGGCCTCTGGGGGCGGCGCCGCCATGAGCTTGAGCGAGGGCCGCACCATGCCCAAGAAGACGATCAGAGCCAGCAGCAGCAAGCCCAACGGCCAAACCAGGGAGCGGATCAGGTCTTGCAGCCAAGGCTGCTGCCACAGCGGCAGCTCGACCGTTTCGACCACGGTGCGGTTGAAGGCGGCGTTCATCACGTTCACGGTGTCGCCGCGCGGTTCGCTAAAGCCGATGGCTTCGCGCACCAGCGCGTTGATCTGCGCCATCAGCTCGGGCGACAAGGCGGTGGTGGTGGGTTCTCCGCGCCGATCGGTGCCCTCAGCGTGGTTGAGCACCACGGCGGCGCTCAGGCGCCGGATGTTGCCGGTGGCCCCCCGGGTGACGGCCACGGTGCGGTCGACCTCGAAGTTGGTCACTTGCTCGCGCCGGCGGTTGGCTTCGGCGCTGCCGCCGGGCACGTTTTGCCCGGGCACCACACCCAAGGGGCCGGCGTCGGGGGCGTTGATCGGAGCCGCTGCGGCCCCCGGGGGCAAGTTGGCCACGGCGCCCGGCACGCCAGCCGGCGTTTGTTCGGTTTGGCTGCCGCTTTCGAGCAACTGGGCGCTGCGCACCGCGGCTTCGTTGGGGGCTTGGTTGGGGCGGAACTGCTCGCTGGTCTGGTCGGTGACCGAAAAATCGACGTCGGCCGTGACTTGGGCGCGCACGTTTTGGCGCCCGACCAAGGGCTCGAGCAGATCCAGGATGCGCTGGGCGTACATCTGCTCGACCATGCGCCGGTATTCAAGCTGGCGCGAGTCGATGCCGCTTTGGGCGCCGTCGGCGCTTTGCGACAACAGGTTGCCCTGCTGGTCCACCACGCTCACCGCCGCCGGGCGCATTTCGGGCACGCTGCTGGCCACTAGGTGCACGATGCCGGCGACTTGGGCGCGGTCGAGCACGCGGCCGCCGTGCAGGGTGAGCAACACGCTGGCCGAGGGCTTTTGCTGTTCCCTAAAAAAACCGGTCTGATTCGGCAGGGCCAGGTGCACGCGCGCCTCGGCCACGGCGTTGAGCGACGAGATGGAGCGCACCAGCTCGCCCTCGAGCCCGCGCTGAAAATTGAGCCGCTCCTGGAACTGCGTCATGCCCAGCCGGGCGGTGTCCATCAGTTCAAAGCCGACCACGCTGCCGCGCGGCAGGCCCTGCGCCGCCAGCTGCAAGCGCACATCGTGCACCCGGTCAGCGGGTACCAAAATGGCGGTGCCGCCTTCGGAGTGCTGGTAGGGTACGCCCAGTTGCGACAACTGTTCGATCACCGCGCCGCCGTCTTGAGGCGAGAGGTTGGCGTAAAGCACCCGAAACTCGGGTCGGCCGGCCATCAGGGCGGCCGCCACCAGCAGCGCCAGCAAGGCGGCCGCGCCCAGCCCGAGCATGAGCTTGCGGCCGCTGTCGAGGCGCGCAAAGCCCTGCACCAAGCGGTTGGGTGGGCCCGCAGTTTGGAGGGGTGGGGCGTCAACGGTGGCGACGGCGGTGTTCATGCGGGTGGGTGCGGGAGGACGGTTTTGGGGGCTGAGGGCATTGTGTGTGGCCCGGCCCCGAATCTAAAGCGGAAAAAGCCCTGCGAACGGGCGCTTTATCGGCCTCAAGTCGGGGTGTGAGCGGCCGTAGCATTGCCACTCATCGCATTGAGCCACCCGCCCTGCAAGGATCTAGCCATGGAATTGCGCCTCACCCCTCCCACGACCGTCGGCGCAGGCGCCCCGCGCCCCGCACGCCTGCCCGGCTTGGACTCGGGCGCCGGTGGATCGGCTGGGGCGGTGCCCGAAGCCGGCGGCTTTGGACAAGCCTTCAAGACCGCATTGCAAAACGTCAGCGCCGCCCAAGAGCGCGCGAGCCAGCTGCAGACCGAATTCCAGCTCGGCAACCCCAACGTGAGCTTGGAGCAAACCATGCTTGCGATGCAAAAATCACAGATCGGCTTTCAGGCCGCCTTGCATGTGCGCAACCGCATGATGCAGGCGTACACCGATGTGATGAACATGCAGGTATGAGGGCGTTTGTATGTTTCTAGATGGTGCGGCTGCAGCCCGATAAGGGAGCGTCAATGCAGCAGAGTGGACCGAGTCGGCCCCAGGTTGGCCCACAAATCATCGACGCAGGGCTCAACCAGTTCCCGAATCTGGGCATCATGGCGCAGCAGCGTGAGCATGATGCGTTGTTTGCGGGCGCGCTCTGTGGGCGTCAAATCTCCCTCTTGGCCGAGTTCGCGCAGGCGTTCGATCAGCACGGCGCAGGCGCTTTCGAGCCGCATCACGGCGTCCCAGTCGTGCGCCTGCGCGGCGTCGAGCATCGCTTGGCTGGTTCTTTCGATCGCTTGGTAGTGCTCGAGCAGGTCAGTAGGCATGGTGGACATGGTGGGCAGGTGGGTCGAAGGGCCAGATGAGATCTGTACAAATTCTCAAGTCGTGCTATCTATATCGTAGTGTTCTGCGCCAACTTGAGCGCTTACTGGGTGGAATGTGCCGCTCAGTTCTGGGCTTTGGTGGCTGCGCTGGCAGGGTGCACCGGCTCCAGCGGCTGCGGCACCATGGGTTGCCAACGCACCGGATTGGTCGGTGCATCCTGCCCCAAGGCTTTGCCATTGACCCGCAGACCGTTGGCTGACAGACGCGCGGCGGTGGTGGGGCCGACTCCACGCACCCGGTTGGAGAAATCGCTCCAGTTGGCGAATGGGCGCTGTTGCCGCGCCGCCACGATGCGCTCAAGCATCACCGGACCGATGCCTTTGATCGCATCCAAGTCGGAGGCGGAGGCGCGGTTGGCCTCTACGGCGTTGGCACCGGCCGAGGCCAGCAACAGCAAAACGCCGATCATCAACGCTGCCGCCACCAGGCTCCACCTCGATTGCCGCTGCACACGCCACTGCAATGGCCTCTGCAGCCCCCTGCGATTTACTGCTTTGCCTACGTAGACCATGGCTGCCTCTCCTGTGGTGCATACCCCGACACTGCACAATTCGAAGATCTTAACTGCAGCGGGCGCCTTGGGGCTGATTGGGGCGCCTGGTGCCTGCAGCGCCGACGCCCCCACCAACCGACGATGTTTGACCCCACCCAAGTGCCTGTGCTGGGCACCGATGCGCATCTGCCCGCCGTGGCGCCCGCCGAGTGCCAGCCGCTGGCGCTGCGGCGCCGTTTGGCGGCGCCGCCGCCGTGGCAGCCCGAGCTGTGGCATGAACCCCGCTTCATCGAGCGTGCGCCCAGCCGCGCTGCGGTGCTGATGGCGGTGCGCACCGGGCCGCAACCCACGCTGCTGCTCACCGAGCGCAGCCCCGAGTTGCCCGACCACCCCGGCCAGATCGCCTTTCCCGGCGGCAAGATCGACGCCAGCGACGCCAACGCCCAAGCCGCCGCTTTGCGCGAAGCGCAAGAGGAAATCGGGCTGCCACATCAGGTGGTGGAGGTGCTGGGCCAGCTGCCCGACTACACCACTGGCAGCGGCTTCATCGTCACGCCGGTGCTGGCCTTGGTGCCTGCCAGCCAGCGCCTACAACCCGACCCGCGCGAGGTGGCGGCGGTGTTCGAGGTGCCGCTGGTCTATCTGATGAACCCGGCGCACCACCGCCGCCACGAACTGCTCTGGCAAGGCCGCCGCCGGCAGTGGTTTTCTATGCCGTGGCACGACGGCACGCGCGAGTGCTACATCTGGGGCGCCACGGCGGCCATGCTGCGCAACCTGTACCGACTTTTGAGTGCTTGAGCCTAGGGCGCACCGCATCAAGCTGCCGGGCATGGCTGGCCCAAAGCTGGCCCAAAGCATCCGCGCTGGTTATGATGCCGACCCATGACCTTGTTTGCCCTCATTTTTGCATTGGTGCTCGAACAGGCGCGCCCCTTGCACGACGACAACCCGGCGCATGCTGCGTTGCGCGCGTGGGCGGCTGCGGCCCGGCGCTGGCTTGATGCCGGGCAATGGCACCACGGCTGGCTGGCGTGGGCGCTGGCGGTGCTGGGGCCGGTGGTGCTGGCGGTGTTGATCTACGGGCTGCTCAACTGGGTGCACGGCCTGCTCGGTTTTGCGTGGGCGGTGTTGGTGCTCTACCTGACCTTGGGCTTCAGGCAGTTCAGCCACCACTTCACCACCATCCGGGTGGCGCTGGAGTCGGGCGACGAGGCCGCGGCGCGGGCCGAGCTGGCGCGCTGGCAGGGGGTGGAGGTGGCCGAGCTGCCGCCGCAAGAGCTGCTGCGGCACGTGATCGAGCACTCGGTGCTGGCCGCGCACCGCCATGTGTTTGGCGTCATGGTGGCGTTCGTGGCCTTTGCCGCCATCGGGCTGGGGCCGGCGGGGGCGGTGTTGTACCGCATGGCCTTGCACTTGGCGCGCCACTGGCCGGTGCGCACCACGGTGCAGGCCGAAGACGCCTCGGCCGCGGCGGCGCGGCGCGGCTGGCACGTGGTGGATTACTTGCCGGTGCGTGCCACGGCGCTGGCTTTTGCGGTGGTGGGCAATTTTGAAGAAGCGATCGCCAACTGGCGCCAAGACGGCGCCCTGAACAAGGGCAACGATGGCTTGCTGCTGGCTGCCAGCGCCGGAGCCATGAACGTGCGCCTAGGCAGCGGCCCCCCGCTGGGCGAGCCCCTGTACACGCCCGAGCTGGGCTGGAGCGAGTCGGACGCACGCGTGCCCCAGCTGGCGCACCTGGCCAGCATGGTGGGGCTGGTGTGGCGCGGCGTGCTGCTGTGGCTGCTGCTGCTGGCGCTGGCGCTGTTTGCCCGCGCTTGGTAGAGAGGTATGAGAGCTAAGGGCTGGGCTGGGCGCGTTTAGGGGGTCTAGGCCTTGGCCCCTGCGTGTGCAAACCCGTGCGCACCACCGCCGGCGTCAATAGCGCGGCGCCGCGCTGAGCTCGCGGTGCAAATCCACATAAAGCCGGTAGCGCTGCTCGTGCACCGCCTGGCCCACGGCGGCGCGCACCGCGCAACCGGGCTCGTGCAGGTGGGTGCAGTTGTAAAAGCGGCACTGCCCGCAGTGCGCGGCCAAATCGGGCATCAGCTGCGCCAGTTGCTGCGGCTCGAGGTGGCGCAGGCCAAACTCCTGGAAGCCGGGGGAGTCGATCAGCGCCGAACGCCGTTGCCCATCGAGCCAATACCAGCTGCTGCTGGTGGTGGTGTGGCGGCCCGAATTGAGCGCCCGCGACACCGCCCCCGTGGCCGCCATGGCGCTGGGGATGAGCCGGTTGATGAGCGTGCTTTTGCCGGTGCCCGAGGGGCCCAGCACCAAGGTCGTGCGGCCTTCTAGACGCTGGCGCAGGGCATCTAGCGTGCTGGGGTCGCTGCCCTCGTGCAGGCACAGGGGCAGCACGTCTTGCCCAAAGGCGCGGTAGGGTGCCAAGCGCTGCCAGGCGCTGTCGAAGGCCGGGCCCAGGTCTAGTTTGTTGAGCACCACCAACGCGTCGATATGGGCCGCAGCAGCCGCCACCAGCGCCCGGTTGAGCTGGCTTTCGGAAAACACCGGGTCGGCGGCCAGCAGCACCAGCACCAAGTCGAGGTTGGCGGCAAAGGATTTGGTGCGCAGTTCGTCTTGCCGATACAGCACGTTGCGCCGCGGCAGCGTGCGGCTGATCGAGCCGCCGTCGCCGCTGGGCTGCCAGCAGACCCGGTCGCCCACCAGCGGCGCGTCTTTGCGGCCAGGCAGGTGGCACAACAGGCGCCGGCCGTCGTCGGTCTCGATCCAGCAGTGGCGGCCGTGGGTGCCTACCACCAAGCCTTGCAGCTCGTCGCCCAGCGCCGCGCCGCCGGAAGCGCCGCTCGGTGGGAGCCTCATGCGCCCAAGCGCGCCAAGCGCTCGCTCGCCGGCGGGTGCGAGTAGTAAAAGCGCACGTAGAGCGGGTCGGGGGTGAGGGTGCTGGCGTTGTCTTGGTACAGCTTAAGCAGGGCGCTGGCGAGGTCGCGTGGGTCGGCGTGCGCCGCCGCAAAGGCGTCGGCCTCGAACTCTTGCCGGCGCGACAGCGCGCTCATCCAAGGCGAGGCAAAAAAACCGACCAGCGGCGTCACCAGCAAAAACAGGATCAGCGCCAGCGCCCCGTTGGGCTGCATCAGGTTGGGCGTCACGCCCAAGCCGGTGTAGAACCAGACTTGCTGCGCCAGCCAGCCCAGCAAGGCCAAGGCGCCCAAGCTCAGCACGGCCATGAGCACAATGCGCTTGAGGATGTGGCGGCGCTTGTAGTGCCCGAGCTCGTGCGCCAGCACGGCGTCGATCTCGCCGGGCGCGAGTTGCTGCAACAGGGTGTCAAAAAACACCACCCGCTTGGCGGGCCCAAAGCCGGTGAAGTAGGCGTTGGCGTGGGCGCTGCGCTTGCTGCCGTCCATCACGAACAAGCCTTGGGCCTTAAAGCCGCAGCGCGCCAACAGGGTTTCGATGCGGGCTTTGAGGGCCGGGTCTTGCAGCGGCTCGAAGCGGTTGAAGAGCGGGGCAATCAGGCTCGGGTACAGCACCAGCAGCAGCAGATTGAAGGCCATCCACAGCGCCCACGCCCACAGCCACCACAGCGGGCCGGCGGCCTGCATCAGCCACAACAACAAGGCCACCACCGGCAGGCCGATCGCCGCCCCAACCAGGGCTCCTTTGAGGCCGTCGCTGAGCCACAGACGCGGCGTCATGCGGTTGAAGCCGTGTTTTTGCTCGAGCACGAAGGTGCGGTACCACGACAGGGGCAGCTCCAGCAGCGCACCCAAGGCGGTGAAGGCCGCCAGCAGCGCCACCTGCTGCAGCAAGCCCGGCCCCAACCACGCCAGCAAGGCCAAGTTGAGGGCATTGAGCCCCCCCAGCAGCGTCCAGCCGATCAGCAGCGCGGCCCCGAAGCTGCCCTCGAGCAACCCGAGGCGGGTTTTGGCGATGGTGTAGTCGGCCGCTTTCTGGTGCGCCGCCAGCCCGATGCGCTCGGCAAAGGCGGCGGGCACGCTGGCGCGGTGTTGCGCCACGTGGCGCATCTGGCGCCCAGCCAGCCAGAGCCGGGTGAGCAAGCCGGCGGTGAGCAGCAGGCAAAACACGGCCGTCCACAGCAGGGGGGCATAAGCAGCTAGAAAATCCATAGGGTGCAAGTATAGGAGCCGGCGCAAAAGGCTGCAGGAGTTGGCTGCAGGGAAGGCGCAGGGATGCGATTGAATCGGCGAGAATGCGGGCCATGCAAACCCCCGACGAACCCAAGGCCGCAACGGCCGAACTGCACCACAGCGACCAAAACCTGGTCTGGATCGACTGCGAGATGAGCGGGCTCGACCCGGAAAAAGAGCGCCTGCTGGAGATCGCCGTGGTGGTGACCGGGCCGCAGCTGAGCCCGCGCATCGACGGCCCGGTGCTGGTGCTGCAGCAAAGCGAGGCGCTGCTGGCGGCAATGGACAACTGGAACAAAGGCACGCACGGCAAGAGCGGCCTGCTCGACAAGGTGCGCGCCAGCCGCCTGAGCGAGGCCGAGGCCGAAGCCGAGCTGCTGGCCTTCCTGCGCCGCTATGTGCCCAAGGGCGGCTCGCCCATGTGTGGCAACAGCGTCGGCCAAGACCGGCGCTTTTTGCTCAAGTACCTGCCCAAGCTCGAGGACTACTTCCACTACCGCAACCTCGACGTGAGCACGCTCAAAGAGCTTGCCAAACGCTGGCGCCCCGAGGTCTATGCGGCCTTCAAAAAACAACAGCGCCACACCGCGCTGGCCGATGTGCACGAGTCGATCGACGAGCTGGAGCACTACCGCCAGCACCTGCTGCGCTAAATAATTCTTGCACGCCGCGCGAAAATACGCGATAATCAAAGGCTGCGCTGCAAAAGCAGCGTAAACCTTGCATCTGCCTCACGCTTTTTGGGGGTGGTTTCATGGGGAAGTGGTTGGGCCTTGCTTGATTTGCATGCGCCCGATCGGGCAGTCAGCAGTGGCTGCCCGCAGCCCGGCTTTCGAGCGGCGGCTGCCTGGCCCCATCCAACCCCAGCCCGGTCGCACTGCCCCAAATAGGGCAGAGTCCTCCGGGCCGATTTGTTTGTGGTCGATGTGTTTTTTCACCACGAACGAATCGGGCGCACCCGCGCAGCCTGTCACGGCTGGGCGGCCTTCCGTTTTTGTTCCTTTGCGCCCACAGTGCGCATGGACGAACGACATGACAGACATCACCTGCAACCCTGCGGCCATCGACGCCGCGACCCCGTTGGCCACTCCTTTGGCCACCCCCACCACGCCTTCGGCTTTTGCCGCGCTGGGCCTGGCACAGCCGCTGCTCAAAGCCGTGGCCGACCTGGGTTTCACCCAGCCCACGCTGGTGCAACAAGCCGTGATCCCCAAAGCCATGCAGGCCGAAGGCAGCGCGCGCCCGGGCGGCCACGCCTTCACCGACCTGATGGTCTCGAGCCAGACCGGCAGCGGCAAAACCGCCGCCTTCCTGCTGCCGGTGCTGCACACCCTGCTGGTGCAGATGGAGCAACAAGAGGCCGCCGAGCGCGCCGAATGGGAGCGCCTGCAGGCCGAGGCCGCTGCGGCCGGCCAGCCCGCGCCCAAGCGCGCCAAGCGCCAAAACCCGCTGCTGGCGCGCCACTTCAAGCCCACCATTCCGGGTGCGCTGGTGCTGTGCCCGACGCGCGAGCTGGCGCAGCAGGTGGCCAACGACGCCATCGACCTAGTGCAGCACTGCCGCGGCCTGCGCATTGCCAACGTGGTCGGCGGCATGCCCTACCAGATGCAGATCGCCAAGCTGCAAAACGCCAACCTCGTGGTGGCCACGCCGGGCCGCCTGCTCGATTTGCAGCGCAGCGGCCAGCTGGTGCTCGATCAGGTGCAGTTTTTGGTGGTCGATGAGGCCGACCGCATGCTCGACCTCGGCTTTGCCGACGACCTAGCCGAAGTCAACCGCCTCACCGCCGCGCGGCGCCAGACCATGATGTTCAGCGCCACCTTTGCGCCGCGCATCCAGGCGCTGGCCACGCGCGTCATGCGCGAGCCGCAGCGGGTGCAGATCGACACCCCGCAAGACCGCCATGTGAACATCGAGCAGCGCCTGTACTGGTGCGACAGCCCGGAGCACAAGCGCCAGTTGCTGGATCACTGGCTGCGCGACGCCAGCATCGAGCAGGCGATCGTGTTCTCCAGCACCCAGATCGAGTGCGACGCGCTGGCCGCCGACCTGCAGCAAGCCGGCTTTGCGGCCGTGGCGCTGCACGGCGCACTCAGCCAAGGCTTGCGCAACCGCCGCCTGACGGCGCTGCGCAGCGGTCAGGTGCAGATTCTGGTGGCCACCGACGTGGCCGCGCGCGGCATCGACGTGCCCAGCATCACCCATGTGTTCAACTTTGGGCTGCCCATGAAGGCCGAAGACTACACGCACCGCATCGGCCGCACCGGCCGCGCCGGGCGCCAAGGGCTGGCGGTGACCATGGCCGAAATGCGCGACCGGCGCAAGATCGGCGAAATCGAAGCCTACAGCCAGCAAGTGATCGACACCCACACCGTGCCCGGCATGGAGCCACGCAAGCCCGTGTACGAGAGCCGCGATACCCGTCGTGCCCCCGGCGGCCGCCCGCCAGCCGGCCGCGGTGCCCGCCCGGGGCCCTACAGCGGTCCGCGCGAAGGCGGTTTTGGCGCCCGCCCCACACAGCATCAGCCGCACCACCCACCGCGCACCCCCGGCGAGGGGCCGCGCCACGGCTTTGGCAAACCGGCCCCGGCACGCCAGGGCGACCGCCCGGCCTTTGGCGACCGTCCGGCGTTTGCCGAGCGCCCATCCTTCGGCGACCGCCCGGCTTGGGGCGACAAGCGCGAGCGCCCGCAAGGCGGGGCCAAGCCCTTTGCCGGCAAAGGGCGCCCGAGCCGCTGAGCCCAGCCTGCCCTGACCCCAGCACCTAGGGGGGGGGCGGTGGCGCTGGCGCTGGCGTGCCCCGATGCGGCACAATGGTGGCTCAAAGGCGGCGTGCATGTGCCGCGCTAGGAGCCCCTCCAGATGAATCCCTCCACCCTGATCGGGATGGTGGCCAGCGTGCTGCTGCTGGTCGTCGTGATGATTTTTGCGGCCGAAGACCCGCTGCTGTTCATCGACCTGCCGGGCTTGGGGATCGTGCTCTTTGGCACCTTGGCCGCCACCTTCATGAGCTACCCGCTGCGCGAGGTGCTGCGCGTGTTCAAGCTCTTTGGCACCGTGATCCGCAACGAGCGGCTCTACACCCAGAGCGCCATCGACGAGCTGGTCGATGTCTCGCGCTTGTGGATACGCGACGACCTCGCCGCGGTCGAGCGCGCGCTCAAAAATGTCAACAACCCCTTTTTGCGCACCGGGGTGCAGTTGGTGATCGAGCGCACGCCCGAGGCCGACATCTTGGACCTGATGCAGTGGCGCATCTCGCGCCTGCGCGCCAAAGAGGCGGCGGAAGCGCAACTGTTTCGCGTCATGGCCAGCTACGCGCCCGCCTTTGGCATGATCGGCACCTTGGTCGGGCTGGTCAACATGATGGACATTCTGGGCACCGGCGACATGCTGGTGATCGGCGGCCATCTGGCAGTGGCCCTGATGACCACCTTTTACGGCATCTTGCTGGCCAATCTGGTCTTCAAGCCGGTGGCGGTCAAGCTCGAGCGCCGCACCGAGCAGCGCGTGATCTTGATGAACATGGTGATGCAGGGCATCGCCATGATGACGGCGCGGCGCAGCCCGTCGCTGATGCGCGAAACGCTCAAATCCTTTGCGGCCCACCACGAGGATGAAATTTTTGACGGTGCGCAGCCAGCGGCCCGATCGGGGGGCTGGTGGCCCTTTGGGGCGCGCAAGTCCAATCCAGCCAGCAAACCCGGCCCCAGCGCAGCCGGGCGGCCATGAGCCCTCCGACTTTGCTCGAAAGCATGCTGGCCCGAATGCCCTCCGGGCCGGGTGCGGCGGCCAAAGCCGCGCCAGGCCAAAACGCGGCCTCGCCCAGCGAAGGCAGCGCCAACCAGTCCATCAGTGCCTTGCACAGTGGGCGCTTCGAGCGCTGGCATGTGGACCCAGCGCCGGTGCAGGAGGAAGAAACCTGGCTGATCACCTACCTCGACGTGGTCACGCTGCTGCTGGCGATGATGGTCGTGATGCTGGCTTTTTCCGAGCCGGTGAGCGAAGCCTTTAGGGGCGAGCGGCGCGAAATCGCGCTCGACCGCATGCACCCGCAGGTGCAGGCCGCGGCCGATGCGGGCACCACCATTTTGCCGCCGGTGCCGCTGCCGCACCCGGCCACGGCCCCGGCGCGGGTCGAGGGCGACCCGGTCGATATCCGCGCCGCCCCGGTGCCGCCCGAGCCACCCGCGCTCAATGTGGGCGAATTGGGCGAGAACGTGGAAGTGGTCACCGAAGCCAAGGGGGTGACGCGCTTTCGCATCAGCAGCGAGCTGCTGTTTGCACCCGGCCAAGCCGCACTCACTCCGGCCGGCCAGCGCGTGATCGACGAGCTGCTGCCGGTGCTCAACCAAGCCCTGGGCCACACCATCGTGGTCGAGGGTCACACCGACAACGTGCCCATTGCCACCGCGCGCTTTCCCTCCAACTGGGAGCTGGCGGCGGGTCGCGCCGGCGCCGTGGTGCGCCACCTCGAGACGCGCGGCGTCAACCCGATGCGGTTGCGCGCCACCGGCGTGGCCGATACGCGCCCGCTGGCCGACAACGCCAGCGCGCAGGGGCGGGCGCAAAACCGGCGCGTCGAAATCGTGCTCGAAGCGCCGCCGGTGAATTAGGCTCCCACAGCCAAGGCCAAGCGCACCAGGCCCTAGCGCAACAGCCCAAGGGTGCGGGCCAGCAGCCGATAATCGGCGCATGACCCTTCAATTTGCGCCCGAAACCGCTGCCACCCCAGCCACCCTGCCGCCGCTGCTGCAAGCGCTCAACCCCGAACAACTCGCCGCCGTCACGCTGGGGCCGGAGCCGGCGCTGATTCTGGCCGGGGCCGGTTCGGGCAAAACCAAGGTGCTCACCACCCGCATCGCGTGGTTGCTGAGCACCGGCCAGCTCAGCCCGGCCGGGGTGCTGGCCGTGACCTTCACCAACAAGGCCGCCAAAGAGATGCTCACGCGCCTGGGGGCGCTGCTGCCGCTGAACGTGCGCGGCATGTGGATCGGCACCTTTCACGGCCTGTGCCACCGCATGCTGCGCGCCCACTGCAAGCTGCTCAACCTGCCGGCCACGTTCCAGATTCTGGACATGCAGGACCAGCTCAGCGCCATCAAGCGGCTGCACAAACAGCTCGCGCTCGATGAGGAGCGTTTCAAGCCCAAGGAGCTGCAGTGGTTCATCAACGCCTGCAAAGAGGAAGGCCAGCGCGCGCACCAGGTGCCGGTGCGCGACGCCGATCAGCGCCACAAGGTCGAGTTTTACCGCCTCTACGAGGAGCAGTGCCAGCGCGAAGGCGTGCTCGACTTTGGCGAGCTGCTGCTGCGCAGCTACGAACTGCTGCGCGACCACGACCCGGTGCGCGAGCACTACCAGCGCCGTTTCAGGCACATCTTGGTCGATGAATTCCAAGACACCAACAAGCTCCAGTACGCTTGGCTCAAGCTGCTGGCCGGGCGCATGGAGGGCGGCCGCTTCGTGCCCGCCGGCAACGCCGTGCTGGCGGTGGGCGACGACGACCAGAGCATTTACGCCTTCAGGGGCGCGCGCGTGGGCAATATGGCCGACTTTGTGCGCGAATTCGGCGTGCGCCAGCAAATCAAGCTCGAGCAAAACTACCGCAGCCAGGCGCACATCCTGGAAGCCGCCAACCGCCTGATCGAGCACAACCAAGGCCGGCTGGGCAAAAACCTGCGCACCGACCAAGGCTGCGGCGAGCCGCTGCGCGTCTATGAGGCGCCGAGCGACTACGCCGAGGCCAACTGGGTGGTCGATGAGGTGCGCCAGCTCATCGGCCGCGACGGCTTGCCCGCGCACGAGGTGGCGCTGCTCTACCGCAGCAACGCGCAGAGCCGGGTGCTCGAGACGGCGCTGTTCAACGCCGGGCTGCCGTACCGGGTGTACGGCGGGCTGCGTTTTTTCGAGCGCGCCGAGATCAAGCACGCGCTGGCTTATCTGCGCCTGATCGACAACCCGCACGACGACACCAGCCTGCTGCGGGTGGTCAATTTTCCGCCGCGCGGCATCGGCGCGCGCAGCATCGAGGCCTTGCAGGCCGCTGCGGCTTCCGCCGGTTGTTCGCTGCACGATGCGGTCAGCGCCGTGCCGGGCAAGGCCGGCTCCCACTTGGCGGCCTTCGTGGCCTTGCTCGACGTGCTGCGCGAGGGCAGCCAGGGCCAGCCGCTGCGCCAGATCGTGGCGCTGGTGTTGCAGCACAGCGGCTTGCTGGCGCACTACCGCGCCGAGCGCGACGGCAGCGAGCGGGTGGAAAACCTCGAGGAGCTGCTCAACGCCGCCGAGAGCTTTGTGCTGCAACAAGGCTTTGGCCGCGATGCGGTGGCGCTGCCGCTGGACGAGACCGCCGCCGCCGAAGCCCGCGCTGCCGCCTCCGATTCGGGCTTTGAGGAGCCCAGCGGCGAAACCCTCAGCCCCTTGCAGGCCTTCCTGAGCCACGCCGCGCTCGAGGCTGGCGACAACCAGGCACAGAGCGGGCAAGACGCGGTGCAGCTGATGACGGTGCACGCCGCCAAGGGGCTGGAGTTCGACGCCGTGTTCATCACCGGGCTCGAAGAGGGGCTGTTCCCGCACGACAACTCCAGCGCCAGCCCGCAGGCGCTGGAAGAGGAGCGGCGGCTGATGTACGTGGCGATCACGCGCGCGCGCCAGCGGCTCTACCTGAGCCACGCCCAGACGCGCATGTTGCACGGCCAAACGCGCTACCACCCGCGCAGCCGCTTTGTGGACGAACTGCCCGCGCAGTGTCTGCAATGGCTCAGCCCCAAGCCGGGCAGCGGCTTGGGCGCAGCGGGCTTGGGCAAAGCGGCAGTCGGGCTGCAGCCGGCTTGGGGGCGCAGCGCCTTGGTGTCCGAGGCGCCCAGCCGCGCGGCGGCAGACGCAACGCACGGCCTCCGCGCCGGCATGCAGGTGTTTCACCCAAAATTTGGCCAAGGCCAGGTGCTGGCGGTCGAGGGGCGCGGCGACGACGCACGGGCGCAGGTGAGCTTCACGCGCCACGGCAGCAAGTGGCTGGCGCTGGCGGTGGCCAAGCTCACGCCGCTGTGACGCTCAGTGGCTGAGCTTGGGCCGCTCAGGCCGGGGGTTGCCCCTCGTCGGTCTCGAAGCTGTCGCGGAAGGTGAAGTAGAGCGAGGTGAAAAAGATCGCGCTCATGAGCATGGCCACCGGAAACAGCAGCATGCTGATGAAGCGTGGCCCACCCACCAAGCTGCCCAGCAGCACCAGCACCAAGGCCACACCGAAGAACACCGCGGCCCAGCCCAAAAAGTAATACAGCAGCGCCGCCTTGTTGGTCCAGCAGGCCAGCGCGCTGAAAAACAGGCTCTTGAGCGGCGACACCCCGTGCCAGTGCACCAGCGCCGGGGCGTGCCAAAACAGCAGCCCGAGCGGCACGTGCAGCAGCGCGCTGACGAGCATGCGGTTGATGGCCTCGGGTGCGAGCATCAGGTCTTGGGGCGTGGGGCTGGCACCGGGCTCCACCGGCACGGCCGCTGGGTCTGGCAGCACCGCGGGCGCGGCCGCGCCGCCGGTGATCAGCAGCGTCAGGCCCAAAATCAGCAGCGATCCGGCGGCGTAGATCAGGCCCAGCACCAGCATGGCGCGCGCGCGCTCGCGCCCGGCGGCAAAGGCGCTGGCCAGCACCGCGGGCATGGGGAACTGGCCCGAGTTTGCGATGCGCGTGGCTGCCATCAGGCCCAGCGTGGCGGCGGGCAGCAGCGCCAGCGCCAGCGCCTGCCCGAGCAGCGGCACCAGCGACAGCACCGAAACCACCAGCATGAACAGAAAAAACAACCCGGCCAGCGCCAGCGGTTGCTTGAAAAACGTGCTCAGGCCCAAGCGCACCCACATCAATCCGGTGCGCGCCGGTACGCGGTGCAGCCTCATGCGTGCGCCACCCGCGCGCACAGCACGCGCTCAAAGTGGGTGGGGTCGTGCGGCACCAGCATGGCGGCATCGCGTGGCAGATACCAGTCCCACAGGCGCGAGAGCCAAAAGCGCAGCGCCGCAGCGCGCAGCAGCAGCGGCAGCAGCTCGTGCTCGGCGGCGCTCAAGGGGCGCAGGTTTTGGTAGGCAGTCAGCAGGGCGTGACTGCGCGACGCGTCGGGCTGGCCGCTGGCCAGGTCGATGCACCAGTCGTTCAGGGCCACGCTCAGGTCGAACAACCAAGTGTCGCAGCCGGCGAAGTAAAAATCGAACACACCGGTGAGCCGGTCGCCCTCGAACAGGGCGTTGTCACGGAACAGATCGGCGTGCACCGGGCCGCGCGGCAGGCTGTGGTAGCGCGGCTGCTGCGCCAGCTCGTTTTGCAGCGCCAGTTCGCTGCGCAGCAAAGCGGCTTGCGCCGGGCTTAAATGCGGCAGCACCTCGGGGGCGGTCTGGTTCCACCACGCCAAGCCGCGCAGGTTGGGCTGCTGGCGCGGGTAGTCGAGTGCCGCCAAGTGCATGCGCGCCAGCAGGGTGCCCAGTTGCGCGCAGTGCGCGGGGTGCGGCGCCAGCACGCTCTGGCCGGGCAGCTTGTTGACCAGCGCCGCCGGTTTGCCGAGCAGCCGGTGCAGGATCTGGCCGCTGGCGTCTGGGGCCGGGTTGGGCACCGGGATGCCCTTGGCGGCCAGATGCTGCATCAGGCAGAGGTAAAAGGGCAGTTGCTCAAAGCCCAGGCGCTCAAACAGCGTCAGCACGTATTCGTGCCGTGCGCCATCGGGTGCCTGCACCGAGGCAAAGTAGTTGGTGTTCTCAATGCCGCCGGGGCAGCCGCGCAGCTCGAGCAGTTCGCCTAGGCCCAACTGCTGCAGCAGCGCCGCGGCTTGGGCCGGTGTGACTTCGGTATAGACCGCCATGGCTAGGGGGAGCAGGGCGCGCGCAGGGCGCCAGACAGGGGGGCTTGCATAGGCTGCGATTGTAGGCGGCACAATGCGGGCATGACTGAATCTCCCCCCACCCTGCTGCTGGTCGATGGCTCGAGCTACCTCTACCGCGCCTTTCACGCCATGCCCGATTTGCGCGCCGTGCCCGGCGACCCCAGCAGCCCGGCCACCGGCGCCCTGCGCGGCCTCATCAACATGGCGCAGGCGCTGTTGCGCGAGCACCCGGCGCAGAGCGCCGCCTTTGTGTTCGACGCGCCCGGCCCCACCTTTCGCGATGCGCTCTACCCGGCCTACAAAGCGCAGCGCAGCCCCATGCCCGACGATTTGCGCGCCCAGATCGAGCCCATCCACACGGTGCTGCGCCTGCTCGGCTGGCCGGTGCTGTGCGTGCCCGGGGTCGAGGCCGACGATGTGCTGGGCACGCTGGCGCAGCGCGCCGCCGCGGCCGGGGTGCAGGTGGTGATTTCGAGCGGCGACAAAGACATGAGCCAGCTCGTGGGGCCGCGGGTGATGGTGATCGACACCATGAGCGGCAAGCGGCGCGACGTGGCCGGGGTGCAGGCCGAGTTTGGCGTGCTGCCGCAGCAAATGGTGGACTACCAGTGCCTGGTGGGCGACACGGTCGATAACGTGCCCGGCGTCGAGAAGGTGGGCCCGAAAACCGCCGTCAAATGGCTGCTCGAATACGGCTCGCTCGAGGCCATCGTGGCCCACGCCGAGCAGATGCCCGGCGCCGTGGGCGCCAAGCTGCGCGCGGCGCTGGACTGGTTGCCCACGGCGCGCCAGCTGCTGCGCATCAAAACCGACTGCGACCTGAGCGCGCACCTGAGCGCGCCGGACGTGCAGCAAGCGTTGCGCTTGCAAGCCCCCGATCGGGCGGCGCTGCGCGATTTTTACCAACGCTACGGCTTTAAGACGCTGGTGCGGGCGCTGGAGGAGGGCGGGGCGGCTGATGGGGCGCAGCGGGAGGCAGGGGCCAAGCCGGGGGGCTGGGCTAGGCGTGGAGAAGGCGCCAAACTGGCTGGCGTCGAAGCGGCCAGCGCCGCGCCCGCCGACCAAGCCTCTATGTTTGACATCGCCGGGCCAGATGCCGCATCAGCTTCAGCTCAGGCCGCCGAGGCGGAATCAGCACACGCCCCCACCCCCCCACCGCGCCACTACCAGACCGTGCTCACCTGGGAGGCGCTGCACGCCTGGTTGCCGCGGCTGCAGGCGGCGCCGCTGGTGGCGCTCGACACCGAGACCACGGGCCTCGACCCCATGCGCGCCGAAATCGTCGGCCTGTCGTGGAGCCTCGAAGCCGGCGCGGCCGCTTATCTGCCGTTGGCGCACGACTACCCCGGCGCGCCCGAGCAGCTGCCGCGCGCGGCGGCGCTGGAGTGCCTGCGCCCTTGGCTGGAAAACCCGGCCGCGGCCAAACTCGGCCAGCACCTCAAGTACGAGCGCCACGTGTTCGCCAACCACGGCATCGAGCTGCGCGGCCTCGAGCACGACACGCTGCTGCAAAGCTATGTGCTCGAAGCACACCTGCCGCACAGCCTCGAGAGCCTGGCCGAGCGCCACTTGGGCCAGCGCGGTTTGAGCTACGCCGAGCTGTGCGGCAAGGGCGCGCAGCAGATACCGTTTGCGCAAGTCGATATCGAGCGCGCCAGCACCTACGCCTGCGAAGACAGCGATTTCACGCTTCAGGTGCACCAGCGCCTGTGGCCGCGGCTGCAGGCCGAGGCGCCGCTGCGCGCCGTCTATGGGCTCGAAATCGCGTGCTCCGAGGTGCTCTACCGCATCGAGCGCCACGGCGTGTTGATCGATGCCGCCACCTTGGCGCGTCAGAGCCACGAATTGGGCCTGCGCCTGGTCGAGCTCGAGGCGCGCGCCCACGCCTTGGCCGGCCAGCCGTTCAACTTGGCCAGCCCCAAGCAGCTGGGCGAGATTTTGTACGACCGGCTGGGCCTGCCGGTGCTCAAAAAAACCGCCACCGGCGCGCGCAGCACCGACGAAGAAGTGCTCGAAAAACTGGCCGAAGACTACCCGCTGCCGGCGCAGATTTTGCAGCACCGCTCGCTGGCCAAACTCAAGGGCACCTACACCGACAAGCTGGCGGCGCTGGCGCACCCGCGCACCGGGCGCGTGCACACCCACTACGCGCAGGCCGTGGCCGTGACCGGGCGCTTGTCGAGCAACGAGCCCAATCTGCAAAACATCCCCATCCGCACGCCCGAGGGCCGGCGCGTGCGCGAGGCGTTCGTGGCCGCGCCCGGGCATCTGATCGCCAGCGCCGACTACTCGCAGATCGAGCTGCGCATCATGGCGCACCTGAGCGACGACCCGGCCCTGCTGCGCGCCTTCCACGACGGGCTGGACGTGCACCGCGCCACCGCCGCCGAAGTCTTTGGCCTGGCGCCCGAGCAGGTGAGCGCCGAGCAGCGCCGCTACGCCAAGACGATCAATTTTGGCCTGATCTACGGCATGAGCAGCTTTGGGCTGGCCAAGGCGCTGGGCATCGACACCGGGGCGGCGCGCAACTACATCGAGCGCTATTTTGAGCGCTTTGCCGGCGTGCGCCGCTACATGGACGCCACCCGCGCCGAAGCCAAAGCGCGCTGCTGCGTGCACACGGTGCTGGGCCGGCGCCTGCACCTGCCCGAGATCAACTCGCCCAACGCCGCGCGCCGCGCCGCCGCCGAGCGCGCCGCCATCAACGCCCCGATGCAGGGCACGGCCGCCGACCTGATCAAGCTCAGCATGGTGGCGGTGCAGCAGGCGCTCGACGCCCAAGGCCGCGCCAGCCGCATGATCATGCAGGTGCACGACGAGCTGGTGTTCGAGCTGCCCGCAGCCGAGCAAGATTGGCTGCGCACCGAGGTGCCGCGCCTGATGGCCGGCGTGGCCGCGCTCAAGGTGCCGCTGCTGGCCGAAGTGGGTTTTGGCGCCAACTGGGAGCAGGCGCATTGAGAAGCTGGTGGGGCTGGGAGGCTGAGCGGTCCGAAGGCTGGGGCCGGCACGCGCCCTAGCGCCGCGCCGCGGTCGAGGTGGCCAGCCCTAGGGCCAGCGCTTGCTCCGGGCCGAGGCGGGCCGAGCCGTTGCAGTCGGCGGCCAGCACCTGGCGCAGCACGGTGCTGGAGGTGGGTTCGGGCAGCATGGCGTTGAGGTAGCGCGCCAGCGTGAGCTGCTGCGCCGCGTTGGGTTCGCTGCGGCAGCCGCGCTGGCCAAAATCGGCGTCGGGCGGCAACTGGGTGATGGCCAGTTGCGCCGGTTGGGCGCCGTGCGCCAGCGTGCGCTGGATGCCGGCCGCAAACACCAGCAGGCACGGCGTGTCGCAGACCCGGCCCGCCGGCACCAGGGTGTCGAACCGGCGGTTGCGCAGCATCGCCCCCAAGGTGATGGCGCTGCCCACCTGAGCCGCGCCGGTTTCCAGTTGCAGCAAGCGCTGCGCGCAGCGTGCAGCCTCGATCCGCTGCATGGCGCTGTGCATGCGCCGCACGGTGTCTTCGTGGATGGCGCCGCTGAGCGTGATGCGGCAGGCCGTGGTGCGGGTATCGACCAGCAGGCTGCCGCCGTCGAAGCCGATGGTGTGCAAGCTGCCGGGCGCGGGCACGGGGGGCGCCGCCGCTTCGGGTGCCGCGCGCGGGGGCTGGGTGACGGGCGCCGCACAGCCGGCCAGCAGCGCAGTCAGCAACAGGAGCGCAGCCCCGAGCAGGGCGGGCCAGCGAGCCAGAAAACGGGGTCTGATCGACATCGGGGGTGGGATATAAGGGCGCCAGAGGCGTGCAGGCAGCGGGATCGCTGCCCCAATGTGCTGCATTCTCGCCGATCGGGCGCTGCCGTATGATCGCCGGGTTTAAACGGTTTCCGGCTCCCACGCCGGCTCGCGAGCGCGCACATGGCAAAAGCAATGATCCTGGCCGCTGGCCAAGGCACCCGGGTTCGGCCCCTGACCAAAGACCTGCCCAAACCGATGGTGCCAATTTTGGGCAAGCCGGTGATGGAATACCTGATCGAGCATCTGGCGCGCCACGGCGTGACGCAGATCATGGTCAACGTGGCCTACAACCACCGCAAAATCGAGGAGTATTTTCGCGACGGGCACCGCTGGGGCGTCGAGATCGGCTACTCCTACGAGGGCGTTTATGACCACGGCGACATCTTGCCGCGCCCGCTGGGTTCGGCCGGCGGCATGCGCCACATCCAAGACCAGAGCGGTTTTTTTGACGACACCACGCTGGTGCTGTGCGGCGACGCGCTGATCGACCTCGACCTCGGGGCCGCGCTGGCCCAGCACCGTGCCCAAGGCGCGCTGGCCAGCGTGGTCACGCTCGAGGTGCCGCGCGATCAGGTGAGCAACTACGGCGTCGTGGTTGCAGACGCCAGCGGCCGCGTGCAGTCGTTCCAAGAAAAGCCGCAGCCGCACGAGGCCAAATCGACCTTGGCCAGCACCGGCATTTACATCTTCGAGCCGGCGGCACTCGAGCTGATTCCGCCCCGGCAGGTGTTTGACATCGGCAGCCAGCTGTTCCCGCTGCTGGTGCAGCGCGGCCTACCCTTTTACGCCCAGAGCCGACCGTTCAACTGGATCGATATCGGGCGCGTGAGCGATTATTGGTCGGTGCTGCAGCGCGTGCTGCGCGGCGAAGTGGAGCAGATGCACATGCCCGGCACCGAGGTGCGCCCGGGGGTCTGGGTGGGGCTCAACACCCGCATCGACTGGGCCACGGTGCAGGTGCAAGGGCCGGTGTATTTTGGCTCCAGCGTGCGCCTCGAGCCCGGCTGCAGCGTGATCGGGCCGTGCTGGATCGGCCACGGCAGCCACTTGCGCGCCAGCTCGCGCGTCGAGCGCAGCATCTTGTTCGAGTACACGCGCATCGGCGCCGGCATGTTGTTCCAAGACATGATCGTCTCGCCCAGCTACTGCGTCGATCGGCTGGGCAACGCCACCTACGTCGGCGACGACCGCTTTCCGCTGCGCTGGGGCGACGCGCGCGCTTAAAACGCCGCTCAGCCCAGCAAGCGCGCCCCCATGCGCGCGCGGTACCACTCGTGGAAGTGCTGCATGCCGTCTTCCATCGGGCTTTGGTAGGGGCCGACTTCGTTCTCGCCGCGCGCCAGCAACGCCTTGCGTCCGGCGTCCATGCGCTCGCCGATCTCGTCGTCTTCGATGCAGGTCTCCATGTAGGCGGCGCGCTGCGCGGCCATGAACTCGGGCTCGAAGGCGGCGATGTCTTCGGGGTAGTAGAACTCGACCCGGTTCAGGGTTTGGTTCACGCCCAGCGGGTGCACGGTCGAGACCGTGAGCACGTGCGGGTACCACTCGATCATCAGGTGCGGGTAGTAGGTGAGCCAGACCGCGCCGCGCTCGGGCAACTGGCCGTTGCGGTAGCGCAGCAGCACCTCGTGCCAATGTTTGTAAACCGGGCTGCCGCCGCCTTGTTGCAGGTTTTGCACGCCCACGGTTTGCACCGAATACTCGGGCTTGAAGGTCCAGCGCAGGTCGTCGCAGGTCACGAAATGACCCAGCCCGGGGTGGAACGGCACCACGTGGTAGTCCTCGAGGTACACCTCGATGAAGGTTTTCCAGTTGTAGTTGCACTGGTGCAGCTCCACATGCCCAAGCACCATGCCCTCGAAGTTGAGCTCGCTGATCTGCTCGAGGCCAGCCAGGTCGGCGCCGATGTCGCGCCCGTTGTCCTCGAACAACAAGCCGTTCCACTCGCGCAGCGGGTAGCGCTGCAGGTTCAGGCAGGGGTCGTGCGCAAAGTGCGGTGCGCCCAGCAGTTGGCCAAGGCGCTGCCCCGGCTGGGCCGCGCCGCCGCCGTCGTAGGTCCAGCGGTGCAGCGGGCAGACGATGTGGCCGCTGGCGTGGCCACTGCCACTTTGCTGCAGGTTGCCGCGGCCTTTGAGCATCACGGCTTGCCGGTGGCGGCAGACGTTGCTCACCAGTTCCACGCCCTGCGCGGTGCGCACCAGAGCCCGGCCCTCGCCTTCGTGCGGTAGGGCGTAGTAGTCGCCCACGTTGGGCACCGAGTTCACATGCCCCACGTAGCGGGGCCCGCGCTGAAAGATATGCTCCAGCTCGCGCTGCAACAGCGCCTCGTCAAAGTAGCTGGAAACGGGCAATTGGCTTGTGGCCTGCTGCAATGGAAGACTCAAATCAGACATGATGGTCCTGACCTCAAGAGACTCCCCCTATGAAGGGGCAGGGAAAGCGCGTGTCGGTGCGGGGCAGCGGTTCGGCGCGAACTAAGGGTGTGTACAACTCCCATCGAGTTGAAAACAAGGGAGCGCGATTGTACCCCTGGGGTTCCCGTGGCTGGGTGCTTTTTAGGCAAATCCGCACCCAAGCGGGCGCGAGCGCCTAAAATCCGCAGTTCATTGTCGCCGCCTTGGCGCAACCCCGGTTTACTTGCCATTCCCATGCCCAAACCCAAAGCTGGCCAAGCCGCTGCCGATGTCCCCCCATCGTACGAAGCCGCGGCGCAAGAGCTCGACGCCCTGCTGGCCCGGCTCGATGGCGGCCAGTTGCCGCTCGACGAGTTGCTCACGCAGCACCAGCGCGGCAACGAGCTGCTGGCCTACTGCCGCGCCCGGCTCGAGGCGCTGGAGCAGCAGCTCACGGTGCTCGAAAACGGCGCCGAGCGCCCCTGGACGCCCCAGCCGTGAACGCCGCGTCTATGCAGACCCCCATGCAATCCGCATTGCAAACACCCAACCCAGCACCTACCACGGCCCCAGCCCCTGATTTCAGCGCCTGGAGTGCGGCCCGCTTGGCCGAAGTGGAGCGCGCGCTGGACGCTGCCTTGGCGCCGCAGGCGCCGGCCGCGCTGGGTTTGGCGATGCGCTACGCGGTGCTCGACGGCGGCAAGCGCCTGCGGCCGTTGCTGGTGTGGGCGGCGGCCGAGGCCGCAGCCGGTGCGCCCGCAGCCGCCTTGGCATCAGCCACGCACACTGCCGTGCTGCGCGCGGCGTGCGCCGTCGAGCTGATCCACGCCTACTCGCTGGTGCACGACGACCTGCCCTGCATGGACAACGACGTGCTGCGCCGCGGCAAGCCGACCGTGCACGTGCAATATGGCGAGGCCACGGCGCTGCTGGCTGGCGATGCGTTGCAGGTGCTGGCGTTTGAATTGTTGCTGGAGCAGCCCGATGCCGCCCTGGGGGCCGCGCTGGCGCTGCAGTTGGCCCGGGCTGCCGGGCACCTAGGCATGGCCGGCGGGCAGGCGATCGATCTGGCCAGCGTCGGCCGCCGCCTGAGCCTGGCCGAGCTCGAAGACATGCACCGCCGCAAAACCGGCGCCCTGCTGCTGGCCAGCGTGCAGATGGGGGCGCTGGCCGGTGGGGCCGATGCCGCTGCGCTCGCCGCCCTCACGCGCTATGGCCAGGCGCTCGGGCTGGCGTTTCAAGTCATCGACGACGTGCTCGACGTGGTGGCCGACTCCGGCACCCTGGGCAAAACCGCCGGCAAAGACGCCGCCGCCGACAAACCCACCTTCGTCTCCCTCATGGGGCTGAACGGGGCGCGCCAGTACGCCCACGACCTGCTGGCACAGGCCCACGCCGCCTTGCACGAGCGCCCCGTGGCGGCGGCGCAAACCCTGCACGATCTGGCCGACTGGGTGCTGCACCGCTCTCACTAAAACCCCTCACACCCCATGACTGGCTTGCTCGACACCATCCAATCCCCGGCCGACTTGCGCCGCCTCACGCGCGCCCAGTTGCGCCCGCTGGCCGACGAACTGCGCCAATTTTTGCTGCACAGCGTGGCCCAGACCGGCGGCCACCTGAGCTCCAACCTCGGCACGGTCGAGCTCACGGTGGCCTTGCACTACGTCTTCAACACGCCGCAAGACCGGCTGGTGTGGGACGTCGGGCACCAGACCTACCCGCACAAAATCCTCACCGGCCGGCGCGAGCGCATGCACACGCTGCGTCAATTGGGGGGGGTGAGCGGCTTTCCGGTGCGCACCGAGAGCGAGTACGACACCTTTGGCACCGCGCACTCGTCCACCAGCATCTCGGCCGCGCTGGGCATGGCGGTGGCGGCGCAGCAGCAGGGCGCCGACCGGCACGCCGTGGCCGTGATCGGCGACGGCGCCATGACGGCCGGAATGGCCTTCGAAGCCCTCAACAACGCCGGCGTGCTCGAGCAGACGCGGCTGCTGGTGGTGCTCAACGACAACGACATGTCGATCAGCCCGCCGGTGGGGGCGCTCAACCGCTACCTCGCGCAGCTGATGAGCGGGCGTTTTTACTCGGCCGCCAAGCAGGTGGGCAAACAGGTGCTGGGGGTGGCGCCGCCGCTGCTCGAGCTCGCCCGCCGGCTCGAGGAGGGCGCCAAGGGCATGGTGGTGCCGATCACCCTGTTCGAAAAATTCGGCTTCAACTACATCGGCCCGATCGACGGCCACGACCTCGACGTCCTGATCCCGATGCTGGAGAACCTGCGCCGCCTCAAGGGGCCGCAGTTCCTGCACGTGGTGACGCGCAAAGGCCAAGGCTACAAGCTGGCCGAAGCCGACCCCATCGCCTACCACGGCCCGGGCAAGTTTGACCCGGCGGTTGGCCTGCCCACCCCGCCATCCAGCAGCAAGCTCACGTTTAGCCAAGTATTCGGGCGCTGGCTGTGCGACATGGCGGCGCACGACGAGCGCTTGGTCGGCATCACCCCGGCCATGCGCGAAGGCTCAGGCATGGTCGAGTTTCACCAGCGCTTCCCCGAGCGCTACCACGATGTCGGCATCGCCGAGCAGCACGCCGCCACCTTTGCGGCTGGGCTGGCTTGCGAGGGCCTCAAGCCGGTGCTGGCGATCTACTCCACCTTTTTGCAGCGCGCCTACGACCAGCTGATCCACGACGTGGCCCTGCAAAACCTGCCGGTGGTGTTCGCGCTCGACCGCGCCGGCATCGTCGGTGCCGACGGCCCCACCCACGCCGGCGCCTACGACATCGCTTTTCTGCGCTGCATCCCCAACGTGTCGATCGCCTGCCCGGCCGACGAGGCCGAGTGCTACCAACTGCTGTGCACCGCCTATCAGCAAGCGCACCCGGTGGCGGTGCGCTACCCACGCGGCAGCGGCGCCGGCACCGCCTTGCCGAGCGACTTGCAGGGCCTGCCCTTTGGCCGCGGCGAACGGCGCCGCCAAGGCAAGCGCGTGGCGCTGCTGGCGTTTGGCACCTTGCTCTACCCGGCCTTGCAAGCGGCCGAGCGGCTCGACGCCACGGTGGCCAATATGCGCTGGGCCAAGCCGCTGGACCGTGAGCTGCTGCTCGAGCTGGCGCAGCAACACGACTGCCTGGTCACAGTCGAAGACGGAGCGCTCAATGGCGGCGCAGGTTCGGCGGTGCTGGAGGCGCTGCACGAGGCCGGCCTGCTGCGCCCGGTGCTGCGGCTGGGCCTGCCCGACCGCTTCATTGAGCACGGCGATGCGGCCAAACTGATGGCGCTGCTGGGGCTGGATGCGGCGGGCATCGAGGCCAGCGTGCGCGCTTGGCCGGCCTGCTCAGGCTTGTAGGGCACAGCGGATGCTTGAAAGCCGGTTCTGTTGAATTGATATTTTTTCAACCCGCAACGCCTTTCCCTAGGGTTTACACGGCCAAAACCGGCTCTGTGCGGGTCCTACAATGCCCAGCAGCCATCCATCAGCCCAGCACATGGGGTGGTCGGTGGTAGCTAACCCAAAACCAGTCTATCGGAGTCAATTAATGGATCGTCGCTCAATCATCGCCGGCACCGGCGCAGTTGGTGTAGCCGGCTTGTTGGCCGCTTGCGGCCCACGCGAACAAGCCGCTGCTCCGGCGGCCGCCCCCGCAGCCCCCGCGGTCATCACGGGTGAGACCGTGCGCTGGCGCTTGGCTTCGACCTTCCCGCGTGCGCTCGACACCATCTGGGGTGCGGCCGAGGTGTTCGCCAAGGCCGTCTCCGACGCCACCGGCGGCAGGTTTCAGGTCAGCACCCACCCGGCTGGCGAACTGGTGCCCGCCATGGGGGTGTTCGATGCGGCGCAGGCCGGCACCATCGAGTGCGCCCACACTGCCAACTACTTCTTCTTCGGCAAAGAAGACGCGCTGGCACTGGCCAACGGCGGCATCTCCTTTGGCCTCAACGGGCGCCAGATGACCTCTTGGTTCTACGAGGGCAACGGGCTGGCCCTGAGCCGCGAGCTGCTCGACACCTTCAACCTCGTCAACTTTGCTTGCGGCAACACCGGGGCGCAGATGGGCGGCTGGTTCCGGCGTGAAATCCGCTCCCCCGCCGATTTGCAGGGTATGCGTTTCCGTGCCGGTGGTTTCGCTGGCCGGGTGCTGGAGCGCCTGGGCGTGGTGCCGTTGGCCATGCCGGCTGGTGAAATCTATCAGGCGTTGGAGCGCGGCACCGTCGATGGCGCCGAGTTCGTCGGCCCCTACGACGACGAAAAGCTGGGCTTTCACCGCGTGGCCCCGTTCTACTACTACCCCGGCTTCTGGGAAGCCGGCACGCAGCTCGACTTGCTCATCAACAAGACCGCGTTCAACGCCCTGTCGCCCGAGTACAAGGCCATCGTCCACAACGCGGCCGCCTTTGCGCACACCACCATGCTGGCGCGCTACGACG